>NZ_JBPPND010000001.1:0-9310 GCF_051306395.1 Methyloceanibacter sp.
GAAGTTCGCCGTGGAGGCGAGCGCGTCGGCCTTGGAGTTGAGATCGATGCGGCCGTTACCGTCGCCGTCGACCGCGTAAAGCAGAATCGCCTTCGGCAGGAATTGGGTCTGGCCCACCTCGCCATGCATGGTGCCGCGCTGCGCGGGGTTCAATGCGCCGCGGTCGATGAGCTGAAGCGCCGCCTAAAGGTGCCCCGTGAAAAATTCCGGCCGCCGGCAGTCATAAGCGAGGGTGGCGACAGCGGAGAGCGTGTGCTGGTTGCCCATATAGCGCCCGAAAGCGGTCTCCATGCCCCAGATGGCGAGCAGGGGTCCGGGCGGGACGCCGTATTGCCGCTCGAGGGCGTTGAACAGCGCCGCGTTGGAGCTCTTCAGGCGCTTCCCTTGCGAGGCGATGGTCGCGGCGCCGCGCTTCTTCATGAATTGATCCAGAGAGAGCTTGAAGCTTTTCTGCCCACGGTCGGCGCGGATGGTGCCGGCGGCGTAGCCGGTGCTCATCAGCGCGTTGATGCCGCGCTGGCCGATGCCGTTGGCCTTGGCCTCTTGCGCAAAGGCCCGCTTCCACTTTTCGAAGCCGGCGGAATTGTTGCCGCACGGGGCCGCCAGGGCCGGGGCGGCGGACAAGAAGAGCAAAGCGCCTGCGAGCGCCATCAGTCGTTTATGCGTCATTTGGGCCTTCCGTCTTTCAGGGAGGCCCGGGCTGACAGCGCAGCGCCGAACCGCCATCCTTGAGTGTTTCCTCGGATGTCCGCCCCGAAAGAGCCAGGCCAGAAAATCGGGCACGCAATTTTGCGCCACAATTCTGCCCTGTCCCTCGGAGGACTCGCTTCGCCTCTCCCCGCGACGCCATTTTTACCTTGAGGGTTCGGGCCTTGGCAATTGGCTTAGCCAGGGTTTCGCGGGTCTCTCGCCGGGGAACAGTCTCTTAACCCATGAGTTGACCCTAGCAGGACAGAACAACGCTGGCGTCATAAGACAGAACCATGCACCCCATTGCGAAATACGCGGCCGTCTCAGGCCTTTTGTTGGTCACCGCTTGCGGTGTCTGCGTGCTTGGATTTTCGCTCGCGGGCGAGCGGTTTGCCACCGTGCCTTCGCCCTCCGCGTCCGAGACCGAGACCATCGCTTCTGTCCGCGCCACCAAGGCGCGCCCGCAATCCACACTGCTCGGCTCAGATCCCCAGCGTGTCGCCCGCGAAGCGGCGGCGCGCCAAAGTTGGGTCGAGGTTGTCGATGCGGTCAATATGCGCCAGGGTCCCTCCAGCGCTAACGCCGTTATCAGGGTGCAGCTTGCCGGCACCAAGCTTCGCGTCGCATCGCGCGAGGGCAAGTGGGTCGAGGTGTTCGAGCCGGACACGGCTGAGACCGGCTGGGTGTTCGACGCGTATGTCAAACGCATCGCGCCCGTGTCGCGCCGTGCCGAGGCCGCTGAAACGACGATTCGTTAGCGCCGCTTTGGCTTTTCACCAGAGGGCGCCATGAAGCCTATTCCGAGGAGTATGAGGAGAGCCGGACGGCGGGGCGCCGCCGCGCTGTCGGTGCTGCTCACAGGCTTCCTCGTGACCGGTGGTCTGGTCGCCGTCCCCTTTCTGATCCTCACAGCCCCGGTGGACGATTATTCGCTCACGGCGCTCGAGCCGGCGAGCCAGCGGACCCTGGTCCTTCACACCAGTGACGGCAAGCCGTTCGCGCGCCGCGGCGGGTGCGTGGCCGAGCCGGTCTCGCTCGATGAGGTCCCGCAGCATTTCGTCGACGCGCTGCTGTCGATGGAGGACCGGCGCTTCTACTACCATCTCGGCATCGACCCGATCGGGCTGGCACGCGCCGCCATGGAGAACCGCGCTGCGGGCCGCATCGTGCAAGGCGGCAGCACCATCACCCAGCAGTTGGCGAAGTATTCGCTGCTGTCGAGCGATCGCACGATGGAGCGTAAGCGAAAGGAAGCTTGGCTCGCGCTGTCGCTCGAACTACGGCTCAGCAAGGACGAGATCCTCGAGCGCTATCTGAGCAGCGCCTATTTCGGTCAGGGCTGCTACGGCCTGCGCGCCGCGGCGAAACAGTATTTCGGCACCACGGTTCCGGACCTCACGCTCCCTCAATCGGCCTACCTCGTGGCCCTTCTGAAGTCCCCGACTGCGCTCAATCGCGATCCCGAGGCGGCCCGGCAGCGCGGGAATGAAGTGCTCGATGCCATGGTCGAGACGCGAAAGGTCTCGCCGGCACGCCGAAAGGAGCTTGCCCCGGTCCTGCCCGAGATCAGAACTGAGGACGCCACGGGCAGCTATTACGCCGACTGGGTTTCCCACACCATCGAGCTGCCGCGCACCAGCGATTATTCGCCCTTGCCGGTCTACACCGCGTTCGATCCCGAGCTCCAGCGCCTGGCTGAGTCCGCTATCGAGACCGTTCTCGCCAAGGAGGGCAAGGCGCGGAACGTCTCCCAGGCGGCCATGGTGGTGATGCGGCCCGACGGGCGTGTGCTCGCCATGGTCGGAGGTGCGGATCACGACCAGAGTCAGTTCAACCGCGCGGTGCAGGCGCGCCGGCAGCCGGGCTCCTCGTTCAAGCTGTTCGTCTATCTGGCGGCGTTGCGCGCGGGGCTCACGCCCAACAGCACGGTGGTCGATCAGCCGGTCCGCATCGGCAGTTATGAACCGAAGAATTTCGGTCACCGCTACCGCGGCGCCATGCCCATGAGCCGCGCCTTCGCCTCGTCCATCAACACGGTATCGGTGCAACTATCCGAGGGCATGCGGCGCACGCCCGTGATCACGGCGGCGCGCGACCTCGGCATTTCGACGCCGCTGGAGGCGCAGCCGAGTCTGGCGCTCGGCGCCTTCGAAGTCACGCTACTCGAAATGACCAGCGCCTTTGCCGCGGTCGATGCCGGCGCTTATCCGGTGAAGCCCTGGGCGATCACCGGGTTCGAGGCGGCGGACGCCAACAGCGCACCGCCGCGCGGCGCCGGCCGCTGGCGGCTCAACGAGCAGAAAGAGCTGATGACGCTGTTGCGCGGTACGGTGGAGAGCGGCTCCGGGCGGCGGGCCCGGCTGCCTATTCGTGCCTTTGGCAAGACGGGCACCAGCCAGGATTATCGCGATGCCTGGTTCATCGGCTTCGCAGGCAATCTCGTGGTGGGTGTATGGGTCGGCAATGACGACTTCAAGCCGATGAAGCGCGTCACCGGCGGCAGCCTGCCGGCCGAGATCTGGGTCAGCTTCATGCGCGAGGCGATCGAGACCGATAAGGGCTTCGAGCGGAAGCCGCAGCGGATCGCGGCCTTCGAGGCCGAGCTGCGCCAGCGCAAGGTGAAGATCGCCAAGAATGCCTTCAATCAGGGCGAAGTGGAAAAACCGCGCAAGAGGAGCAGGGCCAAACGCCGCCGAGATTTCGATTTCTCCCAAGACCGCCGTCCCCGGCGCGAGCGCCGCGGCCTGTTCGGTGGGTTGTTCCGCTAAGGCCGGCTCTCAAAGCCCGAGTCAAACCTTTGCGAATCAGGCATGATTCCGGTCATGGCAGATCGATCCAGGCTTGCGACCGAACGCATGAGCGTGAGCGTCGTCCGCGTGTCGGCGCGGACCGCGCCGAAACGCGTCAAGTTCTGCGCGCTTGAAGGGCCCTTGCTGGTCCTCATCGAGGCGGACAGCGAGGACGAAGCCTTCGCCATCTGCAGCGAGCAGGGGCTCGAATTCGTCTACCTCTGCGACGATTAACGATCCTCCGCTCGGCCCACGGAACAACCCGCAAAGCCCGGCGTTGATCATGACCGGTGGCGCCTCTTGCCGCCCCGCGCTACAGGAGGACCTAAAGATGACGACTCCCCAAGACACGTTCCGCAATGCCGCCAACTCGCCGGCCGCCCGCCAAGCTGCGGACAAGGCCAAGTCGATGGCCGACGATATCGGCGATGCCGCCGAGAGCGTCTCCAACAAGGCCGGGGCGCAGTTCGCCAAGGCTCAAGATAAAGTTCAGGACATGGCCACCGATGTCCAGGACATGGCCGTTGACGCATATGACCAGGCGCACTCCGCCGCGAAGCGTAATCCGCTCGCAGCCATCGGCATCGCGCTCGGCATCGGCTTCCTGCTCGGCGCACTTACGACAGCGCGTCGTTAACACCGGTCATGCTGTCAGCTTGGATGAAGCTGGCCTTCACCTCTGCCCAGGCCTGGCAGGAGGCGCAAACCGTCATGACGTTGCGCATGATGCGGCTCGCGCGCGGTGGCGCCATGGCGCAGACCGAGGCCACCAGAATGGTGACCGAGAAGAGCACGGCCCTCGTCGAAGCGGCAATGACCGTGGCCACGGGCGGCTCCGCCGAAAAGGTCGTGCGCGGTTACCGCACGCGCGTGCGCGCCAACAAGCGGCGCCTGACCCGATAACCTTGTTGATGCGCGGCGTCGTGCCCCTCTGGTTCTTGGTTGAAGCGAACCCTATTTTCGTCCCACGCGTTGAATAAGCGCGCCGTTACCCCTTCACCGAGAGGCCAGCCGAAATGCGAATCGTTTTCAGGGCTTGCGGACTCATGCTCGCGTCGTGGATCGTGGCTCTCGCGGGACCGGGCCTCGCGCAGGCCGAGGACTTCGAGTGCGTGTCGACGACGCTGCGCATCCTGTCGCCCAACGACAGGGTCTGCATCAGCGAGTTCGACGATCCGAAAGTGCGGGGGGTCAGTTGCTATATCAGCCAGGCGCGCAAGGGCGGCTGGGGCCAGCCGCTCGGCCTCAACGAGGACCCGTCCAATTTCTCCGTGACCTGTCGGCAGATGGGCCCGATCTCCGTGGACCTGAAGAGCTTGCCGGAGCGGGAAGAGGCCTTCACCGAGAAGACCAGCATCTTCTTCAAGAAGACGCGCATCTACCGCATTCCCGACTTGAAGCGAAACGCACTGGTCTATCTGGCGATCAGCTCCAAGATCATCGACGGCTCGCCTGCGAACGCGGTGAGCGCCGTGCCGATCCTGCCTTGGCCTTCGGAGTAGGGCGCGGCTTATGCGGACCTTCTCTTGCGTCTGCGGGCAGACGCTGTTCTTCGAAAACGTGTCTTGCGAGAACTGCGGCCGCGAGGTGGGCTGGTGCCCCTCCTGCCGCGCCATCGCGGCGCTGGAGCCTTTAGGCGACGGCACCTATGTTTGCGCCAATGCCGGCTGCGCGGCGCCGCTTGTCAAATGCGCGAACTATGCGATCGAGCATGTCTGCAATCGCTGTTTGTCCGCGGGCAATACGGCGACCGGCGGTCGGTGCGACGCCTGCCGCTTCAACCGCACCATCCCCGACCTGTCCGTCCCGGGAAACCGCGAGCGCTGGGCCGAGCTCGAGGCGGCGAAGCGCCGGCTGCTCTACAGGCTCGACTTTCTGGGACTGCCTTACGGTTCGTCTGACGAAGGATTCGACCCGCCGCTCGCCTTTGACTTCAAGGCGGACGCTATTCCGTCGGAGGGCGTGTGGCGCTGGATGGGCGCGGACGACCGTGTCTATACGGGCCACGCCGACGGCAAGATCACCATCAATATCCGCGAGGCCGACAGCGTTGAGCGCGAAAAACTGCGCGTCGATATGGGTGAGGCCCACCGCACCCTGGTCGGGCATTTCCGCCACGAGATCGGCCATTATTTCTGGGACTTGCTGGTGCGCGGCCGCTGCGAGGATGACTTCAAGCGCACATTCGGCGACCACGAGAACCCGCCTTACGGGGAGGCGCTCCAGCGGCATTATTCGAAAGGTCCGCCGCTCGATTGGCGCAACCGCTTCGTCAGCGCCTACGCCACCATGCACCCTTGGGAGGATTGGGCGGAGACCTTCGCGCTTTATCTCGACATCACGAGCGTGCTCGACACGGCCTCTAAGATGGGACTGATCGGCGCCGTGGATTTCGGCGATCTCAACGGCATGGCCAGCCAGCATTGGCGGCTGGGACTTGTGCTCAACGAGCTCAACCGCGAGATGGGCCTGATCGACGTGGCGCCGGAGGTCCTGCACGCGGCCGTGGTGGAGAAGCTCGGCTTCGTCCACGGCCTCGTGCGCCGGCAGGCGGAGGGACGCGAAGCGGCCTAGCCCTTGGAGTTCCAGTCCTTGGGGTCCCAGCCCTTGGGCGTCTTGTTCTGCATGTTGCGGAAGGCGTTGGCCATGAGCCAGGAGAGCTGCTGGGCCTGGATGCCGAAGGTCTGCATCTGGGTCTGCACGTAGCGGCTCTGGAGGGTCACGACTTCCTGCATGTCCTTGGCCTTGGCTAGTTCGCTGGCGAGCGAGAAGGACCGCTCGGCGTTCTCCTTGGCGAAGGCGATGGCCCGATCCTGGATCGCCTTGAAGTTGCCGGCTTCCGGTCCGCCGGAGGACGACCAGGCGTTCATGGCCTGGCTCATGAACTCCATGAACTGGCCATAGGCCACGCGCGCCTGCTCCACGTTCTTCTCGGCGAAGTCGCGCATCTCCGTCGGAATCTCGAACATCTGCTTCTCTGTCATGCGGTCCCCTTAAGCCCGGCTTTGATGGCGGGCAGCTCTCAGCCCGCTTCGGTAGTTGCTCTAGATTACAGCATTTTTCCCGCTGAACACCATGGCCGGACCCTTCTATGAGAGCGGCCTTAAGGAACGCTTGCCTCGGGCACGGCGATTTTGGCGGTTTGGCCCACTTTCAGCTTCCAGCTCTGGATGGGCCCGCCGGCGGTGTCGAGCTTGCCGGCGAGATAATAGAGCCGCTGGGTGTCGACGCCCTTGGCGGTGCAGAAGCGGTCCTGGAGGAAAAAGGGCGGGATGGCCTGGTAGTAGAGCGTGGCGCGGATCTCGGCGGGCTCGCCGTCCATCTCCGCGAGGGGGACTTGGTAGAGGAGAACCTCCTCGCCTGCGCTCTCGTTCTCCTCGGCGTAGTCCGGGTCGCCGTCCGTGCCGACCGGTGCCACGTCCTCGGCAAGCTCCTCATTGGCACCGAGCGCGCTCGCGATCTCGGTGCGCGCTTTCAGCGGCAAGAAGCCATGGGGCAGCAGGCGGTTGTCCTTCACCTTGGCGCAGATGGAGAGGAAGCTCGACGTCAGCGGGCCTTCCGGCTTGGCGTGCGCGCCGCAGGCGGGGTGCTCCACGTCGGCCGGGCTCGCGGCCATCTCCTGGTAGATCTGCGCCTGGGACTGATTGGTGATGACCTGGTAGTGAGGCTGGTGCGCGCGCGCCTCCGGGGCGATGCGCGACTTGCAATCTTGCGTCCACCACAGCTCGCCCGCGACCGGCTCGCCGTTCTCGTCCACGATCACGCCGGTGCGGTTGGTGCGGCCCGAGGCCCAGAGCACCTGCCCAAGCTTGTCGCGCACTTCGAAGGCGACAAAGGCGCGCCGGAAGGCGACGCCGGAGGGGAATTTGTGGCCGGCTTTGTTGCGCACTGTCACTTTGGCGGCGAGCGTGCCGCCTTCGCGCGTCACTTCGGCCACGCCGATATCGGCCGTCTTCGCCGCTTGCTCCAGCATGGCGCGCTCGGTGGCGATGAGCGGGTCGACGCCCCGGCGCGACGGCAGCATCGGGTCCTCGGTGCGAATCCCGAGCACGTCTGGGAATTGCTGGGCCATCTTGGTGAGGAACAGGTTCAGGCCGACAAGCGTGTGCTTGGCGAAGCCGTCTCTGGGTTCGAGATCGATGTCCTCCGGCGGTAAAGTGAATTCGGCCTGCGGGAAGGATGAGTATTCCTGAATGCTGGCGATCTTGCTGCGATAGGGCGTGCCTTCCGCGTCCTTCTTGGGCATGTGGCAGTCCTGGCAGGACTGCGCCTTGGCGCCGGCGCCGCCCGGCAGCGCGCCGTCCACCGTCTCGCCGGTGCGATAGGCGGAAAACGCCCATTCCGGATAGGTCGCCTGCTCGTAGGTGTGGCCGACGATCTTGCCGCGGTGAAGCACGGGCAGATGCACCGTGTGGCAACTCGCGCAAACTTCCGAGCTCTTCACGTGCTCGCTATGGGCCGCGACCAGACCCGTCGCGGCTTCCATGGGCTTCTTCTTCGGGTCCTTGAAGGGACCGAAGATTTCGCTGGGCTTGGCGACGAGAAAATTGCCGGTGAAGGTCTTAGCGAGGCCGGTCAGGCCCGGATTGAGAACCTTCTGGCGTTCGGCGACGCAGGCGTTCTGCGCGTCATCCGCGACCTTCTGCGATGCGTCCTTGCCGAGCACCATGCTGTGGCAGGTCGAGCAGGCCACGCCGTCACGGCCGAGCGCGGCGTATTTCGCCAGGTGCGCGGTCGGATTGTCGGCGGGGTAGGGCACCGCATCGAGCGCGGCGCGGGCGAGGGGCGCGCAGGCGCCGGTATCCGCAAAGGTATCAATGGCGTGCTGGCGATGTCCTTGCACGGCGTGACAGCTCATGCAGGTGTCTTCGATGAGCGCTTTCGACTCCGGGTGGAAGGTCTCGATCTCGCTGGCGAGCTGCGCGAAGAAGATGGGATCGCGACCGCTGAGCCCCATCGGCGATTTCTGCCAGGACCCGTAAGGCGAGATGTTGGTGAGTTTCGGCTCCGGTCCTTGCTCGGTCATGTGGAACTGGAGGCCCGTGCCGCCGGCGCTATGACAGCCGAGACATTGGTCGGAGGTAACGAAGCGCGATGTCGCGGTGGGCTCTCCGGCTGGAAACCACACATGGTCGTAAGTCTGCGAGGGCATGGTGGGCGGCTCGCCTTCAGGCTTAGGCGCGCCGCTCAAGAGCTGGAAGATCTCGGCGAAGTCGTTGCTGTAGTCCTTGCGGCTGCGCAGGCGCCGGTTGAAGGCGCTGACCGCGGCCTTCACATCGGTTTCTTCGGTCGCGACCTGCTCGTGCAGCGTTTCGAATTTCGGCTGCGGCGGTGGCGCACCGCGGCGCTGGCCAAGACGCTGGCCGTCGTTCTGAAAGTGGTCCTCCAGGTAAAAGTCGTGGCTCAAGAAGACCAGCGGTTCGCCGGGCTCGCCATTGACGTTGCGCAAGGAGGCGAAGGTCTGGTTGTCGCGCGCGGAGGAGTGGCAGTTGGTGCAATAAAGTCCGAAACCGGTGTTCGGGTAGCCGTGCGCCGAGGTCGCCGGCCAGGTCGGCGACCATTCGCCTTCGCCCCAGCCGAACCAGCCCCAGAACCAGCCGTCGCGGGACTCCTTGCTGGCGCGCACCATGATGGCGCCGCCGTTCTCCGGGAACAGGTGAATCAGGTCCGCGTCCTTGCAGTGGGACGTGGGCGGCGGGAACATCTCCTTGACCATGATGGCGCCGTCGGGCACCGGCGTCTCTGTCTTGGTCTCGTCGCCTTCCGCGCGGTTTGCCTTCATCCAGTCGATCATGTCGGGCGAGTACCAGACGACCGCCGGGGCATGGGTG
>NZ_JBPPND010000002.1:0-4013 GCF_051306395.1 Methyloceanibacter sp.
TGGCCGTCGTCATCGACATCCAGTTCGAACTCGGAGCCGGGCTGCTCGTCCTCTTGGAACCCGTCCGGTTCGGCTTGGCCCCAGGCCGGTCCGGTCAACGCCACGGCCAATACTGCAGCCAGTCCGACAATCATTCTGCGCATGGAGCACCTCTCAAGAGATTTAGACCGGGACTTTTAGCACGGCTTTCAGCCCGCCGAGGCGAGATTGATCGAGGGCGATGTCGCCGCCATGGATCCGAGCGATGTCCTGGGCAATGGCGAGACCCAGGCCGGTGGAGCCGGAATCCTGGTTGCGGGCGTGGTCGACCCGGTAGAACGGCCGGAATACATGCTCCCGCTCGTCCTCGGGGATGCCCGGCCCGTCGTCCTCGACCTCGATGGTGAGAGAGCCGTTGTGCTTGGCGGCGCTGACATTCACATGGTTGGCGAAGCGCGCGGCGTTATTGACCAGGTTGGCGACGGCGCGCTTGAAGGCGTGGCGGCGCACGGGTACCACAAGCGGCCCGTCCTCGACGTCGATGTTGATGGTCTGGTCGCCGTGAGCCTGCGTCTTCACCTCGTTCAGGATTTCGCCGATATCGACACGCTCGATGGCCTCGCCGGAGTCGCCTTTCGCAAACGCCATGTAGTCTTCGAGCATGGCTTGCATCTCGTCCACGTCGGCGCGCATGGCGTCGAGCTCGGGCGTTTCCTCGAACATCGCAAGCTGAAGCTTGAACCGGGTGAGGATCGTCCGGAGATCGTGGCTCACGCCGGCCAGCATCACGGTGCGCTGCTCCACGTGCCGCTCGATGCGGTCGCGCATCTCGATGAAGGCATGGGCTGCCTGGCGCACTTCGCGCGCGCCGCGCGGCTTGAAGTCGGCCGGCATGGGCCGGCCCTTGCCGAAACTCTCGGCGGCTTGGGACAGGCGCAGGATCGGCTTGATTTGATTGCGCAGGAAGAGAATGGCTACGGTGAGAAGCACGAAGGAGGTGCCGAGCATCCACACGATGAAGATGTGGGAGTTGGAGGCGTAGGTTTGGCTGCGTTTTGCCAGGACATGCATCACCGTGTCCTTGAGTTTCACCCTGATGTCGACGAAGTCGGAGCGGCCGACCGTGTCGATCCAGAAGGGCTTGCCGATGCGGCGCTTCAACTCATCGGACAGCGTCGAATCGAGCAGATCGAAGAACGGCTTGGAGCGCACTTGCGGCAAGTCCTCGCCGGGCGCGAAGCGCACGCGCAGTCCGAGATTCTTCTCGGCGAGCTTGGTCAAGGTGGCGGCATTTTGGCCTTTCGGGAACTCCTCATACATGTCGATGAGCAGGCCGATATTCTGCACCGTGCCCGTGGACAGGCGATGGGTCACGGTCTGCCAGTGGCGCTCCAGAAAGACGAAGGTCACCACCGACTGGAGCAGCACCATGGGCGCGATGATGATGATCAGCGCGCGCGCATAGAGGCCCTTCGGCATCTTTTCGCCGAACTGCGCGAGCAGCCAGCGGAAGGGCCGGGGGCGTTCCCGCGGGGCCGGGGTGGCGGTGTCGGAGACAGCGCTCATTCGGAGTACAGGATGTAGCCCTTGCCGCGCACGGTCTGGAGATAGACCGGGTTGGCCGGGTCGTTCTCGATCTTACGCCTGAGACGGTTGATCTGCACGTCGACCGCGCGCTCGCCGCCGCTATCGGCGTCCTTGGCAAGCTCATGACGCGACACGGGCGTCCCGGGGCGCTGGGCGAAATAGCGCAGCAGCTCGCGTTCGCGCTCGGTCAGGCGAATGGTCTCGCCGGCGCGCTGCAGCTCGCCGCGCGAGATATGAAAGATGAAATCGCCCATGCGGATCTCGCCGGTGGCCGGCGCCGCGTTGCCGCGCTTCAGCACGTTGCCGACGCGCAGGAGAAGCTCGCGCGGGTCGAAGGGCTTAGCGAGATAATCGTCGACGCCCGTCTCCAGCCCCTCGATGCGCTGATCGGGCTCGGCGCGCGCGGTGAGCATGAGAATCGGCACCTGACTGTCGTCTCGCAGCGTCCTGGCGAATTCGATGCCGGACTCCTTCGGCATCATCACATCGAGAATGAGCAGATCGAAGGCGAGGCTGCGCATGGTGGCGCGCGCGGACTGCGCATCGTCCGCCGTGGTCACCCGGAAGCCGTGATCGTGGAGATAGCGCGCCAGCAAATCGCGAATGCGGCTGTCGTCGTCCACCACCAGAATATGCGGCGCGTTGTCGTCGGGACCGCTGCCCCGATGGGTTTTGATCTGCGTCGGCATGATCAGGACTCGTCCCCCTTATCTCCCTGGCGCGTCTCGGCCGGCATGGTGGACATGATGGAGGAGACTTTGGGCCGATCTTCGGCATTGATCATGGCTTCGAGAAATCGGCGGAGCGCGGCTTCCGCACCGGGCCCTGCGGCCTCAAGCGCATTGGTGAGACGCACGAATTGGGGCGCGGCCAGCCGCTCGGCCAGCGCACGGCCGCTTTCGGTGGGATAAAGCAGCCGCTCGCGGCGGTCCGAGGATCCCGCTTGCTGCTCGATAAAGCCCTGGTCGATCAGCTGCTTGAGCACGCGGGAGAGGCTCTGCTTGGTGATGTTGAGGATATCCAGCAAATCCGCCACCCGCAGGCCCGAATGCCGGTTGACGAAATGGAGCACCCGGTGATGGGCCCGGCCGAAGCCGAAATCCTTCAGAATCGCGTCCGGATCGCCGGTGAAGTCCCGATAGGCGAAGAACAGGAGCTCGGCGAACTCGTGGAGCTTGGCCTCGGGCACGGGCGTGCCATTGCCGCCGGCGGTTGGGCCTTCGCCACGCTTGGCGCCGCCGCCTTTTCGGCCGCGGCTCAGGGGTTCATTTAGGTCAGTCATGTTGACATATTTTTCCGCTTGGTTTATGTCAGCCATGTTGACTTAATTGGGTCCTTGATACGCCTCGCCGCCTGCTCGCGCAATTGCCGCTTGCTCGCAATTTCCCTGGCGGATGGTATGAGGGGCGCAGCACTTGTTTCCGGACGGAGGCCGCCACGCAAGAACGGCCTGTCCTGCTCGTGGAGGAGAGCGCATGTCGAACTACGATCAGCGCGACGGCTTTATCTGGTTCAATGGCGAGCTGATTCCGTGGAACGACGCGCGGGTGCATCTCCTTACCCATGCGCTTCATTATGGCAGCGCCGTGTTCGAAGGCATGCGCGCCTATGACGGCGAGATCTTCAAGCTCACCGAGCACAATCAGCGCCTCCACACATCCGCCGAGATCCTCGACTTCGAGGTGCCGTATTCCGTCGCCCAGCTCGACAAGGCGGCACGCGAGGTCCTGCGCGCCAACACGCTTTCCGACGCTTATGTCAGGCCGCTGGCCTGGCGCGGCAGCGAGCAGATGGGCGTGTCGGCGCAGAAGACGCGCATCAACGTCGCCATCGCCGCGTGGGACTGGGGCTCGTATTTCGATCCGGCCGCGCGCGAGAAGGGGCTGAAGCTCACCTTCGCCAAATACCGCCGGCCCGATCCGGCGACGGCGCCGGTCCACAGCAAGGCGGCCGGGCTCTATATGATCTGCACGATCGAGAAGCACCGCGCCGAGCGCGAAGGCTTCGCCGACGCGGTGATGCTCGACTGGCGCGGGCAGATCGCCGAATGCACCGGCGCCAATATCTTCTTCGTCAAAGACGGCGTGATCTACACGCCGGCGCCCGATTGCTTCCTCGACGGCATCACGCGCCGCACGGTTATCGGCCTCGCCAAGCAACGCGGCTGGAAGGTGGTCGAGACGACCATCATGCCGGAGGAGCTTTCAGGGTTCACCGAGTGCTTCATCACCGGCACGGCCGCCGAGGTCATGCCCGTCGGCTCGATCGGCGAGTACAATTTCACGCCCGGCGAGATCCCCCGCACTCTGAAGAACGACGACGCCGCGCTCGTGCGACCAGCGCGGGCCAAGGTCGCCGCCGCGGGGTAGGGGTGACCCGCCACCTAACGCAACAAGTCAGTCATTTCGGCCAAATAGGTTGCATATGACCGCCAGCCTAGCGCGGTG
>NZ_JBPPND010000003.1:0-50646 GCF_051306395.1 Methyloceanibacter sp.
ATTGCTTGCAGGAATGGCCCGGCGATCGTGACTGGATTGGCATCGACATTTTCCGGTTGGATGACGCAGGAAAGATTGTAGAGCACTGGGATGTGTTGCAGGTCGAGCCGGAAAACTCGGCGAACCTGAACGGCATGTTCTGACATCCATTCATTTTTCGCGATCCGATTTGTCCGAATCTCTTACTTCACAGCCCCCTTCGTCCGTCACCGTCACCACGACGGCACGGCTGCATTTCGGCTTCCTCGACCCGAGCGGCCGCGGCGCGCAGCCTTTCGGCAGTTTCGGTCTGTCGCTCGATCAACCCTGCACGCGGCTCACCTTGCAGTCAGCGGAGGCGGAGCATGCAAGCGGGCCGGAAGCCGACCGCGCCGCGCGTTATCTCGAGACCATTGCCGAAAGCTGCGGAGTCGATCGCGCCTACCGGCTCCACATGGAGGCGGCGATTCCCTCCCATGCGGGGCTCGGCTCGGGCACCCAGCTCGCGCTCGCCGTCGGGTCCGCCTTCGCCGCAGTCGAAGGGCTCGATCTCAGCCCGCTCGAGATCGCCGGCCGGCTCGGGCGGGGTGCGCGTTCGGGAATCGGCATTGCGACCTTCGAGGCGGGCGGGGCCGTGCTCGACAGCGGCCCGCGAAACGGTGCGCTTCCGGCGTTGGTGGCGCGCGTCCCCTTCCCCGAAAACTGGCGGGTGCTGTTGGTCTTCGATCCGGAAACCAAGGGGCTCGACGGCGCGGACGAGATCGCCGCCTTCGAAGCGCTTCCCGCCTTCCCCAACGCCGAGCAGGCGGACTTGCGCGCACGCATCGTCGACCGCGCTTTGCCCGCCCTCGAAGCCTGCGACTTCGCGGCGTTCTGCGCCGAAGTGGGGCACCTCCAGGAGCGCATGGGCGCCTATTTCGCGCCGCTTCAAGGCGGACCCTACACCAGCCCGCATGTGGCGACCGTGCTCGAGAGCTTGCGCGCGGATGGCGTGATCGGCCTCGGGCAGAGCTCCTGGGGGCCGACGGGGTTTGCCTTCGCAGCCTCCGAGGGTGCCGGCGAAAAATTGCTTGCGGCGGCGCGGGACCGCGACGAAAGCGGTGTCTTGCGCTTCACCTTGGCCAGGGGCCGCAACGAAGGCGCCGAGATCGCGCCAACTTGAGAAAAATCGCCATTGGGCGCATCCGAGGCCCTTTGCCGCCTCGCCTGATGTGCTAAAGCGAGGCAGTCAACGCACGCGGTTCGCGTACAAAAACTCAAGAACGCTGGGAGATGTAAGCGATGGCCCTGCCACGCATTGTGCACATGATCACGCCGCTCAAGCATATGAGCCCGTTCGACGTGAACATGGCGCTCGACGCCGGTTACGACGACGCAATTCCCTATACGAACGTGACCATCGAGGACGTCTATGGCCTCGTGCAGGACGCCATCTTTTCGCGTAGCCCCGACGGCATCAAGCGCACCGCCATGTTTATCGGCGGCAAGCGGGCCATCGAAGCGCTCGACATGATGGACAAGGCCAAGAAGGCGATGGTGCCGCCCTTCGAGATCTCGGTGTTCGCCGATCCTGCCGGGTCCTTCACCACCGCCGCGGCGATGGTCGCCTGCGCCAAGAAGGCCCTCAAAGAAAATTTCAAGACCGACCTGAAGGGCAAGCGCGTGGTCGTGTTCGGCGGCACGGGTGTGGTGGCTTTCGCCTCCGCCGTGATCGCCACCACCGATGGCGCCAAGGCTGTTCTGGTCGGCTATGACGGGCCGGAACGCGTGCGCCGGCTCACCATGGAGGCGAATGACCGCTTCGACGTCGATCTCGGCTATGCCGACGGCACCACCGAAGAGCAGAAGGCGGAGTTGGCGCGGGAAGCCGACCTCGTCTTCTCTGCGGGCCCCGCGGGACGTCAAATTCTGAGCCTCGACCAGATCAAGCAGTCCAAGGACCTGAAAGTCGCCGCCGATGTGAATGCGGTGCCGCCGCTCGGCGTCGAAGGCGTCGGCATCAAGGACAAGGGCACGCCCATCGAGGGCACGAACGCCGTCGGCATCGGCGCGCTCGCCATCGGCGACGTGAAGTACAAGACGGAGTCAGGCTTGTTCAAAGAAATGATCCAGGCCGAGAAGCCGGTCTATCTCGATTTCCGTGCCGCCTACAGTCTCGCCCAAGACCTCACCTCCTAGGCGATCGCCCCGGAACCGCGGCGCATTGCTGATCGCCGCTGTCTCGGGCCGGGCGCTGGCGCGTGCGGCGGTCGAGGCCGGTTATGTGCCGCTCGTCGCCGATTTCTTCGCCGACGCCGATACGCAAAAGCTGGCGCATGCCTGCCGCAAGATGCCGGTCGATCTGGCCCGCGGCTTCCAGTGGAGGAGTTTGGGGCCGGCGCTCGCGGCACTTGCGCAAGGCGCCCCTGCCCCCGTGCTCGGGGTTGTGTACGGCGCGGGCTTCGAGGACCGCACGCATCTCCTCTCGCGAATCGAAGCGCGCTGGCCGCTGCTCGGCAACGACGCCGAAACCGTCGAGACCATCAAGGCGCCGGAGCGCTTCTTCGCGCTGCTCGACGATTTGGCGATCCCCCATCCCGTCACGGTGACGGCGCGGCCGCGCAACGCCACCGGCTGGGTCGCCAAGCGCCGCGGTGGGGCCGGGGGCAGCCACGTGGTCCCGGCGCGGTTCCAGACGCGCGCAACCAATGTCTATTACCAGGCGCTGGTCGAGGGGCGCGCCGTCTCGGCGCTCTTCATCGCCAACGGACGGACCGCACGCGTGCTCGGCTTCAGCGAACAATGGACGGCGCCCGCTCCCGGCAAGCCGTGGCGCTATGGCGGCGCGGTACGGCCGGCGTCCCTCTCAGACGGCGCGGCGGAAGAGATGTCGCGCATCGTGATCTCCGCCGCCCGGGCCTCAAGAATCACGGGGCTGGCCTCCGCGGATTTCATGCTCGGCCAGAATCATCCCTATCTGATCGAGATCAACCCGCGACCTGGCGCCACACTCGATATCTTCGCAGGCGCGGCAAAGCCGCTGCTCACTCTCCATGTGGACGCGGTGCGCGACGGCAAGCTTCCTTGGAAAATGCCTGTCTTCGAAGGGGCTGCGGCCATGGGTTACGTCCACGCGCCAAAGACCTTGGTTGTGCCCCGCAGCATGATTTGGCCCGCCTGGGCGGCCGACCTCCCGGCCCCCGGTGAGCGGATCGACAAACAGCGTCCGATATGCACTGTACTGGCCCGCGCCGGGAGCAGAGGACGGGCGAAGCGCCTCATACAAGAGCGCAAAGCCAGCATCCTGGCCAAAATTCAAAAGTCTGAGGGGGAGCGGGGTGAACAAAAAGAACAACGAAGGACGTGCAAGCCAAGACATGAAGAAACCGAGTATCAACACGCTGGTCGCGCCGCTGGTGCGCGACCTCATCGATAATGCCGACGCCTTGCGCGTCGAGGTGACGAAGGGTTCGCTGGGCGAGACACTCGTCGATTGTGGGGTAAAAGCCGTGGGGGGCCTCGAGGCCGGCCGGCGACTGTCCGAGATCTGCCTTGGCGGTTTGGGCCAGGTGACATTCGAGACCACGAGCACTGACGACCCCTGGCCGTTCATGGTGACCGTGCATACGAGCCAGCCCGTGCTCGCCTGCCTCGGCTCGCAATATGCCGGGTGGAGCCTTTCGGTCGAGGACAACGGCAAGAAATTCAGCGTACTCGGCTCCGGCCCGGCCCGCGCCATGGGCTCTTCGGAGAAGCTGTTCGACGAGCTTGGTTATCGCGACCAGGCGAAAACCGCCGCGCTGGTGATCGAGGCGGACAAAGCGCCGCCGGCCGCGATGGTGGAGAAGATCGCGGAGGCCTGCAAGATCGCGCCGGACAAGCTGACGATCCTCTACGCACCGACCTCGAGCCTCGCCGGTACGGTGCAGATCGCCGCGCGCTGCCTCGAAGTCGCGCTGCATAAGGCGCATGAGCTGCACTTCCCGCTGGAAGACGTCGTCGACGGCATCGCCACGGTCCCGGTGCCGCCGCCGGCGCCCGGCTTCATCGAGGCGATGGGCCGCACCAACGACGCCATTATCTATGCCGGCCGCGCCCAGCTCTACGTCACGGGCGAAGCGGACGCGGCCAAGAAGCTCGCCGACGAATTGCCGAGCGCCAACTCGAAGGACTACGGCAAGCCGTTCGCCGAAATTTTCGCGGCGGTGAAGGGCGACTTCTACCAGATCGACCCGATGCTGTTCAGCCCGGCCAAAGTCACGGTGACATCGCTCAAGACGGGCGAGAGCTTCCAAAGCGGTAAGATCGACGACGCCGTACTGCAACGCTCCTTCGCCTGAGCTCCATGGTTGCCGAACCCGCCATCACCCCGTCCATCGTCCTGTTCGGCGATGGACGGGATTGGCATGGGAAGAGCCTGCTGCGCGCCTTCAAGCGGCGGGGCATCCGCCCCATCGTGGCGCCGCTGCCGGTCTGCGGTTTTTCCACAGAGACCGCGACCGGGCTCTCCATTCCATGGCTCGGCGATCACCGGCCCGAAGGCGCCTTCGTGCGCTTCATTCCCGGGGGGAGCTTCGAGGAGGTCACGCTTTATCTTGGGCTGCTCCATGCCCTGCGTGAACTCGGCGTCACGGTGTGGAACGACGCCCGCGCCATCGAGCGCTGCGTGGACAAATCCACCACGACGTTCTTCCTGCAAAAGGCCGGGCTGCCGACGCCGCGGACCTTTGCCGGCGTCGACAGGAGCACGGCGGAAGCGATCGTCGCCCGGCTCGCCGCGGAAGGACACCGCGTCGTCGAGAAGCCGCTGTTCGGCGCCCAAGGCAACGGATTACGCCTGATCGAAGCGGCCTCCGACCTCTCGCCGCCCGAAGCGGTGAACGGCGTCTACTATCTGCAAGAATTCGTTCCCGGCGCACAAGGGCGCCACCAGGATTGGCGGCTGTTCGTCTGCGCCGGCCGTGTTGTTGCCGCGATGATCCGCCATGGCGAAAGCTGGATCACCAATATCAAGCAAGGCGCCCGCGCCAAGGCGGCCATCGCCAGCCAGGAACTGAGCGATCTCGCCGTGCGCGCCGCGGCCGCGGTGGGCGCCGACTATGCGGGCGTCGATGTGATCCAAGCGCCCGACGGGAGATTTCTCGTGCTCGAAGTCAACTCCATGCCGGCTTGGAACGGCCTTCAGAAGGTCACGCGGCTGCGCATCTCAGACCATGTGGTCGATGCGTTTCTCGATGCGGCGCTGCCCGCGGGCAGGCGCAAGACCCAAGAGGAAGCGTGACCGCACCCCTCACCTCCGAACGTATTGCCTCAAACTTTCATGAGGCTTGCCTTGCCGAGCTCGAGGCCCTGAAGCCCGGCAACGTGCATCGCTTCGCCAACGGTCACAATATGAGCGTCGGCGACTTCGAGAAAAGCGCCGCGGCCGCGGCGCCGGCGATGGGCGCTCCCGGTCTCTCGGTGGGCGAGCGCATCGAGGCCGCGGTAGAGGCCACGCGCGAGGCTGTCAGCCAGAATACCAATCTCGGCATCGTGCTGCTTGCAGCCCCCCTCGCCCAGGCGGCGCTCGATCCTTCGGGCCACAGCCTGGAAGACCGGCTCAAGGGGGTTCTCGGCTCTCTCACCGTCGAGGACGCTTGCGCGGCCTATCGCGCGATCCGGCTCGCCGAGCCCGGCGGGCTTGGGCAAGCGCCCCACCATGACGTGGCGGCGGAGCCCGGGGTCACCCTGTATGAGGCCATGCAGGCGGCGGAGACCCGGGACCGGATCGCCTGGAATTACACCCACGGCTTCGTGGACGTCTTCGAGCTCGGTCTCAAATGGCTCGACGGCGGCACGAAACGCTGGGGCCACGTGGCCTGGGTCACGACCTATGTCTATCTCGGTTTCCTCGCCCACATCCCGGACACCCTGATCGAGCGCAAGTTCGGCGGCGCGGCAGCGAGCGCGGTTCGGGACGAAGCGCGGCCGATCGAAGCGGGACTGTCCCATTGCCACGATCCGCAAGACATGGCGGGGCCCCTCTCCGCGTTCGACGCCTCGCTCAAGGAACGGGGGCTGAATCCGGGAACTTCCGCCGATTTGACCGTGGCCACGCTGTTCGCCGCCGCGCTGCAAGCCCGGTAAAGGGCTCGATAAGGAACATTCGGCGGCAGGCAAAAACGGCCAATAATCGACTTGCCGATCCTTCCGGCCCCGGCTTATGTTGCGCCAGCGGAACTCCGACCAGGAGTTGCGGACGGAGGAGCGTTCACCCAGAGCACTTTCGTCGGCTCGTCGCCGGGTCTTAAGGCCGGTGGCCGCCGTTTTGTTTGATCATCCTAGTACTAGGGAGGGGTTGCCTCATGGCCAAAATCACTGGTGTTTCTGTCGGCGAGTCGCTCGTCGGCGACGGCAACGAAGTTGCCCATATCGATCTACTGCTCGGTCCGCGCGGCAGCGCCGTCGAAACGGCTTTCTGCAACGCACTGACCAACAACAAGGACGGCTTCACCACGCTTCTGGCGGTTGTCGCGCCGAACCTGCTCTGCAAGCCGCCGACGATCCTCTACAACAAAGTGACCATCAAGGACGCCCGCCAGGCCGTCCAGATGTTCGGTCCTGCCCAATACGCCGTGGCCAAGGCCGTGGCCGACTCCGTGGCCGAAGGTGTGATCCCCGCCAACGAGGCAGACGATCTTTTTGTCTGCGTCGGCGTGTTCATCCATTGGGAAGCCAAGGACGACAAGAAGATCCAGGAATTCAACTACACGGCCACCAAGGAAGCCCTCGCCCGCGCAGTCGCCGGCGAGCCGAAGGCCTCCGACGTGACCGCCAAGAAGGATTCGGCCACTCATCCTTTCGCCGCTGGCTGAAAAGGAGAACCCCCAGGTCGGGACGACCCCGGCAGTGGAAACGGGCCGGGCCCGATTCGGCGGTGGCTACAAAAGCTCGGTTTCTAAGAAACAGAGCTAACCGCATATCAAATCTGAGATCGCCGCTTTCCCACGAGAGCGGCGATTTCTTTTTGGCTGATGGCCCCGGAGTGCAGCGCCGTTGCCGCGAGCACGCCCCGCGCGCCGGCCTGCGCCACCTTTGCGATGTCGTCGAGACCGGCCACCCCGCCGCCCACGTAGACGGCACGGTTGCCCGCGCGCGCCAGCGTCTCGTGCAGGCGGGCCAGGTCCGGACCCGTCTCGGTGCCCACGCGACCGAGACTCATAAGAATGAGCCTGTCGGGCCAGAGCGACGGATCGGCCATCACCTCCTCGGGGCCGCGCAAGCCCTGCTCATCGAAATCGAGAGACAGCACGAGGTTGGAGGCAAAGTTGCCGCGGATATTCTCCCAGGCGTCCAGGCTCGCGATCGTCTCGCTGCCGATGACGAGCGTGGCGCCGAGCGGCAGCCAAAAGGCGCAATCGCTGACGTCGGAGAAGCCGGCATCGATCCACAGATCGATGCTGGGAAAGATGTAGCCCAGTTCCCGGCAGAGTTCGAAATTGTTGCCCCGGCCGAGGATCGCATCGAGATCGGCGATATAAAGTGCCGACGAGAAGGTGATGCCGAGCATCGCCCTGGCAATGGCCGCCGCGTCATGGGGCGGGCCGAACGGGGTGGCGATCGGCCGGTACTCGGCCCGCTTTCCCGCGTGAGCTTGCTTGCCCGCGCGCGCATGGACGACTACCCCGTCTTTCAGATCGAGCACGGGGATGACGGCGAACGCGCCCGAGGCGTGATTTACGGAGACCTCGGAATGAAGCGTCATGGCGCCGTGCCTCCCGATGCTTCTTCCTATCATGACCAGGAATAGCGTCTTGGCAAATGAGGGCCGAATGGAAGCGTCTTTTGGGTGGGACTTGGGCGGCGCCAACCTGAAGCTGGCGCGAATCGAGGACGGCCGGGTGGTGTCCGTGACGCAGACCCCCTGCCCCGCGATTCCCGACCCCGCCAAGTTCAATCAGGCCTTGGACGAGGCGCTGAGGGCGTGTCCGGAGGGTAGCCGGCACGCGGTGACCATGACGGGCGAGCTCTCGGATGTGTTTCCGTCGCGGGCGGCGGGCGTGGCCTATCTCGTCGGGCTGATGCGCAAGGCGACCGGCGAGGACACACTCTTCTATAGCCTGCGCGATGGGCTGATCGGCGCCGACGCGGTGCGCGAGCATTGGCAGGACGTGGCGTCGGCCAATTGGCATGCCAGCGCCACGCTCACCGCAACGCTTGCGGGCGACGGGCTCCTGATCGATATCGGCACCACCACCACCGACCTCATTCCTCTGAAAGCCGGCAAAGCCGCCGCTGTCGGGCTGACCGACGGCGAGCGCCTGACCGAAGGCGAACTGATCTATGGCGGGGTGGTGCGCACGCCCGTCATGGCGGTGGCGCAGACCGCTCCCTTCAAGGGCCGCATGCAAGGCATGGCCGCCGAGCGCTTCGCCACCATGGCCGACGTCTATCGCCTGACCGGAGAGCTGCCCGAGGACGCCGACCCCTACCCCGCAGCCGACCAGCGCGGAAAGAGCCTCGATGAGAGCGCCGCGCGATTGGCGCGCATGCTGGGACGCGACGCGGACGATGCGGATTTCATCGCCTGGAAGGCGCTCGCCCATTTCCTGGCGCGGCGGCAGCTCGCGCAGATCTCGTCCGACGCGAAAGTCCTCATCGAACGCGAGGGCCTCGCCGCCGATGCGCCCATAATCGGGGCCGGCTGCGGCCGCTTCCTCGCCGAAACCCTGGCCGAGCAGCTCGACCGCCCCTATCGCGATTTCGCCGAGATCATCGATTGCGCGGAGGATGCGCGGGAGATGGCCGCACGATGCGCCCCTGCAGTGGCCGTGGGGCTGCTTGCATCGGCGTCTCCCCATGCCTAGATGTTTGGGATTAGCGGCGGCGCCGCTATCACCATATCTGGCCTTTGCCCCCAGAAAAGCGCTAAATGCGGTGACCAAGAAGATGAGGATTCTGCCCCTATGCCGACCGACGCTGGCCTTCACGAAGAGCATGACGACATCGTCTATCCGTCCGCGGTTCCCTTCGTCTTGGTTCACCTAGCCTGTTTCGGCGCGATCTGGTCCGGGGTCACCTGGCAGGCGCTGGTCCTTTGCGTGACGCTCTATTGGCTGCGAATCTTCGCCATCGGCGCCGGCTATCACCGCCTGTTCTCGCACCGCGCCTATTCCACCAGCCGGGCCTTCCGCTTCGTCCTCGCCGTCCTCGCCCAAAGCACCGCGCAAAAGAGCGTGCTGTGGTGGGCGGCCAAGCACAGACATCACCATCTCCATTCCGACACCGAGCTCGATGTCCACTCGCCGCGCCACACCGGCTTTCTCTATAGCCATCTGGGCTGGATCTTCTCGCGCCGCCACGACACGTTCGACGAGGCGGCGGTCGCCGATCTTGTGCGCTATCCCGAGCTTCGCTGGCTGCACAAATACGAGCTGGTGCCGGCCGCCGTGCTCGCTCTGCTCTGCTTCCTGATCGCCGGATGGTCCGGCCTGTTCGTCGGCTTCTTCTGGAGCACGGTGCTCGTCTATCACGGCACGTTCTGCATCAACTCGCTTGCCCATGTCAGCGGCCGCAAGCGCTATGTCACCGGCGACGATTCCCGCAACAACTGGCTGCTCGCCGTGTTCACCATGGGCGAAGGCTGGCACAACAATCACCACGCCTTCCAAAGCAGCGTGCGGCAAGGCTTCCGCTGGTGGGAGATCGACCCGACCTTCTACATCCTCAAGGCGCTGTCCTGGGTCGGCGTCGTTTGGGATCTGAGAATGCCCCCCAAGCAGGTGGTGCAGAACGAGCACGGTCTCGGCGCCAGCGTCATCAATCGCGCGGCCGAGCAGCTCGTGGCGCATTTCAACTCCGAGCGCATCGCGAATTCCATCGCCTCGGCCCTGCAGGGATCGGAGCTGACGGCCTTTCGGGAGCGGCTGGCCCGGGCCCATGACCGCACGGCGGAGGTGCTGGCCACGATGCATCTTCCGCATGTGCCGCATATGCCGAGCCGCGAGGAGCTTTCGGCCAAGGCCAGAGCGATGTTCGCCAAGACCAAGTCGATGGAGGAGATCGCCGACCGGGCCTACGAGATGCTGCTCGCCTCGGTGGGCGCCAAGCTCGCCGGCACCCTCGAGCGCCGGCCTTAGCCCATCCGTCGATTGGATCCCCCTGGGACAGTCAGAAACCAATTGTTGATCCTGCGCCCCTTGGTTTGAACCAAATCCAAGGCTCAACCGTTGTTCAAGTGACGGGTAGGACTAACCAAGGAGCGTGACATGCGAATTCTTCTGACTTCTGCTGCAGCCCTCGTTGCAGGGAGCCTCGTTCTTGGCCTTGGCCCAGAAAGCGCAACGGCAAGCCCGCTTCCGGCCTTGACCACTCTTTCCGTCGATCAGAGCGCCGTGCAAACTGTCGGTTGGCGCGAGCGCTACCACCGCCGTCACCGCGTGTGGCCGTCCGGACCGCGCCGCATGGTAGAGAATGGCGACGTCGTCGTGACGGCCGATGGCAACGCGGTGATCTTCGCGCCGCTCCGTCCACGCAGTTGCGGCGAGTACCACTATTGGAATGGCGTGGCTTGCGCCGACGCGCGCTACACCGATCCCTATCTCGGCCCCAAATAGCCGCATGAAGACGATGAAGATCCGAGGGGCCTAGCGGCCGCCTCGGATCGCCGCGTCATTTGCCTAGTGATGCGCCGAAACGTGCCTGACGCATTCGGACAGCAGCGCGTTCGGTGCCGCCTCTCCGACATCGCCCAGGCTGAGCATGCCGACCATGCGCTTGTCCTTGTCGATCACGGGCAGCCTGCGGATCTGGAGCTGCTCCATGTGATGGACCGCCTTGTCCAGATCGTCGTCTTCCCGGCAACAATGGATGCCAGAACTCATCACATCCCGGGCCGTCATGCTGGCGGCATCGAACCCGTTCTTTGCCAGACCGTTGCAGACGATGTCGCGGTCCGTGACCATCCCGACGAGCTTGTCGCTGTCGCCGACCGGGATGCAGCCAATGTCATGGCCGCGCATCAACTTGGCGATTTCGCTGATGGGCGTGTCTGGGCTAACCCAATCGACGCCCCGATGCATTGCGTTTTTGACTTTCATGGGTGGACCTCCAGTGTTGGAGCTTCGCTACTTTGTGTCTAATGCAGCCCGGTCCCTCCCGTTTCGCAATTATAGCAGGGATGGGACGAGCTGACACGGGCAGCCTGCGAGGCCTCTCAGCGCCCGGTCTTGTCGAGGGGCGGGTTAGACTCGCGCGAGGCGTGCCTAGGCCGCTCTCTCAATCACGACAGGCACCGGCCGGCAGACCGTGCTGCACACCGGCGATTGGGTCCGCGCCACGTCCAGCAGATCTTCCAGCATCTCGTCGGAGCAATCCGCCTCGATCTTCATGAGAATGCGGATCTGCTCGTAACCCGGCGACACGCTCTCATCGAGTCCAAGCATGCCACGCATGTCGATCTCACCCTCGAGCTTCGTTGAGAGGTGGCGGATCGTGATGCCGCGTGCCGCTGCGTGCAGCACGAGCGTGGTCGTGGCGCATCCCGCCATGGCGTGCAGGAGAAACTCCACGGGGTTGGCGCCCTCGTTGTCGCCGAGCAGGACAGGCGGCTCTCCGTTCATGAACTCGAACGGCTCCTCCCGTGAGACGTCCTCACGCCCCGCCCCGTAGAAGTCGCGGATGGTGGAGCGGTTCGTCCCTCCGTTGATCCACGTATTCGCCGCTCGGAACTGGAACCTGGCCAATCCGGGATCGGCCTTGATGGCATCAATCGTCTCGAAGGCTGCCTGCACATCCAGGCCATTGACCATGACTGGCCGTGTCATTGCTTGCTGCGTGCTCATGCTCGTCCTCCTGAAATTTCGCCATCCGCACCCGTGCGGTGGCTCCTGGAGGTGAAGGTAGAGAGCGCCCCTCCTCGCTCTCAGATCGATTTTCGTCAAAAAGGGTCGATTCGTGCCAAGATCGGCCCATGGACAAGACCGCTCCCGTCGAAGCCCTGATCATCGCCGTGCCGGAAACGGCGGGCTCCGCCCTCTACGGCATGATCGACGTCCTATCGTCCGCCGGCTCGCTCTGGCAGCAGTTGGCCGGCGCAGAACCGCAGCGGCAATCGATCCATGTCCGCATCGTTTCGCCGTCGAAGACCCCGTTCACCTGCGGCCACAGGATTCCCGTCCAGCCCGATCTCAGTGCCGTAGACGATCCACGCGCCGATATCGTCATTCTGCCGGAGTTGTGGCTCGCGCCCGACGATGACATGGAAGGCCGGTATCCATCGCTCCTTGCATGGGTCCGCGAGCGCTACCGTGACGGGAGCACCATCTACTCGGCCTGCTCGGGATCGGTGATGCTTGCCGCGACGGGTCTCCTGGACAACAGGGACGCCACATCGCACTGGGGATACGCGGACCTGTTCCGGACTCGATTCCCGAAGGTCCGGTTCCGGCCTGAGCCCGCGCTGGTGTTCGCCGACCCTGCGGGCAGGATCGTGACCGCCGGTGGCACCACGTCGTGGCACGACCTCGCGCTGCACATCATCGCGCGGCATATGAGCCCTGGTGAGGCCTTGCGCATTGCCAAGGTCTACCTGCTCAAGTGGCACAGCGAGGGTCAGCTGCCTTATGCAGCGCTGGTGCGCCCGCAGCCGCATGCGGATTCGGTCGTGCGGGTCTGCGAGCAGTGGCTCGCCAAGCACTATCGCGACGCCGAGGCCGTAGCCAAGGTCGTTACGATCGCCGGCATCCCCGAGCGCAGCGTGAAGCGGCGCTTCAAGGTGGCGACCGGTACCACGCTGATCGGCTATGTGCAGAACTTGCGAGTGGAGGAAGCCAAGCGGCGCCTCGAATCCGAGGACGTTTCGTTCGAGACCATCGCCGCCGACCTCGGCTACGAGAACCTCCCCTTCTTCCGCAAACTGTTCAAGCGCTCGATCGGACTGACGCCCGGTCAGTATCGGAAAATGTTCCGGCCCTTCATTTCTGCGTCGGAACCCGCGCTGCCTTCGCCCTAAGCGGGGGTGTGCTTGTAGAAGTCCTCGATCGTCTCGACGAGCAGACGCCAGGCTTCGTGCTCGCGCGGACCCGCCGTCTTCTCCACGGCGATCTGGAGATAGGCGAGCTCCTGCTCGATCTTCTCGCGCGGCAGCATCTTGAGGCGGCTGGCGAGGATCGCGGTTTCGATGACCGCGGCTTGCGCGCGGTTGAAGCCCTTGAAGGGCGCATGAGTCGCTTCGTGCACGATCCGGCAATGGAAGCGTGGGCGTAGCTCGTCCTCCTCCACGCGCTCCACGGCAAGCTCGGCATGGGCGAGCGATCCATCGAGAATGGCGCCGGGGATTTCCGTGGCGCTGCGCGTCGGCCAGTCCTTGTTGCCGGTGAGACAGCCGGCAAAGACCAGCACGTCGTCGGTGAAATTCGCCACGGCGAACGGCGTGGTCTGCAAATTGTCCAACGTGGTCGAGGGGCGGAACGGGGCGATGATCCAGCCGTCGCCGTCCTCGATGAGGCCGAGCGGCGCGATATGCACCCTCCCCTCCTCGCCCAGCGTGGTGACAATGCATTCGCGGATCATCGGCATGAGGCATTCCTTCTCGGCGTCATGAAGCCTTGCCCGCCTTCTTCTTCTTTTTCGCGAGCAGCGTGTGTCCAGCGTCCTTTAGCCGGGTCCGGTCGTCGACCGGGCAGTCGGCCGCGACGCCCCAATCGAGCGGCTCATCCTGAGCGTAACGTTTGGCCAGCCTCCAGGCGATCTCCGCCTTTACCAGCTCCGCCCCCAAATAGAACGCGTGAGGACCGTCTTCCTCGATCCCGAGCTTGGGAAACAGCCCGAACACATCCTGAGCGACGTGATGACCGTCCCGGTTATAGATGTGCACGCCATCTTCGGCGACCTCGACGCGATAATTCCTATCGCGCACGGCGGCGGCGTTTTCCTCGATCTCCTCCGGGGTCTGCGGAAAGGGCC
Source organism: Methyloceanibacter sp. (assembly GCF_051306395.1). Classification (GTDB taxonomy): domain Bacteria; phylum Pseudomonadota; class Alphaproteobacteria; order Rhizobiales; family Methyloligellaceae; genus Methyloceanibacter. The sequence goes on from NZ_JBPPND010000003.1 coordinate 13,903, forward strand.
GCTTCGCGTGAAGGCCAAGCAGCTGGTCCGTATACCCCTTCGGGAGCTCGCCGTCGGCGCGGGAGGCGAACATCATGCGCCGTGCGATGTCGTGCTCCTCGTAGGTCCGCCTTGTATGCGGGCTGACCTGCACTACCAGCACGTTCTTGATCTTGAGTTCGGAAGCGATGCCGATCAATACAGCGGTGATCCCCGTGGTATCGGCGTCGGTCAGCTCGGTGAGATTGCCGGTGCCGAGCAAAATGTCGACCTCCGGGCGCTCCCGGCGGAGCTGCGCATAGCGTTCGAGGGATTTCATGAAGCCGAAATTGATCGGATCGAGCACGGGGTCGGCGAGATACGGAAGACCCTTGGCATCGAGCGCATCCATCGCCCGGTCGAGCGATGCCATGTCGCCATGGTCCCTGGGGATGAGGACGGAAACCGAGGGGACCTCGTCGGCAATATGGAGCGTGGATTCGTTGAGGCTCAGCAAATAGTCAGCGCCCGCCTTACCGCCGCGCAGCAGCTCGTCCGGGTCCGCGGAGTCGATGCTGACCTTGTAGCCGTGCCTCTTGAGCGCGACCACCGCCTCTTCGAGATGGGGAAACGGCGTATCGGGCAGGCATCCCAAGTCGATCACGTTCGCGCCCTTGTAGGAATACTCCTCGGCGCGTTCGAGAATCTGTTCGATGCTCAGAGTCGTGGCATCGATGATTTCCGCGAAGATCTGGATGTCGTATTGCGTCATGTCGGAGGCTTTGCGCGCACGGCCAAAGAAGATCGGGATGTCCTTGACCTCGTCCGGTCCGCGCACGACCGGCACCCCATAATGCTCACTCAGCCGATCGAGATCGGCGCGGCAGCGGCCGGGCAGCATGATCTTCTCCGCATCGCCCGCCGACTCTAGCCGGCGCAGGATGATCTCCTCGGTCATCAGTGCCGCGACCTTCACGCCGATATCGAAGACCTTCCAGTCGAACTCCGCGTCCATGCCGTCGAGCACGGCTTCCAGACGAGGCTGCGCCAGATGTCCGGTCAGAAACAGAATGGTCTCGGCCATGGTTTGGAGCCTATTCGATCAGAAGGCCGGCTTGCGTCGCGTCGCCGGCGAGCGCCTCGGCCAGCGCCGGCTGATCGCCTTGGCCGAATATCGCCGCGCGGACGCCTGTGTCGGCGAGCATGGCCGGGAAGGCTTCGTCCACGACGCCATCGGCCGCCAGTGCTTGCGCGCTTCTCGTACCGCGCGCCGCGGCGACCGACTTTATGAGATAGCAGCGCTCGGCGCCGAGCTTGCCGGCAAGCCAGAGCGCCAGGCTGTCGGAGGTCAGCCGCCAGGTGGCCTCGATATCGGTGCGTTCGGCGATCAGCGCCGACGGCGCCCAGAGCGCGACGAGACCGCGGCCGAGGATTGCGCGCAAGACCGCTTCCGTGGTGCCCACTTCGAAGCCAGGCCGCACACCCGCAACGGCCCAGGCCAGCTGGTCCATGGCAAGCAGCGCCATGCGATGGGCGGACGCCTCGCCGAATCCGAGCTGCTGCTGACAAGTGCGCACTTCGTCGGCGAGCGCTCCTCCCCCCGGCACGATCACCACGGGGGTCTGGGCCTCGGCAATAACCTCGAGCCAGGAGGCAAGCGCGCCTGAGCGGACAACGCTGCCGCCAAGCTTGACCACGATGGGACGGGCCGTAGACGCGCGCAGGACGGACGCGGCTCTTTGCGGCGCGGCGTCCATCTCAGTCCTCCCGCTTCCTCCGGACGATCTCGACGCCAACGGCGCCGGGGTCCTTGTCGAGCTTCTCGATGACGACCTTGACCCAGGCCGTGCGCGGATGGGCCAGGCAATGCTGAGCTACTTCCTCGGCCAAGGTCTCAACCAGATTGATGTGTCCGCGCGCGATGATCTCTTTGATGCCGTTGATGACGTAGTCGTAATCGAGGGTTCGTGCGATGTCGTCATCGAGCGCGCCGGTGCTCGGCGCGACGTCGATATCGACGGAGAAGCGCACGCGCTGAGTCACGCCTTTCTCGTTATGGTGCACCCCGATCTCCACATCGAGCACGTAATCGTGCACGAAAATCCGGTCGAGCGTGTCGCCCGTTTCGCGCGTGGAGGACACGCGTCCCAGTCGCTGTTCCATCATTCGCTCCGGTCCTGTGGCGGCATTCGGGTCGTGCCGAAGCTCTAGCATAGAGCGGCGGCGTGCGGCTCCTGGAAACGCTGTTCGTGAGCCCGGCCCGCTGGGATCAAGGCCCGGATCCGGCGGCATGCCTCCGGATCGAGCCCGCGATCCCGCACCCCATCGCGGCACAGCGCCCCGCGAAAGCCGATCACGTCAGGCTGGAGCGCGAGCAGCGGTGCCACATGGGACGCCCGCAGAGACCCGGCGACGCCTACCATGAGCCCCGCGCGGCGTCCTGCCTCCACGAATCCTGCGATATCGTTCATCGCCATATGGTCGGGGAGCGCGCCCGTCCCCTTGCCGGCCGTGTCGAGCATCAGCCCCCGTGCGCCCGCGGCCTTCGCCGCCGCCACCGGATCGAAGGCCGGCATGGCGTCGGCGAAGAGCACGAGGATCAGCCCCGTGCGCAGGTCGAGCGCACGCAAAGCGGCAAAGCAGGCTTGCGGATCGCCGCCAGGAAGAATGCCAAGCTTCACGTCGTCAACGCCCAAGGCCGCTGTCGCTGCCACCGCTTGTGCTACGCCGTCGGGCTCCATGGGGAGATCGCCCACCGTGGCGCTCACCGGCGTGCGGCGCGCGATCCGCGCCACACACGCCTCGATAAGCTCCGGCGCGACGGCGCCCAGCGCGCCCTGCGCCGGGTCCTTGAGATCGACGATATCGGCGCCGGCGGCGAGGACCACCTCAGTCTCGGCGGGATCGCGGACGCTGGCGAGGAACCGGGTCATGAATGTCTTTGGCACGCGCCGGCAATCTGCATCAGCGGAACAGCCAATCGAGCATGCCGGGGCTGCCGCCGCCGCCGCCACCGCCGCGGCGTTGCGTTCTCTGGCGGCTTCGGCTCTGGCCGCCGAAAACGCCGTCGTTCTGGCGGCGGGCCACGGGAGCGGTTCGGCTGACTTTGCGCAGGGCCACCTCGTTGGAATGGCCGTCGGGATCGGTCACTACCACCGAAACGGCCTGCCAGGTCCAGGTGGCGGGCTTCGACCCCCAACGCTCCGGCTCGATGGAGACGACCTTGTCGGCGCGCGTGTCGATAATCGCCACATATTCCAGCTCGCCGTCCTCGCCGGCACTGCCGGCGTAGTATTTCAGCAACCCGATGCCCGACAAGGCGCCGCGCAGCAGCTTCCATTCCAGGATCTTGGGCTGGCCCTGACCGAACATTTCGATCTCGGCGCGCAAGCCGCGGTAGTCCGGGTTGGTGGCAATGTAGCGGCCGGGCGACGCCTCGCTAACGACCCAGCCGTCCACGGGCTCGCCGAGCGGCTGGCCGGTGTCCGCGGGCACCTCTTGATCGAGACGGACGAGCGCGGCGCGGGCTTCGGCCTGGAACGGGTCCTTGGTCAGGGCCTTTTGATAATCGTAGATGGCGTCGCCGACGCGCTCCTCAGCCTCGTAGATGTTGCCGCGGATGCGCAAGGCGAGCGGATCGCCGAGGCTTAAGAAAAGCGCCTGGTTGACGTCGGTCAAGGCTTCGCCCGGCGCTTCCTGGTTCAGCTTCACCTCGGCGCGCATGGCGAAGGCCTTGGCGTTTTTAGGATCCATCTCGATGGCGCGGTTGTAATCGCCGATGGCGTCGTCGTAGCGGTTGTTCTTGGCGAACAGCACGCCGCGCTCCACGTAAGCTTCGATCAAATTGGGGTCGAGTTCGAGCGCCCGGTCGAAGTCGGCGATCGCTTCACGGAATTTGTTCTCTGCGGCGTAGGCTTCGGCGCGCAGCAGCACGAGCTTGGGCTGTGGCCGGTCGGGCTCCAAATCGAGCGCTTGAGTGGCGTCCTCCGCCGCTTCGCCGTAATTGCCGATGGCGAAATGGGCTTCGGCGCGATTGCGGTAGGCGGCGGCATATTTCTGGTCGAGCGCGATGGCGCGGGTCAGATCGCGCAAGGCCGCATGATAGCGGTCGAGCTCTGTGTGCGCGCGCCCGCGGCCGTTGAAGGGCGCAGGGCTCTTGGGCAGAAGCGTCGTGGCGTTGCGGAAGGACTGGAACGCCGCCTCATAGTCATGCAAGGCGGCATAGGCATTACCGCGGTTGTTGTAGGCGGCGCCGTAGGCGGGCTGAAGCTGAATCGCGCGGTCGAAGTCCTTGATGGCCTCCTCAGGATGCCCGAGATCCATCAGCGCGTTGCCGCGGTTGTTGTAGACGGTGGCACTTTCCGGCGAGAGCTGAATGGACTCGTTGAAATCGTCGACCGCTTCCCGGGTCTGCTTCATGCGCCATTTGGCGACGCCGCGATCGCTGTAGATGCTGGCCTGGACGAATTTGGAGACATCCGGCGTGGCCAGGGCCTCGTCGTAGAGAGAAACCGCGCGCTCGAACTGCCCACGGATCATGGCCGCGGCGCCTTCGCGGGCGCGCAGCAGAACCTGATCCTCGGCCTGGGCCGCGCCCACCACGGCCACGACTGTAGCGGCGGCGAGGGTCAGACAAATTTTCGCGCGAAAGGATGCCATGGCGGCGTCGGCTCGGCCTCTCCCAGGGGTTATAACCCTTCATGTCCCCCATAACGTTGGAGTGTGTCAATAAACGGTCACTCTTCGCTTTGGGGGCCGTCCACAGGCTTCGGTCAGCCTTGCGCCCGGCCGCTTTCCAGGCCCCGCAAGACCTGAGGCAGTGTCTCCGGAAGATCCTCGGCGATGAGCCCTGGCCCGAAGATTTTGGCCGCCTGGCCGTGCATCCATACCGCCGCGCTCGCCGCGAGAAAGCCCGTCATGCCTTGGGCCAGGAGGCCGAGAACCATGCCCCCCAGCACGTCGCCGGAGCCTGCCGTGGCGAGCCAGGGGGTACCGTTGGCATCGATGGCGGCCTCGCCGCTTGGCGCGGCAATCACCGTGTCGGCGCCTTTGAGAACCACGGTCGCGCCGGCCTGAGACGCGGCGGTGCGCGATTTCTCGACCTTCGACTTTCCCGCGACATCGCCGAACAGGCGGGCGAACTCGCCCTCATGCGGGGTCATCACCACAGGTGCTTCACGCGCATGAATCGCGTTGAACAGCGTCTCCTTGTCGTCGGCGAACGATGTCAGCGCGTCGGCGTCGAGCACCACCGCCGGCCCGGCTTTGAGCGCCGCGAGCACCATGGCCTTCGTCTCTTCGCCGACACCGTGGCCCGGGCCGATGAGAAAGGCATTCTTGCGCGGATCGGCAAGCAGCGCGGCGATCCCTTGGGGCCCGTCCGCCTCGCGCACCATGATCGCGGTGAGCTGTGCCGCGTTCACGGCGAGCGCGTCGCGCGGCGAGGCGACGGTAACGAGCCCAGCGCCGGCCCTTAGCGCACCGCGCGCGGCGAGCCGCGCGGCCCCGGTCGACTCCATGGGACCGGAGGCGACCAGTGCGTGACCGCGCAGATATTTGTGTCCCTCCTCCGTGGGCCACGGGAATTCGGCAAGCCACAAGCCGGGCTCATTGGCGAAGGTGTTAGGCTTCACCGTTTCCAGAACGGACGCTGGAATGCCGATATCGACAACACGCACCGCGCCGCAGCAAAGCCGGCCCGGCAGCAGGAGATGCCCAGGCTTGCGCCGGAAGAAGGTGACCGTGGCGACGGCACGCATCGCCGTGCCGCGGACGGCGCCGGTCGTGCCGTCGATGCCGCTCGGCACGTCGATGGCGACGATCGGCGCCCCGCATTCATTGGCTTCCTCGATCAGCGCGGCAAGCCTGCCTTCGATCGGCCGCGCGAGCCCTGCCCCGAACAGCCCGTCGACGATCACTTCGGCGTCGGCGAGTAGATCGGTGCCCAGCGGGCCGACGGCGCCCTTGAACCGTCCCGCCATGTGAGCGGCATCGGCCGGGAGCTTGGCCGGATCGCCATCGAAGCCGAGGCGCACGCGATAACCGCGCTCCAGGAGATGCCGCGCCGCGACGAAGCCGTCGCCGCCGTTGTTGCCGGGACCGCACAGCACCGCGACAGTCGAGGCATCGGGAAACCGCGCCGAGATCTCATCGGCGACGCCGAGGCCCGCATTCTCCATGAGCATGGCGCCGGGTACGCCGCTCTCGATGGTGAGACGGTCGGCGCGTCCCATTTCCTCCGCGGTCAACAGCTCAAGCATGGCTTTGCCTTCCGCCGGACATGCGTTCTGGTTCCGCCGCGCGCATTTCTGCACGAATATTAGGCGAGCCGCCTATATAGTGGGCACACTCCCAATTCATTTCGCCTTCACAATTTGCGATTAGGCGATAGGGTGCTGGAATCATTTGAATAACTTTCGCACATAAAGTTGGCACATTGCGTGCTTTGGCTGGCGCGTAGTGCTTTTAATTGGCGGCGCGACTTCGCGGCGAAGGGCTGCTGTGCGTTGCTGGGAGGTATCACGAAGAATGAAAAAGATTGAAGCGATCATCAAGCCCTTCAAGCTCGATGAGGTGAAGGAAGCCCTGCAAGAGATTGGGCTTCAAGGCATCACTGTAACCGAGGCCAAGGGGTTCGGCCGGCAGAAGGGGCACACCGAACTTTACCGCGGCGCCGAGTATGTCGTTGATTTCCTGCCCAAAGTGAAGCTTGAGCTCGTGCTTGGCGACAACATGGTGGAAAAAGCCGTCGAAGCCATCATCGCCTCGGCCAAGACGGGGCGTATCGGCGATGGAAAGATTTTCGTCTCCAACGTTGAGGAAGCCGTGCGCATCCGGACGGGCGAGACCGGAAACGATGCTATCTGACGGGGGACGGCCTGGAGAAGTTCAGACTATAGAAGTTCAGACTATAAATGGAAGCAACCTAACAGCCGCCCCCCTCAATGGGCAGCTTAAGCACGCATGACAGGGAGTGGACATGGCAGACGCAAAGACCATTGCTAAGAAGCTCAAAGACGAGGAGATCAAGTTCGTCGATCTGCGCTTCACCGATCCGCGGGGGAAGTTGCAGCACGTGACGATGGACTCGGCCCTCATGGACGAAGAGGCTTTTGCAGAGGGCGTGATGTTCGACGGTTCGTCGATCGCCGGTTGGAAGGCGATCAACGAGTCGGACATGAAGCTCATGCCGGACTGCAACTCGGCGGTGATCGACCCGTTTTTCGCGCAGAGCACGCTGGCCGTGTTCTGCGACGTGCTCGAGCCGCTCACCAACGAGCCCTATGAGCGCGATCCGCGTTCCATCGCCGGCAAGGCGCAAGCCTATATGCAGCAGACGGGTGTAGGCGACACGGCCGTGTTCGGACCCGAGGCCGAGTTCTTCGTCTTCGACGACGTACGCTTCACCGCAGAGCCCTATAGCTGCGGCTACCGCATCGACTCCACGGAGCTGCCGTCAAACATGGGCACCGAGTACGAGATGGGCAATCTCGGCCACCGGCCGCGCACCAAGGGCGGCTACTTCCCCGTGCCGCCGGTCGATTCCGCGCAAGACCTGCGCTCGGAGATGCTTTCGGTGATGTCGGAGATGGGCGTCAGCACCGAAAAGCACCACCACGAGGTGGGCGCCGCCCAGCACGAGCTCGGCATCAAGTTCGGCCCGATCATCCAGACCGGCGACGCGATGCAGATCTATAAATACGTGATCCACAACGTGGCGCATGTCTACGGCAAGACCGCGACCTTCATGCCGAAGCCGGTATTCGGCGACAACGGCTCGGGCATGCACACCCATCAGTCGATCTGGAAGGACGGCAGCCCGATCTTCGCCGGCGACAAATACGCCGACCTGTCGGACACGGCGCTGCACTACATTGCCGGTATCCTGAAACACGCCAAGGCGCTGAACGCCTTCACCAACCCGAGCACCAACTCCTATAAGCGTCTGGTGCCCGGTTACGAGGCGCCGGTGCTGCTGGCCTACTCCTCGCGCAACCGCTCCGCTTCGTGCCGCATTCCGCTCGGCACGGGTCCGAAGTCCAAGCGCGTCGAGGTGCGCTTCCCCGATCCGACCGCGAATCCGTATCTCGCCTTCGCCGCCATGCTCATGGCCGGCCTCGACGGCATCGAGAACAAGCTCGATCCGGGCGATCCGATCGACAAGAACCTGTACGATCTGCCGCCGGAGGAGCTCGAGAAGGTGCCGACCGTATGCGGGTCGCTGCGCGAAGCTTGCGAGTCGCTGGACGCCGACCGCGCCTTCCTCAAGAAGGGGAACGTGTTCACCGACGACGCGATCGACGCCTATCTGGAGCTGAAGATGGAAGAGGTGGAGCGCTTCGAGATGATGCCCCACCCGATCGAGTTCGACATGTATTACAGCGTCTAGGCCGCTTCAGGCTTAGACCGTTCAAACGAAGATGGGACGGCCGCTTATTGGGCGGCCGCCCCTCTTTCGCCCGGCCTTGCAGAACCTTTAGCCCTTTTCCTCCCGCGTTCCCCCGTCGGACGCGGGAAGCCATTGGTCCTTGCCAGGCTCCCCCAAAACTCCCGAGCCTTGCGGCTACATCAAATAAAACACCCCGTAGATCAGAGCCCCGCCGCCGCCCAAGACCAGCCACGATTTGTTGTCGCGGTACCAATCGTCCATCATCGAGGGCAGGCCGAAGATCACGAAGCGGCCGAGCGACAGGGTGATAAACGCCGCAATCAGGCCGAGCACCCATAGCGACAGGTTCGTCTGCGGCGCGCCCTGCCCCGCATCGACCAACATCATGCTCGCATTGCTCGTGCCGAGATTGACGGCGCCCCAAATAGCCGCGGCCGCCGCTCCCATCAGCATGGCGTATCGAATCAACATGCCGCGCAAATTCCCCTCGATTTGGGATGAATTTTAGCGACACGCAGGTAAAGAAACGGAAAAGCCGTAGACTTAAACGGGGGTTTAACGGTGACCCAAAACGCTCACGCCGCCTTCCACTTGATGGAGCAGCCGATGGACGCCGTCTGGGCTCGCGGGCCTTGGCCAGTCTCGGCGACTTGTTTCATCGCCTCGAACAATTCGCGGCGCACATCGGGCCCCGCGGGATCGCGCCCGCTCTCGTCGAGCCGGCCACGATACTGAAGTTCCAGGTCCTTGTTGAAGCCGAAAAAGTCCGGCGTGCAGACGGCATCGTAGGCGCGGGCCACGTCTTGGCTTTCGTCATGGAGATAGGGAAAGGTGAAGCCGTGTTCTTGCGCGAAGTCCTTCATGGGCTCGAAGGAGTCGTCCGGATGCGTGGTCGCGTCGTTGGAGCAGATGGTCACGGTGTTGACGCCGAGCGCCTTCAGCTCCGTGGCGTCGCGCACGAGGCGGTCGATCACCGCTTTGACATAGGGGCAGTGATTGCAGATGAACACGACGAGCGTGCCGTTCGGACCTTTCAGCTCCTGCAAGCCGTAGGTCTTGCCGTCGACACCTGGAAGCGTGAATTCGGGCGCCTTCCAGCCGAAATCGCAGACGGGGGTATGCTCAGCCACACGGGGTCTCCTCTTCGCAAATCTGTCATGGCCGCCCACTAGCTTCGGGGCTGGCCTTGTGCCTAATGCTAGCGCATGGGCCGGTCCGGATCAAAACCAGACAAGCTAGGGGAAAGACCGACAGGATGAGGCGATTTCTTCTGACGCTCGGTGTGTCGGTGGCATTTTGCGTGCCGGCGGCCATCGGCCTTCCCGTGAGCGCGGCCTTCCAGCTCGACAGCCGCTATCAGGACAAAGACGGCGACATGATCGCCGATATCCCGGCGGATGCGTCCGCGCAAGTCGATCCCTCGATGCTGATCTTCGCCTATACGCCCGTCGAGGACCCGGCGGTCTATGCCGAGGTGTGGCAGGAATTCCTCGACCATTTGACCGAGGTGACGGGCAAGCGCGTGCAATTCTTCCCCGTGCAGTCGAACGCTGCACAGATCGAGGCGATGCGCGCAGGGCGCTTGCACGTCGCGGGCTTCAACACCGGCTCGAACCCACTTGCCGTGGCGTGCGCGGGTTTCCGCCCCTTCACGATGATGGCGGGTGAGGACGGCTCGTTCGGCTACGAGATGGAGATCATCACCTATCCGGGCTCAGGCATCGAGAAGCCCGCGGACCTCAAGGGCAAGACGATGGCGTTCACCTCGGAGACGTCGAACTCCGGCTACAAGGCGCCGTCGGCTTTGCTGAAATCGGAGTTCGGCCTGAAGGCCGAGCGCGACTACACGCCGAGGTTCTCCGGCGCGCACGATACCTCGGTGCTCGGCGTCGCCAACAAGGACTATGACGCCGCGGCGGTCGCCAACTCGATCAAGGCGCGCATGATCGACCGCGGCCTCGTGGAGAAGGATCAGCTCAAGACCATCTATACATCTCAGACTTTTCCCACCACGGGCTTCGGCGTTGCCCACAATCTCACGCCGGAGCTTCAGGGGAAGATCAGGAACGCGTTCTTCTCCTTCGATTGGGAAGGCACCAAGCTGCTCGAAGAGTTCTCGAAGTCCGGCGATACCAAATTCATCCCCATCAGCTTCAAGGACGATTGGGCCGTCATCCGCCAGATCGACGAGGCGAACGGCGTCGTCTATTCCTGCAATTGACGCAACCTGTTAGCCCGGCCCACTCATGAGTTTGCGGCGCGGAGCCTTTCCCATACCATGCCGGAACCTTTGGGCCCGGATGTGAGCGATGCTGCGCGTCTCCTCTCTCAGCAAACGGTATAGGACCGGCGATCACGCGCTCAACGGCGTCTCCTTCGAGGTGCCCGCCGGGCAGGTCGTCGGGCTGATCGGGCCGTCTGGCGCGGGCAAGTCCACGCTCATCCGTTGCATCAACCGGTTGGTCGAGCCGACAAGCGGCCAGGTGCAACTCAACGACACCGACATCACGCAGCTCGGGCGCGGAGGCTTGCGCCGCGCGCGCCGGCGCATGGGCATGATCTTCCAGGAATACGCGCTGGTCGAACGGCTGAGCGTCATGGAGAACGTGCTCTCGGGGCGTCTCGGCTACGTGCCGTTCTGGCGCTCGTTCCTCCGGCGCTTTCCGCAAGCCGACGTGGACAAGGCGTTCACGCTGCTCGACCGGGTCGGGCTGACCGAGCAGGCTGACAAACGGGCCAGCGCGCTCTCCGGCGGTCAGCGGCAACGCGTGGGCATCGCCCGGGCGCTCGAGCAGGACCCCGAACTTCTACTGGTTGACGAGCCCACGGCCTCGCTCGACCCGAAGACGGCGCGGCAGATCATGCGGCTTATCTGCGAAATCTGCCGCGAGCGCACGCTGCCCGCGATCATCAGCCTGCACGACGTACTGCTGGCCAAGATGTTCGTCGATCGCATCATCGGCTTGCGCGCAGGGCAAATCGTCTTCGACGGCGCCCCGGCCGCGCTCAACACGGCCATGCTCACCGAGATCTACGGCGAAGAGGACTGGACGCAGATCCACGACGATAAGGCCGAAGACGACATTGATCTTGACGCGCATGCACGCGAGGAACGCATGGCCGGGCTCGCATGAGCACGGCACTTACTCAGCCGCACCGCTGGAAACGCCCGCCGCTCATCGCCAATCCGTGGCTGCGCTGGGGACTCTATCTCGGCGGGCTCGTCTATCTCGCCGCAGCGCTCTCCACCCTCGACGTCAATTGGGAGCGGATCGGCGAAGGCTTGAGCCAAGGCGCGCGCTTTCTCGAAGGCTTCCTCGTGCCGGACTTCACGACGCGATCCCGCGACATCTGGCGCGGCATGGAGGAGAGCCTGACCATGACGGTCACCTCCACCGTGGTCGGCTGTCTGATCTCGGTGCCGATTGGTTTGGGCGCCGCGCGCAACATCGCGCCGCTGCCGGTCTATGCGGTCTGCCGCGCCATCATCGCGCTGTCGCGCGCCTTCCAGGAAGTGATCATCGCCATCCTGTTTGTGGCAATGTTCGGCTTCGGCCCGTTCGCGGGTTTCCTCACCCTCTCCTTCGCCACGATCGGCTTCATGGCGAAATTGCTCGCCGAGGACATCGAAGACATCAACGAGGCTCAAGCAGAAGCCATCCGCGCCACCGGCGCCAATTGGTGGCAGGTGATCAATTACGGCATTCAGCCCCAGGTCATGCCCCGGCTGATCGGTCTGTCGCTCTACCGGCTCGATATCAATTTCCGCGAGAGCGCGGTCATCGGCATTGTCGGCGCAGGCGGCATCGGCGCCACGCTCAACACGGCGATGCAGCGCTACGACTACGACACGGCGGGCGCGATTTTGATCATGATCATCCTCGTCGTGCTCGCCGCCGAATATGCCTCCAGCCATTTGCGGAAATGGGTGCAGTGATGCCGGTGACTACCGTAAACGACCGGCTCCTCTGGCAGCGCCGCACACAGTTCACCCAATGGGGCATCTGGGCCGGTTGGCTGACGCTCGCGGTGCTGTTCGTCCTGTGCTGGCAGGTGATGAACAAGAACACGATCTGGCTGTTCGTCGAGGACGCGCCGCGCCAAGCGGGCGATCTTCTCGCCCGCGCCTGGCCGCCGCGCTGGTCCTATCTCGACCGGTTGTGGGGGCCCCTCTGGGACACGCTCAACATGGCCACGCTCGGCACGGCGCTCGGCCTCGTGTTGGCGACGCCTGTCGCGTTTCTCGCCGCGCGCAACACGACCCCGAGTGCGGCGCTGGTCCGGCCGGTGGCGCTCCTCGTGATCGTCGCCTCGCGCTCGATCAACTCGCTGATCTGGGCGCTGCTGCTGGTCGCCATCATTGGGCCCGGCCTGACGGCGGGCATCGTCGCCATCGCGCTGCGCTCCATCGGCTTTATCGGCAAGCTGCTCTACGAGGCGATCGAGGAGATCGACCAGGCCCAGGTCGAATCCGTCGCCGCCACCGGAGCCTCGCGCTGGCAGGTCATGGACTACGCCGTGTGGCCGCAGATCGCGCCCGCCTTCGCCGGCATCTCCGTGTTCCGCTGGGACATCAATATCCGGGAATCCACCATTCTCGGCCTGGTCGGCGCCGGGGGCATCGGGCTTCAGCTCCAGTCGTCGCTCGCCCGGCTCGCTTGGGCGGAGGTCACCGTCATCTTCATCGTCATCCTCGTGACGGTCGCCATCTCCGAATGGATTTCGGCCAAGGTCCGTGCGGCCATCATCTGACATCCACGCGCCAGGCTCTTGAAAAAGCCCCAAGCGCGTGCGAGCTAACGAACAGTTCCAAAAGTCGTTGATTCTCTCCGGATTCGCGAAGGCGACACGCCTTCCGGCATGAGGAGTCCGTCCATAGCAACCAAACGCAAATCCGTTTCCCCGGACGATTTGTTCGACGCCGCCCCGCAAAGGAGGCCGGCGACCGCCAAGGCGCCCGCGAAAAAGGCCTCCAAGGCCCGCGGAACCGGCGACGACGCCTATACGGCCGCGGACATCGAGGTGCTGGAGGGGCTCGAGCCGGTCCGGCGGCGCCCGGGCATGTATATCGGCGGCACCGACGAGAAAGCGATGCACCACCTCTTCGCCGAGGTGCTGGACAACGCCATGGACGAGGCGGTTGAGGGACATGCGAGCCGCATCGAGGTCGACCTCGACGCGGACGGGATCCTCACGGTGGCCGACAACGGCCGCGGCATCCCCATCGATCCGCATCCCAAGTTCAAGAAGAAGTCCGCGCTCGAAGTCATCATGACCACGCTGCACGCGGGCGGAAAATTCGACTCCAAGGTCTACGCCACAAGCGGCGGCCTGCACGGCGTCGGCGTGTCGGTGGCGAATGCGCTGTCCGAGTCGCTCGAGGTTGAGGTCGCGCGCGGCCAGAAGCTCTACCGGCAGAGCTATACGCGCGGCGTGCCCGATGGCCCGATCAAAAATCTCGGGCCCATCAAGAACCGGCGCGGCACACGCATCCGTTTTAAGCCGGATCCCAAAATCTTCGGCAAGGGCGCGGCCTTCAAGCCGTCACGCCTGTTCCGTATGGCGCGGTCCAAGGCCTATCTGTTCCGCGGCGTCGAGATCCGCTGGTCCTGCGCCAAGGCGCTGCTCGGCAACGACGCCGAGACGCCCGAAACGGCAGTGCTCCATTTCCCCGGCGGTCTGAAAGACTTTCTCGCCACCCGCATCGAAGGTCTGACCACCGTCACTAACGACGTGTTCGCCGGGCGCATCGAAAAGGCGCAAGGGCATGGCTCGGTCGAATGGGCGATCGCCTGGGTCAATGCCGACGGATTCTTGAACTCCTACTGCAACACCGTGCCGACGCCGGACGGCGGCACCCACGAGGCGGGTTTGCGCGCGGCGCTGACCAAGGGCCTTCGCGCCTATGGCGAACTCGCCGGGGTCAAGCGCGTGTCACAGATCACCGCCGACGACGTGCTCGGCACGGCCGCCGCCATGCTGTCGGTGTTCATCCGCGAGCCGGAGTTTCAGGGCCAAACCAAGGACCGGCTGGCAACGCAGGAAGCGGCGCGCATCGTCGAGAACACCGTGCGCGATTCCTTCGATCATTGGTTGACCGGCCATCCCAACCAAGCGAGCCGCCTGCTCGACTGGGTGGTGGATCGTTCGGAGGAGCGCTTAAGGCGGCGCAAAGAAAAAGAAGTCGGCCGGCAGACGGCGACAAGGCGCCTACGCCTCCCCGGCAAGCTTGCCGATTGCGCCTCCACGGGCGCCGAAGGCACCGAGATCTTCATTGTCGAGGGCGATTCCGCCGGAGGCTCCGCCAAGCAGGCGCGCGACCGCGCCACGCAAGCCGTGCTGCCTTTGCGCGGCAAGATCCTCAACGTGGCGAGCGCGAGTTCCGCCAAGCTTGCCGACAACCAACTCTTGAGCGATCTCATCCAGGCGCTCGGCTGTGGCACGGGCACCCGCTATAGCGAGGACGACCTGCGCTACGAGAAAGTCGTCATCATGACCGACGCCGACGTGGACGGCATGCATATCGCCTCGCTGCTCATCACCTTCTTCTATCAGGAGATGAAGGGGCTGGTCGAAGGCGGGCATCTTTATCTCGCCGTGCCTCCGCTCTTTCGCATCAGCCAGGGCGCCAAGACGCTCTACGCCCGCAACGACGCCCACAAGGATCAATTGATGGCGTCGGAGTTCAACGGGCGCGGCAAAATCGACGTGAGTCGTTTCAAGGGCTTGGGCGAGATGCTTCCAAAGCAGCTCAAAGAAACGACCATGAACCGTTCGACGCGCACGCTGCTGCGCGTGGAGATCGACGAAGAAGACCGCACCGGCACCACCAAGCTGGTCGATCAGCTTATGGGCAACAAGCCCGAAGCGCGCTTCAAGTTCATCCAGGAGCGGGCCGCTTTCGCCGAGCCGGAGGAGCTCGACATCTAGCCTCAGAGCCAGCGCGGCACGCGCTCCGTGTAAGCCCTCGCCGAATTTGCGCTCCAGATAGGCTTCCTCGCGGAGCACGACGCCGCGCTGAAGGATCAGCGCCACGGGGACGAGCAGCAGCAGGATCCATACGCTCGTCAGCACGATCGACAGACCGAAATAGACCAGCACGAAGCCGATATAGATGGGATTCCGCGTGAAGCGGTAAGGCCCCGCGGTGACCAGCGCGGCCGCCGGCTGGCCGGGCGCCACATGGGTGCCGGCGCGGCGGAACATTTGCATGGCGCGGATGGCCAGCGCGAAGCCAACCGCGACAAAAATCAGACCCACCGTGAGGCCGAGCCCATTCGGCGAGGCGAGACCCGGGCCTATGGGAACATAGCGGGTCAGGACATAGCCCAGCGCCAGCGCGGCCAGGAACAGGAGTGGCGGCTTGATCGCCACGTCGGCATAGTCGTTCGTCCTCATCCCGCGCTCCGCCCTTTGCCACCCGGATTTCACGTCTTGGGAGCCGAAAATAGCCCCATGCCGGGCTATTTACTCTGTTTCTGCGAACTTTTGCCCCTTGCGCACGCCGTTCATGCCGCCTATGTCATGGACAAGCCATCAACGGTCATAAGGCCGTAATGCTTCGATGATCACTTGCGCGAAGCCCGCGAATCGTAGCAGCAAATCTTTGCGCCTTTAGAAAGAAGACGCGTGGCCTAACAGGTCAGCGCGGTAATATTGCTAACGCATGAGCTTCTCTAATCTTGGCTTAAGCCCCAAAGTCGAAGCTGCCGTGGAAGCGGCGGGTTTCGATACACCCACCCCGATTCAAGCGACCGCCATTCCGATCGCGGTCACGGGCCGCGACGTGCTCGGCATCGCCCAGACCGGCACCGGCAAGACGGCTTCCTTCGTGTTGCCCATGCTGACGCGGCTCGAACGCGGACGCGCAAGAGCGCGGATGCCGCGGACGCTGATCCTGGAGCCGACGCGAGAACTCGCCGCCCAGGTCGCCGAAGCCTTCGAGCTCCTCGGCAAGAGCCACAAGCTGACGGTGGCGCTTCTGATCGGCGGCGTGTCCTACGACGAACAGGACAAGAAGCTCGACCGCGGCGCCGACGTGGTGATCGCGACGCCGGGCCGACTGCTCGATCACCGCGAGCGCGGCAAGCTTCTCCTCAACGGCGTCGAGATCCTGGTGGTCGACGAAGCCGATCGAATGCTCGACATGGGCTTCATTCCCGACATCGAGCGTATCTGCAAGATGCTTCCCTTCACGCGGCAGACCCTCTTTTTCTCGGCGACCATGCCGCCCGAAATCGCACGTCTCGCCGACAACTTCCTTCACAATCCCGAACGCATCGAAGTCTCGGCGCCGGCCACCGCCGCGACGACCATCGTGCAACGCCTGAAAAGGACGTCCGACGAGCCCGCCGCCAAGCGCCAGGCCCTTCGCGAGTTGATGAAGGAGGTGGCCGTCAAGAACGCCATCATCTTCTGCAACCGAAAAAAGGATGTCGGTGTCGTGTTCCGCTCGCTACAGCGCCATGGCTTCAATGTCGGTGCGCTGCATGGCGATATGGACCAGCGGCAGCGCACGGCGACATTGGACGCTTTCCGCAACGGCACGATCGCTTTTCTCGCCGCGAGCGACGTGGCGGCCCGGGGGCTCGATATTCCCGCGGTGAGCCACATTTTTAATTACGACGTGCCGGTGCACCCGGAAGACTACATACACCGCATCGGCCGCACGGGCCGCGCAGGCCTCCACGGTTTTGCCGCCATGCTGGTGACACCCAAGGACCGCAAGGCCCTGAAGGCCATCGAAGCGATGTTGCGCCAGGAGATTCCCTGGCTCGACGGCGCTCCTGTTCCCGAAGAGGCGGCGGAGGCCGAAACGTCGGATCGCGGCAATGGTCGGGGACGCCGGCGCGGTGGCCGTTCGCGGCGCGGCGGCCAGCAGTCCTCAAGCGCTTCGGGCGAGGCGAAGCCCGCCCAACGCAGCGAGGCGCCAAAGCCGGCACCAAGATCGCCCAAAGCCGCCGAAAGCAACGGCCAGGCCCCGAAGGCCGCCGAAAGCAACAGCCAGCCCTCGAAGGCGCCCGAGGCGCAAGGCAGGGACGGCCGGCGTGAAAAGCAGGCGCCGAAGGACGATTCAAGGCCCTCCGAGCAGCCCCGGGGCAAGGCTCGCGGCATGGGCGACCACGTCCCGGCCTTCATGATGCGCTCGGTCCGAGTGCCGTAGACGCCCTAGGCCTCCCAAATCCAACTCCTGTCGTGCCGGCCTTTTCCGGCATTCACGATTTCTCTGCCGCGCGGTCAAAACGTGGATGGCCGGAACAAGCCCGGCCATGACGATCACAATGGATAATGCGGAGCTTTAGTCGGAGGAGGCTTCGGCTGTATCGCGCTCGGTGGCGGCCTGCAACATCACCGACTCGCCGCAGCCACACGCTGATGTCTGGTTCGGGTTGTTGAACACGAAGCCCGCGCGCATCTCGTTCACCTGATAGTCCATCTCGGTGCCGAGCAGGAACATCACAGCCGTGGGGTCAATCAAAAGTCTGACCCCCTTGTCCTCCACCACCTCGTCATGAGGCCCGCGCTCTTGCGCGTACTCCATGGTGTATTCCATGCCGGCGCAGCCGCCGTTCTTCACGCCGATGCGCACGCCTTCGATCTCCTTGCCCGAATCTGCGGAGAGCTTGCGGATGCGCTCCGCGGCGGCTTCAGTGAGGCGCATGGCTTGGGGGCGAGGGCGAGTGTTCATGATAGAAACTTGGGATGATTTGCTCGGTCGTTCAAGGGCTTGAATTTTAGAACATATTCAAAGCGAGGCGCGCCTCGTCGGACATGCGCGACATGTCCCAGGGCGGGTCGAAGGTCAGGTTGACCTTCACCTGGCCGACGCCCGGCACCGAAGACACGGCATTTTCGACCCAGCCCGGCATGTCGCCCGCCACGGGACACCCCGGCGCCGTCAGCGTCATGTCGACCTCGATATTGCGGTCGTCGTCGACGTCGATCTTGTAGATGAGCCCAAGCTCGTAGATGTCGCAGGGAATCTCCGGATCGAACACGGTCTTGAGCGCGGCGACAAGGTCCTCGCGCAACCGCTCCAACTCCTCCGGCGGAATGGAGGACGGTGCGTCCTCCTCGATAGCCGCGGGGTCCGGCGCGGCACCTGGCTCACCCGGCGCCGGCGCTTCGCCAGGCGTCTGCACGTGACCGGGCGCGGACTGCGCCATGCCCGGCGACAGATCGTCGGGGGCTTCCTCGGTCTCGTTTCGCTGAGTCTTTTCAGTCATCTCGCTTGTCTCTCTTAAGAGAACATCTCACGGGTCTTCCGTAGCGCATCCGCCAGCCGGTCGACCTCCTCGAAGGTATTATACATGGCGAATGAGGCACGGCATGTCGAGGTCACGCCGAACCGGGCCAGCAGCGGCTCGCAGCAATGGGTGCCAGCGCGCACGGCCACGCCGTAGCGGTCCAGGATCGTGCTCACATCGTGGGCGTGAGCCCCGTCCACTTCAAAGGAAATGATGCTGCCCTTGTCCTTGGCGCGGCCGAAAATCCTCAGCCAATTCAATTCCCCGAGCTTCTCCATGGCGTAGTCGAGAACCACCCGCTCATGGGCAGCGATGCGCTCGCGGCCGATCCCCTCCACATAATCGATGGCCGCGCCGAGCCCGATCGCCTGGACGATGGCCGGCGTGCCCGCTTCGAAGCGGTGCGGTGGCTTGCCGTAGGTGATCTCGTCGGTGGTGACGTAGCCGATCATCTCGCCGCCGCCCTGATACGGCGGCATCTCCTCAAGCAGCTCCTTCTTGCCGTAGAGCACGCCGATGCCGGTGGGGCCGTAGAGCTTGTGACCGGTGAAGGCGTAGAAGTCGCAATCGAGCTCTTGCACGTCGACCGGAAGGTGGACCGCGCATTGGGCACCATCCACCAAGACCGGAATGCCGTGTTCGTGCGCGATCCGCACGACATCCTTCACCGGCACAATCGTGCCCAGCACGTTCGACATGTGTGTAATGGCGATTATCTTGGTGCGCGGGGTGATGAGCTTCTCGAACTCGTCGAGCAGAAACTCGCCCTCGTCCGACACCGGCGCCCATTTCAGCACCGCGCCTTGCCGCTCGCGAATGAAGTGCCAGGGCACGATGTTCGAGTGATGCTCCATGATGGTGAGCAGAATCTCATCGCCTGCACCGATGCGCGGCCGCCCGAAGGACGAGGCCACGAGGTTGATGGCCTCGGTGGCGTTGCGGGTGAAGATAATCTCCTCGTCGGCGCGCGCATTGAGGAACGCCCGCACCTTCCCGCGCGCCTTCTCGAAGTTGATGGTGGCCAAATTCGACAGATGGTGCAGCCCGCGATGGACGTTGGCGTATTCGTGGCCGTAGGCGTGGGCGATGGCGTCGATGACTTGCCGCGGCTTCTGAGCCGATGCGCCATTGTCGAGATAAGTCAGCGGCTTGCCATGGACCGTCTCAGACAGAATGGGAAAGTCCGCGCGGATGGCCTCGACGTCGAAGCTTGCATCCGTCGCGCGGAGATCCTTGACCCGAACGTCCTTGGCCGATGGTGTGAGGATGGTCATCGGCTCCTCGCCCTACTCCGCCGGCGCGCCGAGCCATTCGGCGGACGCGGCGGCGAAGGCCTCCTGCAAGGCCTCGTTCTCCACGACCGCGAAGGCCTCGCCGACAAAAGCTTGGATCAGCAGCGCGCGCGCTTCCTGCTCCGGCAGGCCGCGGGACTCCAGATAGAACAGGAGCTCGTCGTCGATCTGGCCGGAGGTGGCGCCGTGACCGCAGACGACGTCGTCGGCGAAGATCTCGAGCTCGGGCTTCGAGTCGAACTCCGCCGTCTCGGAGAGCAGCAGCGCCTGCGCCATTTGCTTACCGTCGGTCTTCTGCGCATCTGGCAGAACGACGACCTTGCCCTGGAAGATGCCGCGCGCCTCGTCGTCGAGGACGAGCTTGAACAGCTCGCGGCTTTCGCAGGCCGGCACGCGATGCTCCACGATGAGCGTGGTATCGCAATGCTGCTTGCCGCGCAGAAGATCGGCGCCGGACACGTCCGTCGCCGAGCCTTCGCCGTCGAAGCCTACATAGAGCTGGTTGCGGGCGAGCGCCGCGCCGAGGGAAAACTGGAACGCGTTGTAGCGGGCATCGGCGGCGATGCTCGCAGTCCACACATTCAGGTGAATCGTATCAGTGGCTTCGCGTTGCAGCTTGATATGTTGAATCGCCGACTTGTCGCCGAGCTTGACCTCGGTCACGGCGTTGCGCTGAAGCCCTTGCATGCCGAGCGTGCCGTAGCTCTCAAGCACGGTGGCGGACGCCCCCTCCTCCGCGACGATGACGTTGCGGGTGAAGGTCGAGGCCGGCTGGCCGGTGCCGTCGAGATGCACGATATGGATGGGCTTTTGCAGGGTCAGGCCCCGAGGGAGACGCAAGGCGACGCCGCCGGTCATCAGCGCGGTGTTGAGCGCGAGCACCGCGTCGTCCTCGCGCGGATTCACCTGGCCGAGCGCTTCCTTGAGCCATTCCGGCGGCATTTCGAGCAAATGGGCGAGCGAGCCCACTTCGGCGCCGGCCTCGCCCAGGCCCGCCATGTCGGACAGATCGACCCGAAGCTCGCCTTCGACCAGCACCAGGCGATAGGCCGGCAAGGCGGCGATCCGCTTGCCCAAAGCTCTCTCGAACTCCGCTTCGCTCACGGAGGCGCCCAACGCCACGATGAGCGGGTTCACCTCTTCAAGGCGCGCGCGCAAATCGGTGTATTTCCAGGCCTCCACGCGGCGATGAGGCAGTCCTAGGCCTGCATAAGCCTTGATGGCGGTCTTGCGCAGCTCCGCCACGAAGGGGTTGGCCGCGCCAGGTAGCGCGTTCTCCGCCTTCGCGTAGAGATCGAGCAGCTCCTGCTCGGCCTTGCTGCGAAACTGTTGGACGGACAGGTCCATAAACGCTCCCCCTACGCGGCCGTGGCTTCGCCGCCGAATTCGGCGTAACCGGATCTCTCGAGCTCAAGAGCAAGCTCAGGCCCGCCCGAACGCGCCACGCGGCCGTCGGACATCACGTGCACCTTGTCCGGCACGATGTAGTTCAACAGACGCTGATAGTGCGTGATCACAAGCATGGAGCGCTCTTTCGAGCGCAACGCATTCACGCCGTCGGCGACGATGCGAAGCGCATCGATGTCGAGGCCGGAATCCGTCTCATCGAGCACACAAAGCCCCGGCTCCAAAAGCGCCATTTGCAGGATCTCGTTGCGCTTCTTCTCGCCGCCGGAAAAGCCGACATTGAGCGGACGCCGCAGCATCTCGGGATCGATCTTGAGCGCCTTCGCCTTCTCCTTGACCAGGCGGAGGAAATCCGGCGTGGAATACTCTTCCTCGTCGCGGGCCTTGCGCACCGCGTTCACGGCGCTGCGCAGGAAGGTCATGGTGGCGACGCCGGGAATCTCCATCGGATACTGGAAGGCCAGGAAGACGCCGGCGACAGCGCGCTCGGAGGGGTCCATCGCGAGCAGATCCTCCCCCTTCCAGGTGATCGAACCGTCGGTAACCTCGTAGTCCTCCTTGCCGGCCAGCACATAAGCGAGCGTCGACTTGCCGGAGCCGTTCGGCCCCATGATGGCATGCACCTCGCCAGCAGGCAGGGTGAGGTCGAGGCCTTTGAGGATCTCGTTGCCGTCGACTTTGGCGTGCAGGTTTTTGATCTCAAGCATTACGACTTCTTTCTAACCCTTGGCATTGCATCTGAAGTGACCCAGGCTACCGGCTTTTCTCGCCTTCGTAGTCGCCGACAGACTCGACTCTCCCTGGTAGTTGCTCATCGAGCGACTTGCGGTACTTGAGGCAGCCGGCGAGAAACTCAGGCCAAGGCGGAACCACCGGCAGCGGATCGGTCTTCCCCGGCAAGAGACCCCAGAGCCTAGGATGATGCCAGCAAAGATCATGGCCGCTCGCGTCGCGATGTTCCCTGATACCCGCGCGCAGGCGCATCACTTCCTCGATCAACTGCTCGCGGGACATGGCCTTTAAGTCCTGGTCGAGGATCCGTGCGCTACCCAACACTGCCCTCCAACGAGATGCCGATGAGCTTCTGGGTCTCGGCCATGAACTCCATGGGCAGGTGCTGAAGCACGTCGCGGACGAAGCCGTTGACGATCAGCGCCACGGCCTCCTCTTCCGAAAGCCCGCGGCTCAGGCAATAGAACAGCTGGTCGTCAGAGATCTTCGAGGTGGTCGCCTCGTGCTCGAAGGTCGCGCTCGCATTCTTCGCCTCGATATAGGGCACGGTGTGTGCGCCGCATTTGTCGCCGATGAGCAGGGAGTCGCAGCAGGTGAAGTTCCGCGCGTTCGTGGCCTTGCGATGCGCCGAAACGAGCCCGCGATAGGTGTTGTTTGAGTGCCCGGCGGCGATGCCCTTGGAGATGATGCGGCTCGACGTATCGCGGCCGAGATGGATCATCTTGGTACCGCTGTCGACTTGCTGATAGCCGTTGGAAATGGCGATCGAGTAGAACTCGCCTCTGCTGCCGTGGCCGCGCAGGATGCAAGATGGGTATTTCCAGGTGATGGCGGAGCCCGTCTCGACCTGCGTCCAGGAAATCTTGGAGCGGTCGCCCCGGCAATCGCCGCGCTTGGTGACGAAATTGTACACGCCGCCCTTGCCTTTGGCGTCGCCCGGGTACCAGTTCTGCACCGTCGAGTATTTGATCTCGGCGTCTTCCAGCGCGACCAGCTCAACCACGGCGGCATGAAGCTGGTTCTCGTCGCGCATGGGCGCGGTGCAGCCTTCGAGATAGCTCACATAGGCGCCCTTGTCGGCGATAATGAGCGTGCGCTCGAACTGGCCGGTGTTCTCGGCATTGATGCGGAAATAGGTGGAGAGCTCCATGGGGCAGCGCACCCCTTCCGGCACGTAGACGAACGAGCCGTCGGAGAACACCGCGGAGTTCAGCGTCGCGTAGAAATTGTCGGACACCGGCACCACCGAGCCCAGATACTTCTTCACCAGCTCCGGATGGTTCTTGATGGCCTCGGAGATGGAGCAGAAGATCACGCCCGCCTTGGCCAGCTCCTCCTTGAAGGTGGTGACCACGGACACGCTATCGAACACGGCGTCGACCGCGACCCTGGGCGCGCCCTGCACGCCGGCCAGCACTTCCTGCTCTTTCAGCGGGATGCCGAGCTTCTCATAGGTCTTGAGCAGCTCCGGATCGACGTCGGCGAGGCTCTTGGGGCCGGCCGTGCTCTTCGGCGCCGAGTAGTAATAGAGCTCCTCGAAATCGATCTTTGGATACTGGACATTGGCCCAGGTGGGCTCTTGCATGGTGCGCCAGCGGCGATAGGCGTCAAGCCGCCAGTCGAGCATCCACTGCGGCTCGCCCTTCTTCTCCGAGATGAAACGGACGACGTCCTCGTTCAGGCCTTTTGGGGCCCTGACCGATTCAATGTCGGTGAAGAAGCCGTATTTGTACTTGTCGACGTCGATCTGTTTGACGCGTTCGACGGTTTCTTCAACTGCGGGCATATTCTTCTTCCCAAATTCTAGTGTTTCACCAGCCGGTTAGGCTGCTTCCTTCGCATCTTTCTTGAGACGCTTGATGAGGCCGGCGAGAGCGCTGAGACAATATTGGATATCGGTATTCTCAGTGCCGAAACCAAGGCTTATGCGGATCGCGCCCTGGGCCACTTCGGGCGCCACGCCCATGGCGGCGAGCACGTGTGAGGCTTCGACCTTACCCGAAGAGCAGGCGCTTCCCGCGCTCACGGCGACGCCGGCGAGATCGAGCCCGATGACCATCGTCTCGGCCTTCACGCCGGGGATGGCGATCGCGGAGGTGTTGGGCAGGCGCGACACGCGATCCGAGAAGATCACCGCATCGGCGGCAAGACCACGCACACCCGCTTCCAGGGTATCCCGGAGCGCGGCGATCTCATTCATTCGAGAAATCTCGGCGGCGGCGAGATCGGCCGCGACACCGAAGCCGACTATACCCGGCACGTTCTCGGTGCCGGCGCGGCGGCGGCCCTCTTGGCCGCCACCCTTGATCAGAGGCTCGACACCCACGCCCTCCGCGAGGACGAGTGCGCCTACCCCCTTCGGTCCGCCGATCTTGTGGGCCGACAAGGTCATCATGTCGGCACCGAGTACACGGATATCAAGGGGCATACGGCCGGCACTCTGGACCGCGTCACTATGCAGAATGCCGCCCGCCTCATGGACGAGCTGAGCGGCGTCGGCCACCGGCTGGATGGCGCCGGTCTCGTTGTTGGCGGCCATGAGAGACACGAGCGGCCGCCAGCCGCCGGGCTTGTGCTTTTCGAGCTTTTCCGCGAGCACCGCGAGATCGGCCACGCCGTCTGCCGTGACCGGAATGAGGGTGGTGGTCTCCGGATGGAACCGGCCGCCCGCCAGCACCGAGGGATGCTCGATCGCCGACAGATAACAGTGCCAGGAGTCCTCGCCGGCGGGTGCTGCCAGCGCCAGCGCGTTCGCCTCGGTGCCGCCGCTCGTAAAGATCACGTCTTCGGGGCGCGCACCGACCAGCGCCGCCACCTTGGCGCGGGCCTCCTCGACCGCGGCACGGGCGGCGCGGCCTTCCGCATGCACCGAAGAGGGATTGCCCTGAAGCGACAGCGCAGCGGCAACCGCTTCACGCACTTCCGGGCGCAAGGGAGACGTCGCGTTATGGTCGAGATAAGCGCGCTGGTTCATGCTCTGCCGAAGCTCGCGGCCAAACGCCGCCGGTTAACGCTTGCACGAGCCCCGGTTGCCCATGCTATGAAGCGCGGCCTGACAATCGGACCGCTCCAAGCGCCCAGCTGATTTGGAACGGCCTTGTTTGGAACAATTCTAAGCTCTTAGCTTGTATAGGATGCTGAGGCGGCAGAGTCAAGGTTTGCGGCATTTGTTGGTGCGCCGGAACACCCGCCCCATATAGATCGTAGAGCACAACCCCAGCAGCGCAACAACGCCAAGTCGAGGCCAATCGTTCATGCCTGAAGTCAATATCAGCGGCCCCAGCGGCCGGATCGAAGCCCGCTATCATCACGAGGGCTCTCCGAGCTCGCCTGTCGCCCTGATCCTGCATCCGCATCCGCAGTTCGGCGGGACGATGAACAATCAGGTCGTGTACCACCTGTATTACGCCTTCCAGAAGCGCGGCTTCTCGGTGCTGCGTTTCAACTTCCGGGGCGTGGGCCGCAGCGAGGGCCTGTTCGACAACGGGCCAGGCGAGCTCGCGGACGCGGCCACCGCGCTCGACTGGCTCCAGGGCTATAACGCCGATGCGCCGTCCTGCTGGATCGCCGGGGTGTCGTTCGGCGCCTGGATCGCCATGCAGCTGCTGATGCGCCGTCCCGAGGTCGAAGGCTTCATCTCCGTGGCGCCCCCCGCGAACCTCTACGACTTCACCTTCCTAGCGCCCTGCCCGTCCTCCGGGCTAATGGTCAACGGCGCGAAAGATCGAGTCGTGCCAACGGACTCGGTGCGTGGGCTCGTCGATCGCCTGAAGACCCAGAAGGGCATCGTCATCGACCACCAGACCGTGCCGGACGCGAACCACTTCTTCGAGGAGCGCATGGACGGCCTCATGGAGGTGGTCGACGGCTATCTCGACAAGCGCCTGGGCAAGCGGAAGACGCGGAAGGACTCGGCGGCGTAGGCGCGCAGGGTTTGGTATTCGCCTCCCAAACCTGATAGACGCTCTGGCGAACACCATTGTCGACCCTCGAGCGCCCCTCTGACGCCATGAGCACCGTCAAATCGGACCTTCTCCACGAGCTCGCCACGCGCGGCTACATCCACCAATGTACCGACGAAGCGGCGCTCGATAAGCTCGCGCGGTCCGAGATCATCACCGGCTATATCGGCTTCGACTGCACGGCGCCGAGCCTGCATGTGGGCAACCTGGTCAGCATCATGTTGCTCAGGAAGCTTCAGCAGACCGGGCACCGGCCAATCGTGCTCATCGGTGGCGGCACCACCAAGGTGGGCGATCCCTCCGGCAAGGACGAGATGCGAAAGGTCCTCACCGATGCCGAGATCGCTGCGAATATCGCGGGCATCGAATCGGTGTTCGGGAAGTTCTTGAGCTTCGGCGACGGGGAGCGCGACGCCATCCTGGTCAACAACTCCGATTGGCTCGAGGCGCTCAACTACATCGATTTCCTGCGCGATTATGGCCGGCATTTCAGCGTCAACCGCATGCTGAGCCAGGACTCCGTGAAGCTCAGGCTCGAGCGCGAGCAGAATCTCAGCTTCATCGAGTTCAACTACATGGTGCTCCAGGCGTACGACTTCGTGGAGCTTTACCGGCGCGAGGGTTGCCGCCTGCAAATGGGCGGCTCGGACCAATGGGGCAATATCGTCACCGGGATTGAGCTCGGCCGGCGCACCGAAGGCGTGGAGCTGTTCGGGCTGACCACGCCGCTGCTGACGACCTCGTCCGGCGCCAAGATGGGCAAGACGGCGGCAGGCGCCATGTGGCTCAACCCCGATATGCTCTCCCCGTATGACTACTGGCAGTTCTGGCGGAACGCCGAGGATGCCGACGTGCCGCGCTTCCTCAAGCTGTTCACAGAACTTTCCCTTGATGAGATCGACAGGCTTGCCGCGCTACAAGGGGCCGAGCTGAACGAGGCAAAGAAGGTCCTGGCCACGGAAGCCACCGCGCTCGTGCATGGGCGTGACGCGGCCGACCGCGCGGCGGAGACGGCGCGGACGACGTTCGAGCAAGGACAGATCGCCTCGAGCCTGCCGAGCATCGACGTGCCCCGCGCGGACCTCGAAAAGGGCTTGGGCGTGCTGACCGCGAGCGTGCTGGCCGGCTTCGTGAAATCGACCGGCGAGGCGCGGCGTCAGATCAAAGGCGGCGGCATCAAGGTCAACGACGTGGCCGCCACCGATGAACGGCAGGTGCTGAGCCTTGCGGACCTGACGGATGACGGCGTGATCAAGCTCTCGCTCGGCAAGAAGCGCCACGCGCTGATCCGGCCCATCTAAGCGGACCTCCCCCGACTATCTGGATTCCTGGAACTGGAACGGCCGAATGCGCTCGTACTCTTGGCCTGTCGTGTTGGCCGCCGCCGCATCGGGGGGAACCGAGCCGGTGAAATCGAAAATCTGCCGGAAGATGCCCGGCGCCATCACCGACATGGGATTGACCAGCACCGTGGGGTCCTCGAGCTTGCCCTTGATGGCGAAGGTGATGCCCACCACGCCCTCTCCCTGGCGGCCGACCAGCACCCGGCCGAGAATGGGAATGGCGCCGAGCGCCGAGTTCAGCCCATAGAGCGGGACATAGGTGCCGCCGAGATCGACCGTTTGCGACTTGAAGTCGACCGTGCCGCGCAAGGTCGCGCCGAGCTGCGGGCCGTTCACATAGGCATCGCGCAGCCGGAACTTGCCGGCGCCGACGACAAAAGGCGCACGCAGGCGCTTGAAGGCGATCTTCGATTGGGCGACCGGGCGCTTGTTTTGGCCGAGTACCGCCGTCGAGCTTGGATCGGTGAGAACGTCGGCGACGACACTGTCGCCAACGACGCTGAAGTCTCGTGCCCACAAAGTACCGGACTTGGCGCCCGGTCCGCCCGCGTCCATGTTGACCTGGAGCGACGCCTCGCCTCCCTCGATGCTTCGGTAGAAGCCGACGAGCCGGAAGGCGGCGCCCGCATTCAGGGCTTCGGCCTTGAGAATGCGCGCCTTGTTCCGCATTTCGAGCTCGGCCCCCGCCGGCTGCTTGCCGTTCAAATTGCCCTTGCCGCGCAGCGCGATAAGCCGTCCGTCGCGCTTTTTGAGCATGACATCCACGTCCGTGGCCGTGGTGTCGTAGAAGCCCACCACGCGGCCGATCTTCGCCGTGAAATCGATGCCGAAGGGATCGTCGGGTTCCGCCGAGCCGTCCTCGACCAGTTGGCCCGCCGAGAACAGCGACCGGAAGAACTGTCTGCCGTCAAAGCTTGGACCTTCGGCGTGAATCTCGAGCACCTGATCGTCGCGAACCTCGGCCTTGATCTCCACGTGGGTTTCGGGATTCACCGAGAAGTCTGAGAAATAGAAGTTCTTGAGGTGCTTCTCCGGATCGAGCGCGATATCGCCGTAAACGGCGATCTTGTCGCCGACGATCTTAAAGTTGGCGAGGTCCGTCGAGCCGTCCTCGTGGTTGACCACATCGAAACTGATCTTGGCATCCTGGCCCGCAGGCTTGGTCCAACCCATGCTGCCGAACAGGAGCTCGGCGTTGGTCAGGTCGGCCTCCATGCTCATGCCGGCAGCCCCTTCGATCTCCTCTCCCGGCTTCATACCCTTCACGAACAGGGTGAGCGGGGTCGGTCCCTTCACCAGATGATTGACCTTGATGCCGAGCTGCTCGCGCAAGGCCGCATCCAGGGTCGCGGAGATTGCGATCGGCGGTTGCTCTTCGTCGGGCGCATAGAAGACGCGCCGCCAATGGATATTCGCCGGCACGCCCTTGATGGTGATCTCGCCGGCGGCGCTAACGCCCTCATTGGAAAGATCGACGTTGAGCGTACCGCCTTGGATGCCCATGTCGCCCACCAGGTTGGCGGCAATGGCGTCCTCGAGGCGGGCCATGCCACTCATCTTGATCTCCTGGAAATCGAGCTCCGCCTTGAGCGGCATCGACAAGATGAACTCGCCGGCGGCGGACCCGCCGAGGAAATCGGGCTTCAGGCCGACCTCTTGAATGTAGCCAAGCGGCTCGTGATCCAGAAGTTGCATGACCGTAGGCGTCGCCGCAGACGCTTTATAGGTGATGACGCCTTGCTGGGGATCCTCGCGCAGGTCCGGTATGTAGAAACGCCCCTCGCTGAGCGCAACCTCGTTGCCCTCCGAAACGACAATCTTCCCGGACGGAATGTCGACCGTGAACTCCGTGCCCGCGACCGTCAGCTTACCGTTGCCGGTCACCACAGGCGGCATCTTGGGAATGTAGGCGATGCTCATGCCGGTAAAGTTGAGCTCGACGTTGATGGCCCCTTCCGGCGCCGCGGCGCCCTGCTCGATGGCATCGAGGGCGCCGGCGGGGAGTGCGACGTTGAACCTGCCGCCAAGAATTTGGCCGCCGGCGGTGCGCTCCAGCACCCAGGTGCGGGCCTTGCCGGCCAGGAATTTGGGCCAAAGTTGCTTCAGCGTGTCCACCGGCATAGGGCTGACCTCGCCCGAAAGATTGACCGCGGGCGATCCCGACGACCCGCCGACCACGGCGCCGGACACCGCGATCTTCGCGTCTCCGGCACGAATGACGAAACCGGAGAGCGTCACGCTGCCGTCTTTGGGCGACAGACTACCCGTCGCCGTCCATTCATCGATCTTGGTGGGACCGAGCCCGAATTCCTCGACCCCGAGCACGGCGTCGTCGGCCCGCATGGTGAAGTTCCAAGAAACAACTTTGTTGTCATTGCGCACCGGGGTGAACGTGCCGCTGAATGTCGCTTGGCTCTTTCCCCAACGCAGCGTCGAAGGCGCGATCTCGACGATATCCTGCCCCTTCAGATAGCGAACGGTGACATCGCCGTGGTCGATCCGCATCGGCGTGTCACGATCCCAAGGCGGGGTGATCTGGCCCGGCGCCAGCCGCACCCTCGCCTCGCCCGAGATGAAGTCGCCTGTCTGGGAAAGCTCGACCGTCGTCTCGCCGTCGACGGCCATGTCCAGCGCCCGCAGGATGCCGATGGTCGGGAAGTTGCCCGCGATCCCGGATGGCACCAAGTTCTCGATCAGCGCGGTGATGCCAAGACCTTTGGTTTGCGCATGCTGCTCGGTGCGCATTTCGAGTTGCCAATCGCCACGGCTCGAGGCGACATTGGCCTGGCCGACAATGATGCTGCGCCGGTCCCGATGGTCGAAATCGATGGCGAAGTCCGGCACTTGCCACAGCGTCTGATCGCCGTCCCGGTTGAGGACGACGATCGCGTTCTTGAATCCGAAACGGGTGAGATAGGAGGTGTCGCCACGGCGGGCGCGCTGGAACACCTCATTCACGGTGTTGGTAAGGTTGAACTTGCGCGCGCCCCCGGCAGGCGCGGGCGGGGCCATCTGCGGCGTCCCTTGTTTCGCGACGCCGCTGGACGCGCCGTCCTCAGCAAGCGTGCCCCGCATCAGCGCATCGCCGTCCTCGCCTGGCTTGGAGAAGGCGAGCGACAGGCCTTGGCCGTCATTGTAGCTCATCAACAGCCGCGGCCCGATGAAGTCGACGCTGCCCGGCGCCAGCCGCCCCGTTAGAAGCGCGCTGCCGCTCATGCCGATGGCGGCGAGCGGCGCTTGTGCCACCACCTCCCCATCGGGGTCGATGAGGCGAATATTGCGCAGGCGGAACAGCACGCCAGGGCCCTCGCCGCTGCGCTGAAGCACAGCGTCGTCGATCTTCACCTGAAGGCCCGAGAGCTGTTCGTTGATCGCACCCTCGATCGGCGGGACCAGCCCCGGGAGAGACATGGGACCGCGCGCCAAGCGTCCATAGCCGAGAACGATGGCGATGAGGCCGACGACAAGAATGCCGGCGAAGACTTCGCGGCAGACATGGGCGCTGCGGTTGGAAAGCTTGGCGAGCTGAACCTGAACCGGCGGCGGAACGCTCTTCACCAGCTGACGGCCACGGACGGGCAAGGCGCGGATGGCTTTGCGACCCTCCGCGGTCAGCTTGGCCAAGGCTCCTGCGAGCGGTTCGTCCATTCAGTCACAGGTCCCAACAGTTTGGCCAACGATCCTGCCGCGCCCTCGAAAGAGGGCTGCGGCGACAAGCCAGACACCAGAACGGCCACCGCCGCTTGATCCTAGCGCCGCGAGCCCGATCCGCTCTTGGTCTGTACCGGCACCCCCCAAGGCGCACCCTTAAACATCCCGCCTTGGGCCTCGTTACCACGGCGCGCAAAGCGAGGCTAAGGTCTTGTGCCATAAGAAGCATCAAAATCGGCTAAACCAAGGCGATTCAGGGTGTAAACCGGCGTTCTCCGGCCTCCGGAAGCGGCCCGGAGCCGGGCATAGAACCCCCATGACAAGGTTAAACCGAGACGATATTGTCACGATCAGGAGTTGGGTGCTGGGTATTAGCTCTCGGGCGAGAAGCGCCGCGACAATTCACTTAGACAGCTTTACTGTCTCCTGTCGCGGGACCTGGTGCCGAGTTGCCTTTCGCGCTGCGTCACTCGTATTGGATGGGGAGGTACCCAAGTATGTTCACGAAGAAACCTGAGCCGGGCGAGGCCGTCACCAAGTTGGGTGGTGAGCGTTCGAACAGCGGCTCGGAGTCGAAGTCATCGCCGTTCACCGAGCGGCCGGCCACTTACGCCAAAGGCCCGAGCCCAAGTTCCAGTTCCAGCGCCAGCAAGATGGTTCCCTCCATCATCGGCGAGGACCTGACGATCACGGGCAACGTGACGTCCAAGGGCGAGATCCAGGTCGACGGCGAAATTCAGGGCGACATCCATTGCGGCTCGCTGCTGCTCGGCGACAAGTCCCAGATCAACGGCTCTGTCATCGCCGAGGACGTGGTGGTGCGCGGCAAGGTCATGGGCTCGGTCCGGGGCCTGCGTGTGACGCTCCAGGCGCAGTCCCATGTGGAGGGCGACATCTTCCATCAGAGCCTTGCCATCGAGCAGGGTGCGTATTTCGAAGGGAAGTCGCGCCGTTCGGACGATCCGATGGCCGATGTGAAGTCGCCTAGTCCGCGTTCGGAAAAGAGCGCGGAGTCGGAGAATCCCTTCTCGAGCCACGCCGCCGAGTAGCCGACAACGCTTTCGCCGATCGCGCGCTTTCATTGACGCCCGGGCTAGGTCTTGGCGTCGGCGCTGATGCGTTCGGCAAGCGCCGCCTCGATGAACCCGTCGATATCACCGTCGAGCACGGCCGGCGGGTTCGTGCTCTCGACGCCCGTCCTCAGGTCCTTCACCAACTGATAGGGCTGAAGGACGTAGGACCGGATCTGGTGACCCCAGCCGATATCGGACTTCGAGGCCGCGGTGGCGAGCGCTTCCTCTTCGCGGCGCTTGAGCTCGGCCTCGTAAAGCCGCGCGCGCAGCATGGCCCATGCCGTGGCCCGGTTCTTGTGTTGCGACCGTTCGTTCTGGCACTGCACGACAATGCCGGTAGGCTCATGAGTGATGCGCACGGCGCTGTCGGTGGTGTTGACGTGCTGCCCGCCCGCGCCCGAAGCTCGGTATGTGTCGATGCGGACGTCCTTGTCGTCGATTTCGATTTCGATGGTGTCGTCGATCGCGGGATAGATCCACACCGAGGCGAAGCTGGTGTGCCGGCGGGCGTTCGAATCGAACGGCGATATACGCACTAGGCGATGCACGCCCGACTCCGTCTTGAGCCAGCCATAGGCGTTCATGCCCTTGACCAGGACCGTGGCCGATTTGATGCCGGCCTCCTCGCCGTAGTTCTCGCCGATCAGCTCGACTTTGTAGCCGCGGCCTTCCGCCCAGCGCATATACATGCGCTCCAGCATTTGCGCCCAGTCTTGGCTTTCGGTGCCGCCGGCGCCCGCGTGGATCTCCACATAGGCGTCGTTGGCATCCGCTTCGCCCGACAACAGCGCCTCCACCTCACGGGTGTGCGCCTCGGCCCGCAGCTTGCGCAGCGCCTCGTCCGCCTCGGCGATAATGCTCTCGTCGCCCTCTTCCTCGCCGAGCGCGGCGAGCGTGAGGTTGTCGTCGAGCTCGCGTGCGATACGGTCGAAGGCGTTGAGCGCAGTTTCGAGCTGCTGGCGTTCGCGCATGAGGCCTTGCGCGCGCTGAGCGTCGTTCCAAAAGTCCGGCGCCTCCGCCTCGCGGTCGAGTTCCGTCAGGCGCGCCTTTGCTTGATCGGGGTCAAAGATGCCTCCGTAGCAAAGATAAGGACTCCTTGATCTCATTCACGAGCGTCTCGGTTTCGGCGCGCATCTTCTTCCTCAGTGTTCTTGACGTGTTGGCTCGTCAATACGCATGGCCCCGGGCGCGGCAGCCGCGCCCGGATCCAACTCTCGAAATGAAGGTCTAGTAGAGGCCGCCGGCGCCCGATGTCAAAGCCCGGTCGTTGCTGGGCGGCCCCTGGAAGCCGGACTGGCCCGGCGGCGGCGCCCGGTATTGCCGCGGGGGCGGAAATCCTTGCGGCGGACCGCCGGCCCGGGCGTTATCCGGGTACTCCGGGAAGGCCTCGCCCTGCTGCTCGGCGCCTTCCGGCGCTTCGCCTTCGACGATGACGGCGCCGTCGGGGACGTGTCCCGGCTTGAAAGCTTCCATAATCACGCCGCTGTCCCCCCTGCGGGCGGGCAAGCCCGTCTTGTGGTTGACACGGACCAGCATGGCGCCGGGCGGCGCCCGGAACGGCACCGGCGGCACGTCTTTCAGCGCCTCCTCGAGGAAATCCTTCACGATCGGCGCGGCGAGACCGCCGCCAGTGGCGCTGCGCCCCATCGGCTTCGGCTGGTCGTAACCGACATACGCCCCGACGACGAGATCGGGCGTGTAGCCGATGAACCAGGCATCCTTGTAGTCGTTGGTGGTGCCGGTCTTGCCGGCCAACGGCCGGTTCAGCGACGTCAAGCGGCGTGCGGTGCCGTGTTGCACGACACCTTCCATGATGCCGACCATCTGGAAGGCGGAGATCGGGTCGACCACCTGCTCGCGGACATCGACGAGTTCCGGCTCGGCCTGGCGATCCCATTCGCGCGCGTCGCACCCGCTGCAATCGCGCTTGTCATGCCGCCATACAGTACGGCCGTAGCGGTCCTGAATGCGGTCGATGAACGTGGCTTCGACCTTCTTGCCGCCATTAGCGATCATCCCATAGGCGTTGACCATGCGCAGCAGCGTGGTCTCGCCAGCGCCGAGCGACATGGATAGTGCAGGCATCAAGTTGTCGTAGACGCCGAAGCGCCGCGCGTACTCGGCGATGACGGGCATGCCGATATCGCGCGACAAGCGGACCGTCATCAGGTTGCGCGACTTCTCGATGCCGTAGCGCAGGGTGGAAGGACCAGCGCCGCCCCCCGAATAGTTCTTCGGACACCAAGGCGGCATGCCGCGGCCTTGGCTAACGCAAATCTGTCCGTCGACGACGATGCTGGACGGCGTGTAGCCATTGTCGATCGCCGTCAGATAGATGATGGGCTTGAACGAGGAGCCCGGCTGGCGCAGCGCCTGAGTGGCGCGGTCGAACTGGCTCTGGTGGAAGCTGAAGCCGCCGATGATGGCGAGCACGCGGCCCGTATGCGGGTCCATCGCCGTGATGGCGCCGCTCACCTTCGGAACCTGCTGGAGCGACCACTTCCCGGCGACTGTCTCTTCCGGCGCGGGATTGCCGTCCTTGTCGGTCTTCGGTTCGAGGGGAGCGACATAGACCACGTCACCGGGCTTGAGAGCCTGCGTCACCGTCTTGCGGGTCCATTTCACTTCCGCGGCGGGAATGACACCGGTTTCGCGCTCGGCGACCAGCTTGCCTTCCTTGTCGCGGCCCGGACGGATGCCGATCTTGGCCTCGTCGTTCGAGACTTCGAGTACGACGGCAAGCTTCCACGGCTCGATGTCGCTCCACACCGGAACGCCGGCAAGGGTCTTGCCCCAATCACCGGCGGGGTCGATCGTCTCCTCCACGCCGCGCCAGCCGGCATGGACCCGATCATAGTCGGTTAGCCCCTTGACCAGCGCTTTGCGGGCGATGGCCTGCATCCGAGGATCGAGCGTGGTGCGAACCGACAGCCCACCGCCATAGAGCTTGTCCTCGCCGAAATCGTCGATGATCTTGCGACGCACTTCCTCGGCGAAATATTCCGAGGCATGGATCTTGGGACCATACGTCCGCGCCAGCACGCCAAGCGGCTGAGCCTTGGCGGCCTCGCCCTCCTCATGAGTGGCGAAGCCATTCTCGACGATACGGTCGATCACCCAGTTCCGCCGCGCGATGGCGCGCTCGGTATGCTTGAAGGCGTCGTAGTTGCTCGGCGCCTTCGGCAGGGTGGCGAGATAGGCTGCCTCCGCCAAAGTCAGCTCGTTCAGCGCCTTGTTCCAATAGGTCTGCGCCGCGGCGGCCACGCCGTAGGCGCCGGCGCCGAGATAGATCTCGTTCAGATAAAGTTCGAGAATCTGCTCCTTGGTGAAGGCGCGCTCGATGCGGATGGCGAGGATCGCTTCCTTCAACTTCCGCTCGATGTTCTGATCGTTCGAAAGGAGGAAGTTCTTGGCTACCTGCTGAGTGATTGTCGAAGCACCGACCATGCGGCCGCCGGATTGGACCGCGCTCAGATTGGTCACCACGGCGCGAAGGATGCCCTGAATGTCCAGGCCGCCGTGCTGATAGAAATTCTTGTCCTCGGCCGAGATGAAGGCCTCGGTCACGCGCTTGGGGACTGCGGTGATTGGCACGTAAATGCGCCGCTGGCGCGCATACTCGGCAATGAGCCGGCCGTCATTGGCGTGGATGCGCGTCATCACTGGAGGCTCGTACTTGGCGAGCACCTCGTAGTCGGGCAGTTCCTGCGAAACCTTCCACAGCACAAAGGCGGCCGCGCCCGCTACGGCGATGACCAGAATCATGCTGGCGGCGAACATGAAGCCGAGAAAGCGCAGGAAGAAGCCGCCGCGTTTACGGCGCCGCCGTTGCTCCGGCGGCTTGACCGGTGTCGTGATATCCATGGTTTTCTACCGTCCCGACCCCGCCTGTCAGCCTCACGGGGCACCCGAGCCCACCCTAACCAAGAATATGGCAACAAAACGCAAGAGTCGTCCGGAATTTAGGGCTTCTTGGGGGGTCAGGCCCAGCTATCGTTAAAATCAGAAGGGAACGCGGGCGATGCGCTTGGTGAAGTAGCCGTCGATGGCCGCGGTCACCGAATCGGCCATACGGTCCCGCCAGGCCTCGGAGGTGAGCTGCTTCTCGTCGTCGGGATTCGACAGGAAGCCGAGTTCGAGCAGCACCGAGGGGACGTCCGGAGCCTTCAAGACGCGGAAGCCGGCCGAGCGGAGGCGCTTGGTGTGCAGCGTCCCCTTGGCGGCAAGCTCGCCCACGATCGACCGGGCGAACACCACCGAGCGGTTCTTGGTCTCGCGCTGGGCGAGATCGATGAGGATGTTGGTCACCACCTCGTCGGAATCCTCCGGCAGTTCCACCCCGGCGATGGCGTCGGAGAAGTTTTCCTTGGCGGCGAGCGCGCGCGCTTCGGAGTCACTCGCCTTCTCCGACAACGTGTAGACGGTGGCGCCGCGGGCGTCGTCGATCTTGGTCGGGAAGTAATCGGCGTGGATCGTCAGGCACCGCCCGGCCCCCTTCTTCTGGGCGCAGGCG
The DNA here is from genome assembly GCF_051306395.1 of Methyloceanibacter sp. Lineage (GTDB taxonomy): Bacteria > Pseudomonadota > Alphaproteobacteria > Rhizobiales > Methyloligellaceae > Methyloceanibacter. The sequence goes on from NZ_JBPPND010000003.1 coordinate 50,470, forward strand.
ACGCGCTCCTTCCGCGGCAGGAAGGTGTCGTCGTCCCGGGTCATGAACACCTCGTATCGCCCCGTGGCGATAAGCTTCTCCCTCAGCCGTTTGGAGAATTCGAGCACCACCGCCTTCTCGTTCACGCCGTTGGCGCTGCTCGCGCCCGGATCGACGCCACCATGGCCGGGATCGAGT
>NZ_JBPPND010000004.1:0-6773 GCF_051306395.1 Methyloceanibacter sp.
TCGTGACGGCGGGGACGATCGCCCAACAGTTCACGGACTTGCTCCAACGCGGCGAGGTCGAGCTGTCGTCCCTTCGGAAAACCGCGCGCACGCTTACGAGATCCGACATTTCTTGCGGGCCGATCAGGCCCACCGTTCAACGGTGCTTCCTGCGCCACTCTACCAATCTTCCTATCAGATCAAACTGAGGCCCAGCGGAAAATTTGAAGACTTATAATCTTGTGATACCAGCCACTGATGTAGGTGAGCAAGTGAACTAGGGACAACGTGCCTGGGTTGGCACCAAAGCGGTATACTTTTGTGGACTGAACGATCGGAATAACTGAATGACCGATCGGAAATCCTGATCAAAGGACACCACTGGGTTTCGTTCAAATGACCGACTTTATCGACGCCTTTCGCACAGCCCTCGGTCTTATCGTTACGCTCGACCCGGACCTGGTCGAAATCCTCGTTCTTTCTCTGAAAGTCAGCGTGACGGCGGTGGCGATCGCCAGCCTGCTCGGCTTTGCTATTGGCGGAGCGCTGGCCGTGTACCGCTTCCCGGGGAGGGGCGCCGTATCCGCAATTCTCAGCGCTTTAATGGGTCTTCCGCCGGTCGTGGCGGGCCTCATTGTGTACCTCCTGCTTTCGAACGTTGGGCCTCTTGGAGTCCTTCAGCTCCTCTACACGCCCACGGCCATGATTATCGCCCAGGTCATCCTCGTGACCCCCATCATAGGCGCACTGACACGGCAGGCCTGTGAGGACCTCCTGGAAGAATATGACGAGCAACTGCGCTCGTTGGGCGCGTCGTCCGGTGCCATTGTCGTAACGTTGCTTTGGGACGGCCGCTATCGCCTGATCACGGCCGTGCTGGCCGGGTTTGGTCGAGCCATTGCAGAAGTCGGCGCGGTCATGATCGTCGGTGGCAATATCGATCACGTTACACGTACGATGACGACGGCCATCGCCTTGGAAACTTCAAAGGGGAACATCGCACTTGCGCTCGCTTTGGGAATTCTTCTCCTGGCCATCGCCTTTGCCGTCAACGCCTCTTTGATCTGGGTGCAGCGTCTTGCCAGTCGTCTCGCCTATGCTTGATCCGACCACTCCACTCCCACGCCTCGGCGATCGTCTCGCGACTCCGCCTCTGCCAGTCGAAGTCCGCGGCCTCGTGTACGAGACCGGCGGAAAGCGCGTAATCGATGGCCTCGATATGACCATCGACAGTGGCCACATGACCGCGATCATGGGCCCCAACGGCGCGGGAAAAAGCGTTCTGCTGAGACTGCTGCACGGGCTCATCGCCCCGACGGAAGGCGAGATTCTCTGGGCGGGTCGGACACTGGACCGCCAGCTGGCCCGCCGGCAGGCCATGGTCTTCCAGCGGCCCGTTCTGCTTCGCCGCTCAGTTGCCGCCAATGTCTCCCACGCCTTGGGTTTGCGCGGGATCGTGCGGCCTGAGCGCGCCATACGTGTTGACGAGACCCTGAAGCTTGCGGGGCTTGAAGCCTATGCTTCCACACCGGCACGCGTGCTGTCGGGCGGCGAGCAGCAGCGGCTCTGCCTCGCCAGGGCCCTCAGCTTGGAGCCGGATGTCTTATTTCTCGACGAGCCGACCTCTAGCCTCGACCCCACTTCGACACTCGCGATCGAGCGCCTGCTGCTTGGCGCTCAGCGCCGCGGAATCAAGGTTATTCTAGTGACGCATGACATCGGCCAGGCACGGCGTCTCGCGCGTGACGTTGTCTTCGTGCACCACGGCCGCGTTATCGAGCATCAAGATAGCGAAGGCTTCTTTGAACAACCCAAAAGCGACGGGGCGCGCGCGTTTCTAAACGGTGGCATCGTCCTCTGAGCTTGAGAAAGGCTTGGCCGTGATTGCCTTCTTGCATAGACGCACAATTCTCCCGCTCCTCGCCACACTATTGCTCGCTCCGGTCGCTGCCGTGGGCTTCGCCGCGCAGGACGACTTTATTGTCGTGCAGTCGACGACCTCCACGCAGAACTCCGGACTGTTCGATCATATTTTGCCGAAGTTCACGGAGAAGACCGGTATTGAGGTGCGCGTGGTCGCCGTTGGTACCGGCCAGGCGCTGAAAAACGCGCGGAACGGCGATGGCGACGTGGTGCTCGTACACTCCAAGCCCGACGAGGAAAAGTTCGTGGCTGAGGGTTGGGGGGTGAAACGGCATGACGTCATGTACAACGACTTTATCGTCGTCGGTCCTGCCTCGGATCCCGCCGGGATTGCAGGCCTGAAAGACGCGGACCATGCCCTCAAGAAGATCGCAGAGGCCGAAGCTCCGTTTGCGTCGCGCGGTGACGACTCGGGGACGCATAAGGCTGAGCTCAGTCTATGGAAGCAGGCGGGGGTCGATCCGACCAAAGCGAGCGGCGACTGGTACCTTGAAACCGGCTCCGGAATGGGCGCGACTCTGAACACCGCCGTCGGCAAGCATGCCTACACATTCACGGACCGGGGGACCTGGCTGAGCTTCGGCAACAAGAGCGATTTCGAGGTCCTGGTCGAGGGCGATCCCACCCTTTTCAACCAGTACGGTGTGACCTTAGTCAGTCCGGAAAAGCATCCTCGTGTGAAAGCCAAACAAGGACAAGCGTTCGTTGATTGGCTTACAAGCGCGGAAGGGCAGAAGGCCATCGCGAGTTACAAGATCGACGGGAAGCAGCTCTTTTTTCCCAATGCGCGTCCGGGAACGTAGGGCGAGTAGCGAGTTTCATCCAATCCGCGTGGCACCGACGCGAGAATGAAATAGCGTCATCCTCTCACTTTGAAGAGCAAATTTGCGCATCAGCCTGACCGTTCGCGCGTCTCCAAAAATTCGATGGCGGGCCATTTATCCTTGGTATGGCTCAATTCCCAAGCGTTCCGCGCGAGAAACACCGGCTCACCGTCTCGGTCTCTCGCGATCGAGTGTCGCTCGCGTTCGATGAACAGCTTGAAAGCTGATTCGTCCTTGCTTCTGACCCAGCGGGCCGTCGCATACGGCGCTGGCTCAAGACCGACCCGGATACCGTACTCGGATTGCATGCGATCGGAGAGCACGTCCAGTTGCAGTTGGCCCACCGCGCCGATAATCGCTCCGCTGCCGGAGACCAGATCGAAAACCTGAGTCACGCCTTCTTCCGCGAAGTCGTTGAGGGCCCGCTTCAATTGCTTGCCGCGGATGGGATCGTCGAGCCGTATCCGGCGAAGCACCTCAGGGGCAAAATTCGGAAGACCTGTAAAGCGCACATCATCGCCTTCACAGAGGGCATCGCCGACGCGCAACGTCCCATGATTGGGTATGCCGATAATGTCGCCGGGATAGGCCTCCTCTGCCAGGTCACGCTCCCGGGCGAAAAAGAAAATTGGATTGTTTACGGCGAGCGCACGACCGCTTCTAACGTGCTTAAGCCTCATGCCCCGGCGAAAGCGGCCGGAACACAGGCGGACGAACGCCACTCGGTCCCTGTGATTTGCATCCATGTTCGCCTGCACCTTGAACACAAATCCCGTAACTCTGTTCTCTTCTGGCCGGATGGGGCGCGGCTCTGCCGGCTGTGGCTGCGGTGCGGGCGCGTATTCGGCGAGAACCTCCAGAAGCCGGGGCAGGGGAAAGTCCTTGAGGGCGCTTCCGAACAGCACCGGAGTCATGTGGCCTTGAAGGAAAGATTTCGGATCGAACGGGAGATAGACGCTGGAAGCAAGCTCCGCGGATTCGCGAAAGGCGCTCGCCACGTCAGGCGGCACAATCCGATCCAGCTCGGGATCGTGAATGCCGGTAAGCGCCAAATCGAGGTCGTACGCGCCGCCGCGTCCGGCAGACGAGGTGTAAAATTTGGACTGACGCAGGTCGAAGCAGCCGTGAAAATTGACTCCGCTGCCGACCGGCCAGGTGATCGGCGAGACATCGAGTGCCAAGGTGCTTTCGATCTCGTCGAGGAGTTCCAGCGGATCGCGGCCCTCCCGGTCCATCTTGTTGATGAACGTGATGATGGGGATGTCCCTGAGGCGGCAGACTTCGAATAGCTTGCGTGTCTGGCTCTCGATGCCCTTGGCGGCGTCGATAACCATGATCGCCGAGTCCACCGCGCTCAGTGTTCTATAGGTGTCCTCGCTAAAGTCATGGTGGCCGGGCGTGTCGAGCAGATTGAACGTCAGTCCGGCGTGCTCGAAGGTCATGACGGAACTCGAGACCGAGATGCCTCGGGCCCTCTCCATAGCCAACCAGTCGGATTGCGTCCGCCGCTGTTCGCCGCGCGACTTAATATGACCTGCCATTCGGATAGCGCCGGCGAAGTAGAGAAGCTTCTCCGTCAGGGTGGTCTTGCCGGCGTCCGGATGCGAAATGATCGCAAAGGTCCGACGATCCGCGCCTGCTTCTGAACTGGTAGTGTTGATTGTCATCATGATAGCGCTGTTTGGGTCGAATCCGACCTTTGGAAGGCTCGCCCGAACTGCTGCCGCATCAATTCGGCATCCACGGGATCGTCAAATAGGAAAGAGAGACCGTTCTCGGCCGTCAACGCGGCGGAGCGCTCAGGGGAAATACCGAACGTCTCAAGCAGCGGCATGAACTTAATTGCGGCGTGCGGCTTTGTGTAGTCCTTTCTCGATAAGGAATGAGCCCTTCAGAACGCGATGCTATAGGCCGGCGACCGCCTGAATGTCGCCGCTGTTGACGATTGTGACGGGGCTGTTGGAACCAGTGGTCCTCACATCTATGCCGGACACGTAGCCGGCTTTAGAATTCAGCGCCGTGCTCGATAGCCAAAACGTGATGACGCCGCTCCGTAGCCACGCGGTAGGCGGGGGTGGTACGGTTCCCCTCCCCAATCAAGAGGGCACCATGGCCCTGTCTGAAGCGCATCGCGACTCCGAGACCGCCAGGCCGCTGGTCTACCGGCAGTCGATCTGGACGCGGGCGACCCATTGGATCTGGGCCATATCCCTGTTCTTTCTCTTGTTGTCGGGGCTCCAAATCTTCAACGCTCATTCCACGCTTTATATCGGCAAGCAGAGCGGCTTCGGCTTCGACAATTCCGTTCTGGCTATGGGAACGGTCAGGACGCCCCAAGGGCTTGAGGGCCGGACCACGATTTTCGGCCGGCAGTTCGACACCACGGGCGTATTTGGCCTCAGCGGCACGCGCGAGAATCCGCAAGCGCGCGGATTTCCCGCCGCCATGACCATCCCCTCCTATCGCGACCTGGCGACGGGCCGTGTGGTCCACTTTTTCTTTGCCTGGGTGCTGGTCGCCACGCTTTTCGTCTGGCTCGTCGCCAGCCTCGTGAACGGTCATATCCGCCGGGATCTCAGGCCGACGAGCAGGGACCTTGCTCAGCTTCCGCGTGACGTCGCCGATCACGCGCGCTTCCGCTTTCGCCACACGGGCCGATACAACGTCCTGCAGAAATTGACCTATTGCATCGTGTTCTTTGTGCTCTTCCCGGTCATCGTCTTGACCGGCCTCACGATGAGTCCGGGCATGGACGCCGCGTGGCCCTGGCTTCTGGATATCTTCGGAGGCCGGCAGACGGCGCGCACCATTCACTTCGTCACGATGACGCTGCTCGTCCTGTTCTTCCTCGTGCACATCGTGATGGTGTTCGCGGCCGGCCCCATCAACGAGCTTCGCTCCATGATCACGGGCTGGTATCGCACCGACCCCGAGACCACGGGGGACTCCGCGTCATGAGCAAGACGATCCTCACGCGCAGGACGTTTATCGGTGCCGGCGCCGCCGGTGCGTCGTCCTTGGTGCTTGGCGGCTGCGACGCGTTCAATTTTCTGGGCGATCGCGGCGGCAGTGTCCGCGAAATCCTCGAGAAGGCAAACGACGTGACGTATTACGTTCAGCGCTTCTTGATCGGCGATGCGCTGGCGCGCGAATACGCGGAAAGCGAGATCCGCCAAGGCCAAAGGCCCAACGGATCGACCGATCCGCAATCTGCGGAGTACCTGGCTCTAAAGGCGAACGATTTCGCCGACTATCGCCTTTCCGTGACCGGTCTCGTGGAAACGCCCAAGAGCTATTCCCTGGCCGAGCTGCGCAACATGCCGTCGCGCACGCAGATCACGCGGCATGATTGCGTCGAGGGCTGGAGCTGCATCGCGAAATGGACGGGCACGCCGCTGTCTGTGGTGCTCGACGAGGTGAAGCTGAAGCCCGACGCGCGCTACATCGTGTTCCATTGCTACGACAACATGGGCAGCGGAGCATCCGGACCGAATTTCTATTATGAAAGCTGCGATCTCGTGGATGCGCGGCATCCCCAGACGATCCTCGCTTACGGTCTCAATAACCAGACGCTCCCTGTCCCCAACGGCGCGCCGATGCGCGTGAGGATCGAGCGGCAGCTCGGCTACAAGCAGCCCAAATACGTCCACACCATCGAGGCTGTGAGCAGCTTTGCCCAGATCGCCCGGGGGAAGGGCGGCTATTGGGAAGACCGCGGCTACGAGTGGTACGCGGGGATTTGACCCGACCGCATAGACCTGCGGCAAACTCGGTGGCGAGGAAACCAAACACAGGGTCTTCTGTCTGACTTCCTCACACCAATTCAACTTCGCTTCGGCTGGAGCCTACTCGCTGTAATCCTCGCTCCCGTCGCTGTAGTCTTCGCTACCGTCGCTGTGGTCGCACCAACCTACTCGATGACGTGCACCTCACCGCGACCGGAAACGAAGCGGCCGCCGAGGTGATTGTGTCGAACCTGTTACGCTGGGGCACACTGCCGGGAGGTGCGGCTCGCACGCAGCCGGACGCTGTCGCGCGGGCGGCGAG
>NZ_JBPPND010000005.1:0-8582 GCF_051306395.1 Methyloceanibacter sp.
CTACTACTCGTCCTGGGAAGAAGAAGGCGAGCTGCGCGCCAGCAAGAAGAAGCGGATCATGATCCTGGGCGGCGGACCGAACCGCATCGGCCAAGGCATCGAGTTCGACTACTGCTGCGTGCACGCCTCCTTCGCCCTGCGCGACCTCGGCTTCGAGACCATCATGGTCAATTCCAACCCCGAGACCGTCTCCACCGATTACGACACGAGCGACAAGCTGTTCTTTGAGCCGCTCACGCTCGAGGACGTGCTGGAGATCGTGCGTAAGGAGCAAGAGGCCGGCACGCTAAGAGGCGTGATCGTGCAGTTCGGCGGCCAGACCCCGCTCAAGCTGGCCGCGGCGCTTGAGCAAGCCAAGGTGCCGATCCTCGGCACCTCACCCGACGCCATCGATCTCGCCGAGGACCGCGACCGCTTCAAGGCGCTGATCGATCAGCTCGGTCTCAAGCAGCCGCATAACGGCATCGCGCGTTCCGCGGACGAGGCCGCCGCCATCGCCAGGAACATCGGCTTCCCCGTGGTCATCCGCCCGTCTTACGTGCTGGGCGGCCGCGCCATGGAGATCGTGCACGACGAGACGCAGCTTGCCCGCTACATGACGGAGGCCGTGGTGGTATCGGGCAAGAGTCCGGTGCTGATCGATTCGTACTTGCGCGACGCCATTGAGGTGGACGTGGATGCGCTCGCCGACGGAACGGACGTGTTCGTCTGCGGCGTGATGGAGCATATCGAGGAGGCCGGCGTGCACTCGGGCGACTCGGCCTGCTCGCTCCCGCCGCATTCGTTGAAGCCGGAAATCATCGCCGATCTCGAGCGGCAGGCGGTCGAGCTTGCCCGCGCCCTGAACGTGATCGGGCTCATGAATGTTCAGTTCGCCATCCAGAACGACGACATCTATATCCTCGAGGTCAATCCGCGCGCCTCGCGCACGGTGCCGTTCGTCGCCAAGGTGATCGGCCTGCCCATCGCCGGCATCGCTTCGGAGGTCATGGCCGGAAAGCCGCTCGCCGCGTTCGGCTTGAAGCGGCCGCAGCTCAACTATATCGCCGTGAAGGAAGCGGTGTTCCCCTTCGCGCGCTTCCCCGGCGTCGATCCCGTGCTCGGTCCGGAGATGCGCTCGACCGGCGAGGTCATGGGCATCGACCGGGACTACGCGGTCGCCTTCGCCAAAAGTCAGCTCGGCGGCGGCACCAAGCTGCCGCTGTCCGGCACCGTGTTCGTCTCGGTGAAAGACCTGGACAAGGAGCGGCTGCTGGCGCCCGTGCGCAAGCTCGTGGACATGGGCTTCCGCATCGTCGCCACGCGCGGCACCAAGCGCCATCTCGACGCCCACGGCATCCCATGCGAGCGGGTCAACAAGGTGCTGGAAGGCCGCCCCCATATCGTCGACGCCATTACCAATGGCGAGATCGACATCGTGTTCAACACCACGGAGGGCGCCAAGGCGCTGGCCGACTCCATGTCCATCCGGCGGTCGGCCTTGATCAGCCACATCCCCTACTATACAACCCTCGCCGGCGCCCTGGCCGCAACCGAGGCCATCAAGGCCCTCCGGGAAGGCAGCCTGACCGTCGCCCCCTTGCAAAGCTATGTCGGCAAAGGCTCCGCAAAACTCGCCGAGACGGCTTAGGCAACCCGTCAAAATCGACAGATTCTTGACTTGGACGGGTCACTTCCTTGACAGTATTGCCAAGGGGACCCCCCGAAGGAGCTTTGACTGACATGGATAAAGTACCGATGACTGCGGAAGGCTTTACCGCGCTTGAGGCTGAGATTAAGCATCTCAAGACCGTCGAGCGGCCGCGGATCATCAAATTGATCGCAGAAGCCCGCGCGCACGGCGACCTCTCGGAGAACGCCGAATATCACGCCGCGAAGGACCTGCAAGGCCTCACCGAGGCGCGCATGGCCGACCTCGAGGACAAGCTGTCGCGCGCCGACATCATCGACGTCTCCAAGCTCAAGGGCGACCAGGTCATGTTCGGCGCGACGGTGACGCTGGTCGACGAGGACACCGACGACAAGGTGAAGTACCGCATCGTCGGCGAGACCGAGGCCAGCGTGAAGGAAGGCAAGATCTCCATCACCTCGCCGATCGCGCGGGCGCTCCTCGGCAAGCGCAAGAAAGACGTGGTCGAGGTCTCGACGCCAGGTGGCGGTAAGTCCTACGAAATCCTCAAGGTCGAGTTCAAATAGCCCGCTCGTCTTCCCGAGCCCAAATTCCGCCCCTTCCCGCCCGTAAAGACAGCGCCATGATCACGCGGCGCCGACTTCTCATGGCTGCGCCCGCCACTTTGCTGGCGTGCGCTGTCGTGCCATTGGCTCGCGCCGCGACATCATCCGCGACATCCAAGACATTGGAGCAGACCTTCGCGGCGATCGAAGCGAAAATGGGCGGACGTCTCGGCGTGGCGGTGCGCGACACCGGCTCAGGCCTCAAAGCGGCACGGCGCGGTGACGAACGCTTTCCCTTGTGCAGCACATTCAAATGGCTTGCGGGCGCCGCGATCCTCGCGCGGGTCGATGCGGGCGAAGAGACCCTCGACCGGCCGGTTGCCATCCGCGCCGAGGACATCGTGCCCTACTCGCCGGGGACCGAAAAGCATGTGGGGCAGACCATGCCGCTCGGGCAGATTTGCGAAGCGGCGATCACCTTGAGCGACAACACGGCGGGCAATCTCATGCTCGCAGCGCTCGGCGGACCAGATGGCTTCAACGCCTATGTCCGTTCGCTGGGAGACGGCGTGACGCGCCTCGACCGCATCGAGCCCGCCCTCAACGAGGCGGCGCCGGACGACCCGCGCGACACGACGACGCCAACAGCCATGATCGCGGATCTCAACGCGGTGCTCGTGGGCGATGCGCTGAGCCGCGCGTCGCGCAACAAGCTCACGGCGTGGCTGATCGGCAACGAGACGGGCGACGCCCGCTTGCGCGCAGGGTTGCCCGAGACTTGGCGGGTCGGCGACAAGACGGGCACCTGTAATGCGTGGACGGCGACCGATGTGGGCATTGCCTGGCCGCCGAGTGGGAAACCCGTTCTGATCGCGGTCTACCTGGCGGAGTCGGATGCCAGCCGAGACGAGCAGAACACGGCAATCGCCGACGTGGCCCGTACGGTGGCGAAGGCCACGGGCTGAATCGTTTCCTGTGAATAGTTTCGGGAACTTGTCAGGCGTTGGCGAGCTTCGCCCGCAACCCCACGGCAGCGCCTTTCAGTGCGGGAAACTCAGCGAGGATGACATAGACCGGGATTGGCGCCACGAAGGGCTGCATACGCCCCTTGCGCTCGAAGGCCTCGCGGAAATCGCCTTGGGTCAGGCGGCGCAGGAGCTTCGGGGCGATGCCGCCCCCGAGATAGACGCCGCCGCGCGCGCCAAACACGAGCGCCACGTCGCCGGCGAAACGGCCGAGCCACGTGGTAAAGATATCAAGGGCTTCCTCGGCGATCTCATCCTCGCCGCTCAGCGCCCGCCGCTCCACCTCGATCGGCTCCAACACCTCCTCGCCGTGCCCGCGGGAGGCGGCAATGGCCTGGTGCAACTCCGTCAGCCCCGGGCCGGACAGAGCGCGCTCCACGGAGATGCGCTCACGTCCCTTTCGCAGGCGCTCGACGAGCGCGAGTTCGCCCTCAGTCTCCGCGCCGAGGGTGGCGTGGCCCCCTTCGCTTGCGACGGCGACCCAGCCGGTCGGGGACCAGACGAGACCGGCGACGCCGAGCCCGGTCCCAGGACCGAGCACGACCTTGGGCCCGTGCTCGACCGGCGGCTCTCCGCCGATCTGGTGGAGTTCGTCCGGGGCGAGATAGGGCAAGGACAGCGAGAGCGCCTCGAAATCGTTGAGCATATGGACCGCGTCCAGCCCCGCCTCGCCCGCCAGCGTGCTCTGAGAGAAGGACCAGGGCGCGTTGGTGAGCTGGATGGTGTCTTGCAGCACCGGCGCGGCAACGGCGATGCCCGCGTGCGCCACCTCCTCGCTTACGTCCTTCAGATAAAAGCGTATGGCATCCGCGAGGCTCGCATGGTCGGCGTTGCGGAAGCGGCGGACGGCCGAGACCTCAAGCGTGACGAGATCGGCCACGGCGAAGCGCGCATTGGTGCCGCCGATATCGGCGACGAGCGCGCGCGGCGGGATTGGGCTCGTTTTACTCATCGGTGGTGCCGGCATCTTCCCTGGAGCCCCGGTGGTAAACCATTTTTTGATGGCCCGCGAGCCTTGCAACGGGCCGCGGCGTGATAAACAAGCAGATAATCGAACGCCGTGGAGCGTTTTTACTGTCGCAGCCAAGGATCGTTTCATGCTCACCAGGCCCGCAGCCATAATTGCCCTAGCACTCCTCGCTTTCGTCCCCCTGGCGCTCGCCCATGAGGGCGCGACCGGCGTGGTGAAGGAGCGCATGGACCTGATGGACACGCAGAAAGAGGCCATGAAGGTTATCGGCCAGATGGCCAAAGGAAAGGTGCCCTTCGACGCGGCTAAGGCCGCCGAGGCGGCGGGCGAGATCGAAAGAACCTCGAAGCAGATTCCCGACCTCTTTCCGGAAGGGACCGGCGGGCACCCGAGCGAGGCGAAGCCCGAAGTGTGGACCAAGTGGGACGAGTTCACCGGCGATGCGGAGGGACTCGATACAGCGGCCAGGGACCTGATCCTTGCGCTCGAGGCCCCCGGGGCGCCGAACTGGAAAGTGCAATTCAAGGGCGTGATCGACGCCTGCAAGACCTGCCACAAGACCTTCCGAATGGAAGACGAGTAGGGGCGCAACCGAGCGAGGCGGTTGATGAAGCTGCACGCCCGTCCCACAATCCCTATAGTCTCGGCCACCAGACCTCCCGACCCGGCACGGCATGATCGATAAGCTTGAATTTATTATCGCGCTCTCCCGCGAGCGGCATTTCGGCCACGCGGCGGAATCCTGCGGCGTGAGCCAGCCGACCTTTTCGGCCGGGATCAAGCAGCTCGAGGACACGCTCGGCGTGCTCTTGGTGGAGCGCGGCTCCCGCTTCAGAGGCTTCACGCCGGAAGGTGAGCGGGTGCTCGACTGGGCCCGCCGCATCGTGGGCGACACCCGCGCCATGCGCCAGGAGATCGACGCGCTGAAGCATGGCCTCGCCGGCCATATCCGCATCGCCGCGATCCCCACGGCGCTCGCCATGGTGGGGCTCATCACCACGCCCTACCGGGCGCAGCATCCGGATGTGAGCTTCACCATCTGGTCGCGCAACTCGATCGAAGTCCTCGGCATGTTGGAAAATCTCGAGATCGACGCCGGGCTGACTTATCTCGACAACGAACCGCTCGGCCGGGTGCAGACCGTTCCGCTCTATAGCGAGGAATACCGGCTGCTCGCCTCCGCCGACAGTCCGCTCGGCGACCGGGACGAGGTCACCTGGGCGGAGGTGGGTAAAGTGCCGCTCTGCCTGCTGACGCCGGACATGCAGAATCGGCGGATCATCGAGACTCTGCTCCGCGAGGCGGGCTCGGAGGTCGCGCCGACGCTCGAATCTGATTCCATCATCGTCCTGTTCGCCCATGTGCGCACAGGAAAGTGGGCGAGCGTCATGCCCGCCAAGCTTGCCGAAGGTCTCGGCCTTACGGAGAAGGTGCGCGCCATTCCCATCGTCGAGCCCGAGGTGTCCCACTCGATCGGGCTCGTGGTGCCTCAGCGCAACCCATTGACGCCTTTGATCAATGCGCTGGTGAGCGAGGCCAAGCAGCTCGCGCCGATCCTGAACGCGCACGTGCCCTCCGGACCTGTGCTCGGCTAGTACGGAACGCCGCCCAGCGCCGCCCAAAGCCGGCCCCTAACTCCTTGTCATCGATCAGGAATCCCGATCGGGCCCGGCGTGCGCGACGGCGACTGGGTGAAGATCGCAAGCCGTACCGGCGAAACCACTTTGCGGGCGCTGATCACCGATCGCGTGGCGCCGGGCGTGGTCTACACGACCTTCCACCACCCGAGCACACAGGTGAACGTGGTGACCACCGAGTTCTCCGACTGGGCCACAAACTGTCTCGAGTACAAAGTGACGGCCGTGCAGGTCGCGCCGTCCGACGGGCCGTCCGAATGGCAGGAGGAATACGAGGAGTTGTCGAAGGCGGCACGGCGCATCGCCGAGCCTCTGGTGGCGGCCGAGTAGCCCCACCCTCCTCCCGCGAAGCCACGGAGCGCCTCAAGTCCCATGAAGCCCGACACCCTCGTCCATATGGCGAACCAGATCGACAAGTTCTTCCAGTATCAGCGGAAGGACGAGGTCGTTCCGGGAATCGTAAATCATCTCAAGCAGTTCTGGGACCCACGCATGCGTACGGCGATCTTCGCCTATGTGGACCAGGGGGGCGAAGGGCTCGACCCCCTGGTGAAGGAAGCAATCCTTGAATGAACGAGGCCCGGGGCACTTAAGCCCGGCCGCGCCCCTCCCCGCTCTTGCTTAGGTGTCGCGGCGGCAGGTGATAAGATTTCATCGTGCTTAGTCTGACGCCCGAGGAACTCACCGCCATCAAGCTGTCTCTCCGCGTCGCCACGGTGGCGACGCTTGCGAGCCTGCCCTTTGGCATCGCGGTCGCCATGCTGATCGGGCGGGGCCGGTTTTGGGGGCGCCCTATCCTCAACGCGTTTGTGCTTCTGCCGTTGGTGCTGCCGCCGGTGGTTACCGGTTACGTGCTGCTGCTGCTGTTCGGCCGGCAAGGCCCGATCGGCAGCTGGCTGGCCGAGACATTCGGCATCGCGGTCGCCTTCCGCTGGACGGGAGCCGCGCTCGCCTGCGCCATCATGGGGTTCCCGCTTCTGGTCCGCGCCATTCAGCTGTCGGTGGAAGCGGTGGACCGGCGGCTCGAGCAGGCGGCAAGCACGCTCGGCGCCAGTCGGGCATGGGTGTTTCTCACGGTGACGCTGCCCCTGATCGCGCCCGGCGTTATCGCCGGCGCTATTTTGGCCTTCGCCCGGTCGATGGGCGAGTTCGGCGCGACCATTACCTTTGTTTCCAATATCCCGGGCGAGACGCAGACCCTGCCGAGCCTGATCTACACCTTCACGCAGGTTCCCGGCGGGGACGCAGGTGCTCTTCGGCTGACACTCGTGTCGGTCGCGATCTCGCTCGGGGCGATCCTTGCCGCGGAGGCGGTCGCCCAGTTCATCGGCCGGCGCGTCCGCAGCGATTAGTCGGCTGTCGCGGCCCTATTCGCCCGGCTTCCCCGGCATGGTCGCCACGCCCCAGGGCAGGCGCCCCACCGGGACCGATCTCTCGGCCTTCAAGGTTTCCGCGTCGATCACCGTCAGGTCGTTGGTGAGACCGTTGGCGACATAGTACTTCGAGAAGTCTGGACTGAACTCGCCGTGCCACGGCCGCTGGCCCACGAGGACATAGTCAATGACTTCCTTCGTCTTTGCATCGATCACCGCGACGCGGTTGGCCGGGCCCAACGGAACGAAGACGCGGCCGTGGTCCTCGTCGAAGTCCATGCCGACGGGCTGAAGCTGCTCAGGGCGCAAACCCGGAACCTCGAAACCGATCTTCTTTATGACCTTCCAGTTCTGCGGATTGTCCCAATCGCTGGTATCGACGATGGAGACCGTACCGCCGATCTCCGATGACACCCAGAGTTCCTTCATGTCCTTTGAGAACTTGACCTCTCGGGGGCGACTGTCGACAAGGATGTTGCCCACCAGCTTGATCGTCTTGTTGTCGATGATATGCGCCATGCTGGTGCTCTCGGACGTGGCGGCGGTGTAACGGTCGTCCGGACTTACGATCATGCCTTCCGGTTCGACGCCAACGGGCACCTCGCCCAGAACCTCGCCGCTGCCGATGTTCATGACGGTGACCAGGCTATCGTCCTCGTTGGCGATGTAGATGACGTCACCTTTGGAATCGACGGCCATGAGTTCGGGATCGGGTCCCGATTCCAGCGTGCGCACGACTTCCAGCTTCGCCGTGTCCACCACGTCGATGATGTCGCCGTCGCCAGCGGCCACGAACAGCTCCTTGTAGTCCGGGCTCAGGACGATGCCGCGCGGCCGCCGGGAGGTCTCGATGGTCTTGATCGTTTTCAGGGTCTCGCCATCGATGACGGTGACCGTGTTGTCCTTCTCATTGGAGACGAAGATGGTCTCGGCGTGGGAAGGGACTGCGAAGAGAAGCAGCGCCGCAGCGGAGGCCCCGGCAAGACTAATACGAGTCATGGGTCTACCTTCATTTGGATGGGCGTTAGAACTTGCATTTAGACTCAGGCCTATCGAAGCCGAGCGTATCGGTGAGATTGGTCTGGTGCAGGAAGCCTTCCTGGGGCGAAGTCGAGACCGGGACACGCGTGCCGCCGCCGAGGATGACCGGCTGGCGCATCTGATGGTCCCAATCGCGGAAGCTCAGCGCCTGGCCCTTGAAGGCCTCGAGCTTGAAGTCGTCGGACAGCATGTATTTCTTGACGTCCTTGGGCTTGACCTTGCCGGACTTCATGGCCGCGTCGGCGAGTGCGCGGAAACCGAGCCACGCGGTGTAGTCGCGCTCGACGGGCTTGCGGTCGGCAAGCCGCGGAATCGCATTCTGGAAATGCATGGCGCCGGACTCCGTGTAGGACTTGTCCCA
>NZ_JBPPND010000006.1:0-5313 GCF_051306395.1 Methyloceanibacter sp.
TACACGCCGCTCGAGCTCGCAGGCCGGGACATCTATATCCGCGAAGGATGCTACACCTGCCACAGTCAGATGATCCGCTCCCTCAAGGACGAGGTCGAGCGCTACGGCCATTACAGCCTTGCCGCCGAGAGCATGTACGACCATCCCTTCCAATGGGGCTCGAAGCGCACGGGCCCCGATCTCGCGCGGGTCGGGGGCAAGTATTCGGACGAGTGGCATCGCGCGCATATGGTCGATCCTCGATCGGTCGTGCCGGAATCGGTGATGCCGGGCTATCCGTTTCTGGCTGAGCGCGAACTCGACTATGACGACATCGGGGAGCGCTTGCGTGTCAACGCCACTGTCGGTGTGCCTTACACCGAAGAGATGATCGCGAGTGCGAGTGCCGATCTGGAGCGACAGGCGGGCGCGAACACAGAGGCGCTCGAAGCGTTTCTCGAGCGCTATCCCAAGGCGCAAGCGCGGCCGTTCGACGGCGACCCGAGCTACATCTCAGAGCTCGATGCGCTGATCGCCTACATGCAGATGCTGGGGACGCTGGTCGACTTCGCGACGTTCGACGCCGCGGGCCCCAATCTCAGGTGAGGAGAACGCGATGACCTACGAGCAAGTGGCATCCATCAGCCAAGTGGCGGCGCTCCTGTTCTTCATCGCGCTGTTCGCCGCCGTGGTGATCTACGCGTTCTGGCCAGGCAATAAGAAGAAATTCGACGAGGCGGCACAATTGCCGCTGGAACAGGACCCGGAGCCCGGGCCCGAGAACAAGAAAGACGACTGAGCCATGGCCAAGGAACAAGGCGAGACGTCAGCGGACGAGGAGACGACCGGCCATGAGTGGGACGGCATCCAGGAGCTGAACAAGCCGCTGCCCAAATGGTGGCTTTATACGTTCTATGCCTGCATCGTCTGGGCGGTCGGCTATTGGATTCTCTATCCAACCTGGCCGCTGATTTCGAGCCATACGGCTGGCTATCTCGGCTATAGCCAGCGCGAGGTCGTCGCAGAGGACTTGGCGCAAGCGCAAGCTGAGAAGGCCGGCTTCCGCGACAGAATCGCCGCGAGCGATCTCGAGACCATCCAATCCGACCCGGAGTTGCTCAACTTCGCGCTAGCCGGCGGTGCGGCGGCGTTCGGCGATAATTGTGCGCCCTGTCACGGCCGCGGCGCGCAAGGGGCCATCGGCTATCCGAACTTGCAGGACGATGCTTGGCTGTGGGGCGGCTCGCTCGATGCGATCCACCACACGATCCAGTACGGCATTCGCGCCGAGGACGCCGAGACCCGCAACAGTCAGATGCCGGCTTTCGGCAAGCTCGGCATGTTGAAGCCGGACCAAGTGTCCGACGTCGCCGAGTATGTGTTGTCGCTCTCCGGCAATGAAGGCGATGAAGAGGCCGCGGAACGGGGGCAGGCGCTCTTCGCCACGAACTGCGCCGCGTGCCATGGGCCGGAAGGCCAAGGCAATCAGGCGCTCGGTGCGCCAAACCTTGCGGACGAGCTCTGGCTCTACGGCGGCGACAAGGCGACCGTCGTGGAGACGATTACCAATAGCCGCAGCGGCATGATGCCGGCATGGCACGAGCGCCTCGATCCCGCGACGGTCAAGGAACTCGCCATCTATGTCCACTCGCTGGGCGGCGGCGAGTAGCCCCAAAGGGCTAAAGTGATGGCAATGATCGACGTGCACGTACAGCACAGCGCCCCGATGGCGGGCGGAAACGGAAACGCGCGCCCCGTCGAGGCGGCGCCTGGCGTGGCGCGGAGCGATGTGCCCACGGTCGGCAATGAGAGGCAGTCTCTCTACGCCGGGCGGGTGAAGGTCTATCCCAAGGAGGCGCATGGCCGGTTTCGGACGGCCAAATGGATCGTCATGGCGGTCACGCTTGGCATCTACTATGTGTTCCCGTGGATCCGCTGGGACCGGGGACCGTATCTCCCCGATCAGGCCGTGCTGATCGATTTGCCGGCGCGCCGCTTCTACTTCTTCTTCCTCGAGATCTGGCCCCAGGAGTTCTACTTCGTCACGGGACTGCTGGTTCTGGCGGCGCTGGCGCTGTTCCTCGTCACCGCGATCGCGGGGCGTGTGTGGTGCGGCTACACCTGTCCGCAGACAGTGTGGACCGATCTGATGATCGCCGTGGAGCGCTTCTGGCAGGGAGACCGGAACCAGCGTCTCAAGCTCGACAAGGATCCGTGGGCCGCCGAAACGATCTGGAAGAAGTCGGCGACCCATATCAGCTGGCTGCTGATCGCCGTCGCCACTGGCGGCGCCTGGGTCTTCTACTTCGCCGACGCGCCTACCCTTGCCAGAGAGCTGGTGACGTTCGACGCGCCGATGGTGGCGTATCTCTTCATCGGGCTCTTCACGGCGACCACCTACGTGCTCGGCGGCATCGCCCGCGAGCAGGTGTGCATCTATATGTGCCCCTGGCCGCGCATCCAGGGCGCCATGTTCGACCGGGACTCGCTGCTGATTTCCTATCGCACCTGGCGGGGCGAGCCGCATGGGCCGCATAAGGCGGGGCAGTCCTGGGAGGGGCGCGGGGATTGCATTGACTGCCGGCAATGCGTGGCCGTGTGTCCGACAGGCATCGACATTCGCGACGGACCGCAGCTTGAGTGCATCCAATGCGCGTTGTGCATCGACGCGTGCGACGGGATCATGGACAAGGTGGGCAGGCCGCGCGGGCTGATCGCCTACGACACCGTGCGCAATCTCGATGCCGGCGCAGAGAACGCCGAACCGCTACAGCTGTTGCGCCCGCGCGTGATCCTCTACGCCGCGGCCATTGCCGTGGTGGGCCTCATCATGGTTGTGGCGCTGGCCATACGGCCCGTGCTCGACGTGAACGTGCTGCATGACCGTAATCCGCTTTATGTCCGGCTGTCGGATGGCGGCGTGCGCAACGGCTTCACGGTCAAGCTCATGAACAAGCTCTATCTTCCGCGCGTCTTCAAACTCGGCGTCGAAGGATTGCCCGGCGCCAAGCTCGACATGGTGGGCCATGAAGGGGGTGTCGTGCCGGTGCCGCCGGACAACATTCAGTCGGTCCGGCTTTATGTGACACTCGACAAGCAGGGGACACACGCGCTTCCGGAGCAGGCCACGACGTTCGACATCGTGATCACCGACATCGCCAGCGGCAACGAGACCGCCCACGAAGCGACATTCCAGGGGCCGCCGCGATGAGAACACAAGGCGGGTTTGCACATCGCTGGTTCGCGAACGGCATCGAGGGGCGCCATGTGCTGATGGGTCTTGTCGCTTTCTTTGGGGTGATGTTCGTGGCCAACGGGCTGCTCGTCTATTACGCGCTCGGCACGTTCAGCGGTGGTGACAGGCCGGACCCTTACCGCAGCGGTCTTACCTATAACGAGACGATTGCCGCCGGGGAGCGCCAGGCCGCGCTCGGCTGGCATAGCGAGATCGCCTATGATCCGGCTGCGGCAAGGCTTACTTTGCGGTTCGCCGACAAAACGGCGGAA
Organism: Methyloceanibacter sp.; assembly: GCF_051306395.1. Taxonomy (GTDB): domain Bacteria; phylum Pseudomonadota; class Alphaproteobacteria; order Rhizobiales; family Methyloligellaceae; genus Methyloceanibacter. The sequence goes on from NZ_JBPPND010000006.1 coordinate 3,487, forward strand.
CCGGTCTCTGGCCTGAGGCTCGACGGGCAACTCACGCGCCCGGCCACGAACCGGGAGGACCGGGCCCTCGCGTTCACGGAAGTCTCTCCGGGGGTCTATGCCGCCGACGTGGCGCTCGGACCCGGGAGTTGGGTGCTCTCCGTGGAGTCTTTGCTGCATCAGGACGGCGAGCCGCTGCACCGTTTGAAGCGGCGTCTCTTCGTGGCGGACCGGCCATGACGGCGCATCCGACCACATTTGCCAAGCAGGCGGCGGAAGCGGGCGCGGCCACGCTGACCCTCGCTGTCGAGGATATGCATTGTGGCGCCTGCCTGCGCTCTGTGGAGCGGGCTGCCATGCGGGTGCCTGGCGTCGACAGCGCGCGCGCCTCGCTCGCCGCCAAGCGGCTAACCGTAACCTATGACCCGGCAAAAGCCGGCGAGGTCGCGCTGATCGGTGCCCTCGACCGCATCGGCTTCACGGCCTCCCCCATGGACACGGCCAAGCAGGACCGTGGCGATGCGCGGCAGAAATATCTTCTGCGGCGCGTGGCGGTGGCGGGCTTCGCCGCCATGAACATCATGCTCCTCTCCATCGCCGTGTGGTCGGGGGAAGGCGGAGATATGGACCCAGCTTTAGCCGGGCTGTTCCGCTGGCTCTCCGCGCTGATCGCGCTGCCCACGGTCGTCTATGCGGGGGCGCCGTTCTTCACGTCGGCCTATGCGGCGCTCAAAGGGCGCCGGCTCAACATGGACGTGCCGATCTCGCTAGCCATCATTCTGGCGACGGGCATGAGCCTCTATCAAACCATGCTCAATACCGAGCAGGTCTATTTCGACGCCGCCGTCACCTTGCTGTTCTTCCTTCTGGTCGGGCGCTATCTCGATGAGACGTTGCGGGTGCGCGCGCGCGGCGAAGCGCAGAACCGTCTGAGTTTGCAGAACGGCATCGCCACGGTGCGCGACCCGGACGGAACGCGGCGGCAGGTCGCCGCCAATGCACTTCGGCCCGGTGACCGGCTGCTGGTCGCCGCGGGTGAGCGGGTCGCGGCGGACGGCGTCGTCGTATGCGGCCGCGGACAGATCGATCAGAGCCTGATCACGGGCGAGACGGCGCCTGCATCCGTCGAGACCGGCACGCAAATCTATGCGGGCACACTCAACCTGACGCATAGCTTGGAGGTGGACGTCACGGCGGCCGACGACGCGACGCTGCTTGCCGAGATCAGCCGGTTGATGCTGGCCGCCGAGCAGGGCAAGGCGCGCTATCGCCGGCTGGCGGACCGTGCCGCGCAAATCTACGCGCCGGCCGTGCATGGGTTGGGGCTTGCGACATTCATCGGCTGGCTTGCGTTCGGCGCCACGTGGCAGACGGCGCTCACTTATGCCATAGCCGTGCTGATCATCACGTGTCCCTGCGCGCTTGCGCTCGCCGTGCCGGCGGTGCAGATCGCCGCCGCTAGCCGCCTTTTCAAGCGGGGCATCATGGTCAAGGCGCCGGACGGGCTGGAGCGCATCGCCGAGATCGACACGGTGGTCTTCGACAAGACCGGAACGCTGACTCTCGGAAAGCCCCAACTGATTGATATAGAGGATATTTCGGATAGCGTTTTGGCGTCGGCGGCGGCGCTGGCCTCGGCCAGCCGGCACCCGTATTCGCGCGCGCTGGTCGCCGCGGCGGAGCGGCGGGCCGGCGCGGTCCAACCCATGACCGGGATCGAAGAGACGCCAGGTGAGGGCTTGTCGTGCGGCGACGAACGGCTGGGGTCGGCGGCATGGTGCGGCGTGGAGACCGGGGACGCGCAAGGCAGCCGGGTGTGGTACCGGCGGGGCAAGGAGGCGCCGGTGT
>NZ_JBPPND010000007.1:0-3590 GCF_051306395.1 Methyloceanibacter sp.
CTACCGCGCTAGAGAAGGCGATATGCAAGCACTCGACGTGCTGCAGGCCTTTGCGAGGCGATTTGTAGATGAAGGGCGACCTCTGCCGCCCCACCTCGGTGCCCACGTCATGGAAGTATACGAAGGAAAAGTACCACTTAAAACGAGGGGTGCTAGGGGGCGTCCCAAGGGGCAGCCAAGGATGCTAGAGTGATCAGCCCCCACGAAGTGATCCAGCTCCAATGTTAGTTCATGGTCGGCTTTCGCGCCAGACGGAGCGCGACCGTCGGAGCGCCGTCAAAGCGCACAGGTGGCCACACCGCGAGGCCGGGTACGAACACTTCTGGTGCCGGTGGTCGATATCCCAACGAAGCGTGAGGGCGCACAGTATTGTAGTGCTGTCGCCATCCCTCGATGATGATCTGAGCCTCTTTTAGCGAATAGAAGATTTCACCGTTCAGGAGCTCGTCTCGCATGCGGGCATTGAACGGCTCGACGTAGCCATTTTCCCAAGGACTGCCCGGCGCGATGTAGGCGGTCTGTAAGCGCTGCTCGGTTCCCACGTAGCGGGCAGTGAGCGGGTTGGTCAGAGTCGCCAGAGGGTTGGCGATCGATTTGACCATATGTTTGACCATAGCGATGACACTACCGTGCGTCGGCCTCGCCGGGTCGAGGTTATCACCGGGCCGGAACGGCGCCGGGACTGGCCCGATGCCGAGAAGATCGCGATCGTCGCGCGGGCGCTCGAGCCGGGCGTGAACGTCTCGGAGATCGCCCGGCGGCATGACGTCAATCCGCAGCAACTGTTCGGCTGGCGTAAGCGGTGGCGTTCCGAGGCCGAGGCATTGATCGAAGCGCAGCGCACTTCGGCGGCATCGATGTTCGCGCCCGTGGTGATCGAAACGGCGGCGGTCTGTCCACAGCCCGCGGTTGCAGCCCCCGTCGAGCCCGGGACGATCGAGATCAGCGTTGGTGCGACGACGGTCCGCATTCGAGGGGCCGCGGATGCAAAGACGCTCGCGGTCGTGTTGAAGGCGCTGAGGGCAATCAGTTGATCTTGCCGACGAACCCACGCGTTCTGATCGCGACGAAGCCCGTGGACTTCCGCAAGGGCATGGATGGTCTAGCGGCGCTCGTTGCGGCGGAGCTGAAACTCGAGCCATTCTCCGGCATCGTCTATGTGTTCCGCTCGAAGCGCGCCGATCGCGTCAAGCTGCTGTTCTGGGACGGCACCGGTGTGTGCCTGGTTACGAAGCGCCTCGAAGGCGGGAAGTTCCGCTGGCCGAAGGTCGAAGACGGCGTCATGCGCCTGTCGCCCGCACAATTGTCGGCGCTGCTTGAAGGGCTCGATTGGTCTCGCGTGCATGCGCAGCGTGTCGCGCGCCCCACAGCGGCGCAGTGATCCACATCGTCGTGCAGCATGATGCTGGCGCGGGGACGGGCAAATCAGCGAGTCTCGGAGCATGACGCTGGCGCTCGAAGATCTGCCGGATGACATTGCGGCGCTAAAGGCGCTGCTTCTCGCCGAGCGCGCTCAGAGCGATCGGCTCCGTCATCTCCTGGCGCAACTGCGCCGCGCGCACTTCGGCGCCAAGTCGGAGAAACTCAATACCGATCAACTGAACCTCGGTTTCGAAGACATCGAGACGGCGGTCGCTGCGGAAGAGGCGAGACTCGAAAAGACCGATGCAACACTGAAGGCAGCGAGCACGCAAAAGCGCAAGGCCAACCGCGGCCACTTGCCCACGCATTTGCCGCGCGAGGAGATCGTCGTCGAACCTGCCACGAAAGCCTGCCCCTGCTGTGGCGGCGAACTGCATCAGATCGGCGAGGATCGCTCCGAGCGGCTCGACAAGGTGCCGGCGAAACTGCGTGTGCTCGTGACTCGCCGACCGAAGTACGCCTGTCGAAATTGCGAGAAGACCGGCGCCGACGATGTTGTCGGTATCGTGCAGGCGCCCGCGCCGGCGCGCTTGATCGAAGGCGGCATCCCGACGGAAGCACTCGTCGCCGACGTGCTCGTATCAAAATACGCCGACCACACTCCGCTTTATCGGCAATCGCAGATCTTCGCCCGCGACGGGATCGTCATCGATCGCTCGACGCTCTGCCATTGGGTGGGCTTCGGCGCCGCCGAACTCGAGCCGCTGTATGCGCGTCTGATCCAACACCTGATGCGCTCGACGAAGCTTTTCTGCGACGAGACGCGCTGTCCAGTGCTCGATCCTGGGCGCGGCAAGACGAAGACCGGTTACCTCTGGGCTGTTGCGCGCGATGATCGACCGTGGGGCGGCAGCGATCCGCCAGCGGTCGCCTACCATTACGCGCCCGGCCGCGGCGGCGAGCATGCCCGCACGATGTTCGCCGGCTTCAACGGCGTTCTGCAGGTCGACGGCTATGATGGCTACAACGGGTTGGCCGATCCAGTTCGCGCCGGAGGCCCGGTCACGCTCGCCTACTGCTGGAGCCACTTCCGACGCCGTTTCTACGACCTCGCGAAAGGTGGCAACGCGCCGATCGCATCGGCGGCACTCGACAAGATCGGCGCGCTTTACGGCATCGAAGCGGAGGTCCGCTGCCAAAGCGCCGACACGCGACGCGCCGTTCGACAGAAACGCACGAGGCCACTCGTCGATACGCTGAAGACATGGCTTGGCGAGCAACTCGCCAAACTGCCACGCAGGTCCGAAACCGCCGAGGCGATCCGCTATGGCACCAATCACTGGAATGGCTTGACGCGCTTCCTAGACGACGGCCGCATCGAGATCGATTCCAACACAGTCGAGCGCAGCATCCGTCCGATCGCGTTGAACCGCAAGAACGCACTCTTCGCCGGCAGCGACGAAGGCGGCGCCAACTGGGCGATCGTCGCCTCGCTGATTGAGACCTGCAAGCTCAACGCTGTGAATCCGCACGCCTGGCTCACTGACACGCTGACAAAGCTCGTCAATGGCTGGCCCGCGTCGAAGATCGACGACCTCATGCCCTGGGCCTACGCCAAGATCCCCAACTGACCCGTCAACGTGGGAGCGCGGCAGCGCTTACTCAGATGGGGTACGTCGTCGATCTGCTCGAGCACGAAGGCGCGATACGGATCGAGACTGCACGTCCGATGGCCACCGAACTTGGCAGGTGCCGGGCTGCCCGTCTCGCGCACGCGTTGACCATTTCACGACCGTTGAAGGCGCGATGTCGTAGCGCTCGGCGATCGACCGGCAGCTCTCACCATCCGCAATCGCCGCTGCTACGCGCACGCGCAGGTCGTCGGAATATGGTTTCGCCATGCATGCCGGCTCCCTCCCTCCAGCATGCATCTTGAATCAGAACGCAACCGATTTGGGAATCCCCCGATTCCGCCTAACTCTGAAGTGCTCTAGGCGGCACTTCTAGGCCAAAGAGAAGATCCGCATCGTGCTTTAGTGCCTGTGCGGCGAGGGCAGCATCGCCGAACTGTGCCGCAAGGAGAGCGTGACGGGGTAAATTTAGATCGGATAACGCAAAATTGCTGCGAGCGGCGCTCCATTGGGAATGTCCGATTGGCGCACGCCGAGGAATTTTGCACCTGTGAGGACGGCCCGACCGGCGATTTCGTCCACGATGTCGTAGCTTCT
>NZ_JBPPND010000008.1:0-16053 GCF_051306395.1 Methyloceanibacter sp.
CGAGAAGGCTAAAAGTACAGCTTCGATATACCAGCACCGGGAGACCGTCTCCCAAAGAAAACTGGCCTTCTTGCGGCGAAAATCCAAGGGAACACGGTTGCCGCTCAACAGGTTTGAACTAAGATGCCCACCGTCGGCGGCAACTTGCCGCCCGCAACACATAAACAATTGGAGAGAAACGCATGCGTGTTTTCAAGCTAACCCTGGTTGCTCTGGCCGCCACCTTTGCCTGGACCGCCGCGGCGGAAGCCATCGAGGTCAAGAAGCGGAGAGAAGCGCCCGGTAAGCCCGCCGAGGTCTGGGCCGTGGTTGGCGATTTCTGCGCCATCAAGGACTGGCATCCGGCCGTGACCGAATGCGAGCAGATCGAGGAAGGCGGCGATACTTTCCGCATCCTTACTCTCGGTGACGGCGGCAAGATCAAGGAGAAGCTGACCGACAGCGACGACACGAGCTACAGTTACGAGATTATCGAGGGCCCTCTCCCGGTGAAGAATTACAAGGCGACGCTCGAAGTGGGCGAGGACGACGAGCCCGACCGCGTCGAGATCGAGTGGGAGGCTGAGTTTGACGCCGACGGCGTGGAAGACGCCGAGGCCACGAAGATCATCTCAGGCATCTTCAATGACGGCGTAACCGGCATCAAGAAGAAGGCCATCGCCGCCTATGACAAGCGCGAACCGGCCGCCGGCAACCCTGTCTCCAAGGGCCGCGACCGGTCCGAGGATGAGGACCTGAACTAGCTGCGAGGCCACAGTGCCGGAATTGAAAAAGGCGCGTCGCTGGGCAGCGGCGCGCCTTTCAATTTACTCATTGAAGCCAAAGCTTGCGGCGAGCCGCTACGCGGCGGCCTGCTCGCCCTCGTCCTCGCGCTCTTGGGTCGGGCCGGAGTCGAGACCCTTGGCGTCCTCGTCACGGTCCACTAGCTCGATGACCGCCATCGGCGCGGAATCGCCGTAACGGAAACCCGCCTTCAACACCCGCGTATAGCCGCCCGAACGCTCGGCATAGCGCGGACCCAGCGTCTCGAACAGCTTCGCCACCATGACGTCGTCGCGAATGCGGGCATAGGCCTGACGGCGCGCATGAAGGTCGCCGCGCTTGGCGAGCGTGATCAGACGGTCGGCGACCCGGCGCAACTCCTTCGCCTTGGGAAGCGTCGTCGCGATCTGCTCATGTTTGATGAGCGCGTTTGCCAGGCTCGACAGAAGCGCGCTGCGATGCGTAGGCGTCCGGTTGAGCTTCCGGCCTGCTTTGCGGTGACGCATTATCCTCCCCTTCTCGGAGCTCGTAAGGCCGCTAACCGCGCGGCCTGAATTCTAGTAGTGGTCCTCGAAGCGCTTGGCCAGCTCTTCGATGTTTTCCGGCGGCCAATCCGGCACTTCCATGCCGAGATGCAGGCCCATGGAGGCAAGCACCTCCTTGATCTCGTTGAGCGACTTGCGGCCGAAATTCGGCGTGCGCAGCATCTCAGCTTCCGTCTTCTGGATCAGGTCGCCGATATAGACGATGTTGTCGTTCTTCAGACAGTTGGCCGAACGGACCGAGAGCTCGAGCTCGTCGACTTTCTTGAGCAGCGCGGCGTTGAACACGAGCTCGGGCTGCCGCTCGTAGGTCTGCTCCTTCTTCGGCTCCTCGAAGTTCACGAACACCGACAGCTGGTCCTGGACGATGCGCGCGGCGAGCGCGATCGTATCCTCGGGACGCACGGAGCCGTCGGTCTCGATCTCCATCGACAACTTGTCGAAGTCGAGGATCTGCCCCTCGCGGGTGTTCTCCACCTTGTAGGAGACCTTGCGCACCGGGCTGAACAGGGAGTCGACCGGGATGAAGCCGATCGGCGCATCGTCGGGACGATTGCGCTCGGCCGGCACATAGCCCTTACCCGAGGACGAAGTGAACTCCATGTGGATTGCGGCGCCCTCGTCGAGCGTGCAGATCACATGCTCGGGATTGAGGATCTCCACCTCGGAGCCGCCCTGGATGTCGCCGGCTGTGGCCACGCCCGGGCCCTCCTTCTGGAGCACCATGCGTTTGATGCCCTCGGAGTGCTGACTGATGGCGATTTCCTTGATGTTGAGGACGATGTTGGTCACGTCCTCGCGCACGCCTGGAATGGAGGAGAACTCGTGCAGCACGCCGTCGATATGCACCGAGGTGATGGCCGCGCCCTGGAGCGAGGACAGCAGCACACGGCGCAAGGCATTGCCGAGCGTCAGGCCGAACCCGCGTTCCAGCGGCTCGGCCACGACTGTGGCGAACCGCGCCGGATCACGGCCGGGCGCGACGTTGAGCTTGGTGGGCTTGATGAGATCTTGCCAGTTCTTTTGCAGCACCGGGGTCGCCCTTTCTTGATCGTTGAGCGGAGCTGACTGCTCCGGCTTGCGAATGTCTTCGTCCAGCATCTTGGGGTAGCCTGCCTTTCGGGTTAGACGCGACGGCGCTTGCGCGGCCGGCAGCCATTGTGCGGGATCGGCGTCACATCGCGGATCGAGATGATGTTGAAGCCCGAGGCCTGGAGCGCGCGAAGCGCCGACTCGCGGCCCGATCCGGGGCCCCGCACCTCGATCTCCAAATTCTTCATGCCATGCTCGGCAGCCTTCTTGCCGGCGTCCTCGGCGGCGACCTGCGCCGCGTAGGGCGTCGATTTACGCGACCCCTTGAAACCCATAGCACCGGCCGACGACCAGGAAATCGCGTTTCCTTGCGCGTCGGTAATGGTGATCATCGTGTTGTTGAAGCTCGCCTGCACGTGGGCGACGCCCGAAGTGATGTTCTTCTTTTCGCGGCGACGGACCCGCGTCTTTTCCTTGGCCATGCTTTATTCCCGCAATTCACGAATTGGCGCCGGCCAAGGCCCCGAAGACGGAGCTTGGCCGCGCGTTGAGCGTCTCTACTTCTTCTTACCGGCGATGGGTTTGGCCGGGCCCTTACGCGTGCGCGCATTGGTGTGCGTGCGCTGACCGTGGACCGGAAGGCCACGGCGGTGCCTTAAACCGCGATAGCAACCAAGGTCCATTAGGCGCTTGATATTCATGGACACTTCGCGCCTGAGATCGCCCTCGACCACATAGTCGCGATCGATGACCTCACGAATCTGAATGACCTCAGATTCGGTCAACTGGTTCACCCGCCGCTCGAACGGGATGGAAATTTTGCCGCAGATCTCCTTGGCATAGGTATCGCCAATGCCGTGGATATAAGTCAGCGCAACCTCGACCCGCTTATTGGTCGGAATATTCACGCCTGCAATTCGGGCCACGTCGTCGCCTCCTCGCGCGCACGCGCTAACGTGCTGAAATTAAAGCCAAATTACCCTATGGGAACACAACGAAACCGACCGCGGACAGGCACTACCCCCGGGACGGTCAGTCCATCAAGCAATGTGACGCCGTTATTTAGCGATTCCGCTTGACAAGGTCAACTGGCGGAAGAACCAGGAGCCTTGAATCGCGTTTACGCTCCATCCAGCGCCTGGTCGATCTCCTTCTGCACCGTCTCAATATCGGCCATGCCGTCGACGGCACTGACCTTGTCTTGCGCCTTGTAATAGCCGATCAGGGGCTCGGTTTGAGCGTGATAAGCCTTGAGACGCTCCCGCACAACCTCCTCCGTGTCGTCGGCGCGCCGGCTAAACTTGGTGCCACCGCATACGTCGCACACGCCCTCCACCTTCGGCAACTTGAAGAGCTCGTGATAGCCCTCCCCGCAGGTGGCGCAAGTGAAGCGCCCGGTGATGCGCGCCACGAGCGCATCGTCGTCCACCTCGATGACCACGACCCGGTCCACCTTCTCGCCGCGCGACTGAAGCAGCGTATTGAGCGCCTCGGCCTGTCCGATGGTCCGCGGAAAGCCGTCGAGAATAAATCCCGCGCCTCCTTTGCCCTCGTCCATGCTCTCGGCGATGAGGCCGATCACCAGCGCATCGGGCACGAGTTGCCCTTGCTCCATGAGCTCGCCCGCCTGGCGCCCTAGCTCGGTGCCGGCGGCAACCGCCGCACGCAGCATGTCCCCGGTGGAAAGTTGAACGAGGCTCCGCAGATCTTGCAACCGCTTCGCCTGGGTCCCCTTTCCCGCGCCGGGCGGGCCGAGCAGGACCAGGTTCATCGCCGCCGCGCTCCTCTAAGCTTGGCCCGCTTGATCAGCCCCTCATATTGATGGGCGAGCAGGTGGCTCTGGACCTGGGCCACGGTATCCATGGTGACGCTCACCACGATGAGGAGCGAGGTGCCACCGAAATAGAACGGGACGCCCCATTCGGCGATCAGGATCTCCGGCAGCACGCAGACCGCGGCCAGGTAGAGCGCTCCCACCACGGTGATCCGCGTCAGCACGTAGTCGATATATTCTGCCGTACGCTCGCCGGGCCTGATGCCGGGCAGGAAGCCGCCATACTTCTTCAGGTTCTCGGCCGTGTCCTTCGGATTGAAGACCACCGCCGTATAGAAAAAGGCGAAGAAGACGATCAGCGACAGATAGATCAGAAGGTAAAGCGGCTGCCCCCGGCCGAGCATGGCGGTGACCGAGCTCAGCCACTCCGGACCCTGGCCGGCCGAGAAATTTGCCACGGTGATCGGCAGCAGCAGCAGCGAGGAGGCAAAGATCGGCGGGATGACGCCCGCGGTGTTGAGCTTCAGCGGCAGATGCGAGGCATCGCCCTGGAACATGCGGTTGCCGACTTGTCGTTTTGGATATTGCACCAGCAGCCGCCGCTGGGCCCGCTCCATGAAGACGATGAACGCAATTACGCCCATGGCCATGACGAAAAGGGCGATGATCAGCCCGATCGACAGCGCGCCCTGACGACCAAGCTCCAGCGTGCCGACTAGAGCCGAGGGCAACTCGGCGATGATGCCGGCGAAAATGATCATCGAGATGCCGTTGCCGACGCCCCGGGCCGTGATCTGCTCGCCGAGCCACATCAAGAAGACGGTGCCGCCGACCAGCGTGATCACGGTGGTGATGCGGAAGAACATGCCCGGGTCGGTGACGATATTGCCGGCGCCCTCCAGTCCCACGGCGATGCCGTAACCCTGAAGCGTCGCCAGCAGCACCGTGCCGTAGCGCGTGTACTGGTTGATCTGCCGCCGCCCTTGCTCGCCTTCCTTCTTGAGCTGCTCGAGATGCGGCGAGACGGTGGTCAGCAGCTGAATAATGATCGACGCCGAAATATACGGCATGATGTTGAGCGCGAAGATCGCCATGCGTCCGACCGCGCCGCCCGAGAACATGTTGAACATGCCCAGAATGCCGGACTGCTGCTGGCGGAAGACGTCGGCGAGCGCTTCCGGGTTGATGCCCGGGATCGGGATATAGGTGCCAAGCCGGTAGACCACGAGCGCGACGAGCGTGAACCAGATGCGCTTCTTGAGCTCGTCGGCCTTGGCGAAGGCCGCGAAATTCAAATTCGAGACGAGCTGTTCTGCGGCGGAAACCATCGGCGCTCTACCCTTCTCCGAGACGATCGGACGGCCTTCAATCAGGCCGCCTTATCTCACTCGGACTTGTCTTTCTTAGCGGGAGCCTTCTTCGCCGCCGCCTTCTTGGCCGGCGCCCCCCCGGCCTTCTTGGCAGGCGACTTTGCAGCCGCCTTGCGTTCTTTCTTGGGCTTCCCCTCGCCGTCCGGTTTTGCGGTCCGGCGCGGCATCGGCGTCACCGTGACGGTGCCACCGGCAGCCTCGACCGCCTTGACCGCGCCGCTCGAGGCGCCCGTCACCTCGAAGGACACCTTGGTCTTGAGCTCGCCCTGCCCGAGCAACCGCACGCCGTCGCGCACGCGGCGGATCAGACCCGCTTCGAGCAGCGCCTGCACCGTGACCGGGTTCTTGGCGTCGAGTTTCTTGGCGTCGATCGCGGTCTGCACGCGGCCGAGATTCACCTCGTTGAAGTCCTTGGCGAAAATGTTGGCGAAGCCGCGCTTCGGCAGGCGCCGGTGCAGCGGCATCTGGCCGCCCTCGAAGCCTTTCACAGCCACGCCGGAGCGGGATTTCTGACCCTTTTGGCCACGGCCAGAAGTCTTACCGTGGCCCGAGCCGATTCCACGCCCCAAACGCTTCTTCGAAGTGGTCGCGCCCGGCAGGTCGCTGATCTCATTCAGTCGCATGATACTTGTTCCTTAGGCTCCGGCCTCGTCCTCGACGATACGCACCAGATGGCTCACCTTGGCCACCATGCCGCGCACCTGAGGGCTGTCGACCAGCGTCCGCCGCTTGTGCATCTTGTTCAGGCCGAGCCCGATCAGGGTCGCACGCTGCGTGGCGGGACGGCGGATCGGGCTCCCGATCTGCTCCACCACGATTGTCTTCTTCTTGTCGGCCATCTCTCTTCAACCTTGTCTTTTGGCTCTAGGCCTGCGCCTCGGCGCCTTCGCCCGCCTGATCTCGGCGGCGTGAAACGATATCGCTAACCTTCTTCCCGCGCCGCGCGGCCACGCCACGCGGGCTATCCTCATGGCGCAGCGCGTCGAACGTGGCGCGCACCATGTTGTAGGGATTGGAGCTGCCGAGCGACTTGGCCACCACGTCCTGGATACCGAGCGTCTCGAACACCGCGCGCATGGGACCGCCGGCGATGATGCCGGTGCCCGGAGGCGCCGCGCGCAAGACCACCTTGCCGGCGCCATGCTGCCCGCGCACATCGTGATGCAGCGTGCGGCCCTCGCGGAGCGGCACCTTCACCAGATTGCGCTTGGCGGACTCGGTCGCCTTGCGGATGGCCTCGGGCACCTCGCGCGCCTTGCCGTGGCCAAAGCCGACCCGGCCTTTCTGATCGCCGACCACGACCAGGGCAGCGAAACCGAAGCGTCGGCCGCCCTTGACCACCTTGGCCACACGATTGATGTGAACAAGCTTGTCGACGAATTCGCTGTCGCGATCGTCACGGTCTCTGCCTTGCGGACCGCGCGATTGGGGACCTCGTGCCACGTGTCAGACCCTTTCCTTCAAACCTAAAAGTTCAGACCGGCCTCGCGGGCCGCGTCTGCGAGCGCCTTGACGCGCCCATGATAAAGATAGCCGCCGCGATCGAAGACGACGTCCTTGACGCCGGCCTTGGCCGCACGTTCGGCGAGGAGCTTGCCCACGGCTTCCGCCGCCGCCGTATCGCTCCCCTTAGGCAGTGCGCCCTTGAGATCCTTGTCGAGGCTCGAGGCCGCCGCCACGGTCTTGCCGGAGCGGTCGTCGATCACCTGCGCATAGATGTGCTTGGAGGAGCGAAACACCGACAGACGCGCACGTCCGTTGGCCGTCCGCTTCAGCGAATGGCGAACCCGGCGCGTGCGCCGGACAAAGCTATCGTTCAACGCGCTCATTTCTGATCCCGCTACTTCTTCTTGCCTTCTTTGCGGAGGATGTACTCGCCCGCATAGCGCACGCCCTTGCCCTTATAGGGCTCCGGCGGCCTGAACCGTCTGATCTCCGCAGCCACCTGGCCGACCTGCTGCTTGTCGATCCCGCTGATCACGATTTCCGTCGGCTTCGGGCACTGCGCCTGAATACCGTCCGGAAGGGGATAGGTGATGTCGTGGCTGTAGCCCAGCTGCAGCTGAATTGCCTGGCCCTGCATCGCCGCGCGATAGCCGACGCCGGTGATCTCCAGCGTCTTGGAGAAACCGTCGGTCACGCCGGTGACGAGGTTGGCCACGAGCGTGCGCGACATGCCCCACATGGCGCGCGCCTCTTTGGTGTCCTCGCGCATGACGATCTCGATGCCGTTCTCGCCCGTCTTGGCAATCACCTCGTCGACGAGCACATGCTTGAGCTCGCCCTTGGGGCCTTTCACCTTGACCTCTTGGCCGTCAATCGCGGCGGTGACGCCGCCGGGAATAGCCACTGGTTGTTTGCCGATGCGCGACATTGAATCAAACCTTCGCTTCAAAAAGCTCCGCTAAAACACGTTACAGAGAATCTCGCCGCCGACATTCTCGTTACGCGCCCGCGAATCCGACATAACGCCCTTCGGCGTCGACAGGATGGCTACGCCAAGGCCGTTGGCGACCGTGGGCAGTTCCTTCACCGAGGAATACACGCGCCGGCCGGGCGTCGACACCCGCTTGATGTCCTTGATGACCGGCTCGCCGTCGAAATATTTCAGCTCGATCTCGAACTCGGACTTGCCGCTGTCGTAATCGACGCGGGCATAGCCGCGGATATAGCCCTCCTCCGCTAGCACGTCGAGCACACGCTCGCGCAGCTTGGAGGCCGGCGTTGTCACCCTATTCTTGTGCCGCATCTGCGCGTTACGGATGCGGGTTAGCATATCGCCTAGAGGATCGTTAATCATCGACCGTCCTTACCAGCTCGACTTGACCATGCCCGGGATCAGTCCGTTGCTCGCGAGATCGCGCAAGGCAATGCGCGACATGCGAAGCTTGCGGTAGTAACCGCGCGGGCGCCCGGTCAGATCGCAACGGTTGTGAATACGCGTCGGCGAAGCGTTGCGCGGAATCTCCGCTAGCTTCAGCCTTGCCGCGAAGCGCTCCTCCGCCGGAACGGACAGGTCGGCGGCGATAGCCTTCAACCGCGCCCGGCGAAACGCAAACTTCTTCGCAAGCCGGCGGCGCTTCTTGTCCCGCTCGATCATGCTCGTCTTAGCCATTCAGTCCTCCTGTGCAGCCGGAAAGGCCCTAGCTGCGGAACGGGAAATTCAAACCCTTAAGAAGCGCACGCGCCTCGTCGTCGCTCTGCGCCGTCGTACACACGATGATGTCCATCCCGAGCACGTCATCCACCTTGTCGTAATCGATCTCGGGGAAGATGATGTGCTCTTTGAGCCCCATCGAGTAATTGCCTTTTCCGTCGAAGCTTTTCGGATTTAGCCCACGGAAATCCCGGACCCGCGGCAGCGCAATGTTCACCAGCCGGTCCAGAAACTCGTACATGCGGTCCTTGCGCAGCGTCACCTTCACGCCGACGGGCATGCCCTCGCGCAGCTTGAAGCCGGCGATCGACTTGCGCGCCTTGGTGATGACCGGGCGCTGGCCGGAAATCAGGCCGAGATCGGAGGCGGCGGACTGCACTTTCTTGGAATCGCCGACAGCCTCGCCGACTCCCATGTTGAGCACAACCTTGTCCAGACGCGGCACCTGCATGACATTCTTGTAGCCGAACTCCTTGGTGAGGTCGGTCTTGAGGACGTCCAGGTACTGCTGCTTCATCCGCGGAATATATGTCTGCTCAGCCATCGATGACCTCGCCCGAACGCTTGGCGAAACGCACCTTGCGCCCGTCCTTTAGAAATTTGTAGCCGACGCGCGTGGGCTTCCCGTCTTTGGGGTCCTCCAGCGCGATGTTGGAAATGTCGACAGGGGCTTCCTTGGTGATGATGCCCCCCTCTTGCGACGCGGTCTGACGCTGATGGCGGCGCACCAGGGCCACGCCCTGGACGATGGCGCGGTTCTCCGCGGGCATCACCTTCAGCACCTCACCCTTCTTGCCCTTGTCCTTACCGGTGAGCACCACCACGTGGTCACCCTTTCTGACCTTCACCTTGGCCATAATCAAAGCACCTCCGGCGCGAGCGACACGATCTTCATGTGCTTCTTCGCCCTCAATTCACGCGTGACCGGCCCGAAGATACGCGTACCGACCGGCTCGCCTTGCGGGTTCACCAGAACTGCCGCGTTGCGGTCGAAGCGGATGAGCGAGCCGTCCTGACGGCGCACGCCCGCGGCGGTACGCACGATCACGGCCTTCATCACTTGGCCCTTCTTCACGCGGCCGCGCGGAATCGCTTCCTTGACGCTGACCACCACAGTGTCGCCGATCGAAGCGTATTTCCGCTTCGAGCCGCCGAGCACCTTGATGCATTGCACGCGCTTTGCACCGGAGTTGTCGGCAACGTCGAGATTGGTCTGCATCTGAATCATGGCATCCGCCCTTGCTCAGACCTGCAATGAGGCCCGAAAAACTCTATTGCCCTAAACCGCCGCCTGCTCGCGCGACAGCACCACCCATTTCTTCAGTTTCGAGATCGGCGCGCACTCTTCGATCCACACCTTCTCACCCACCTTGAACTCGTTCTTGTCGTCATGAGCGTGATAGTTCTTGGTCCGGCGCACCGTCTTCTTAAACAGGGGATGCGTGAAGCGGCGCTCGACCTTGACCACCACGGTCTTGTCGGTCTTGTCGCTGACCACCACCCCTAGCAAAACGCGTTTTGGCATCGTTTCTACCTTTATGCCTTTGCCGCAGCGCTCTTCTGGCGCGCGACTGTCCTGATGCGCGCGATATCGCGCCTGATCTGCCGCACCCGCGCCGTGTTCTCAAGCTGGCCCGAGGCCGCCTGGAAGCGCAGGTTGAACTGCTCTTTCTTCAGCTTGACCAGCTGGTCGTTGAGCTGGTCGACCGTCATATCGTGCACTTCGCCCGCTTTCATCGCTTAGCCCTCGATACGCGCCACGACGCGCGTCTTGATCGGCAGCTTGGCGGCGGCAAGACGCAGAGACTCGCGCGCCGTCGCCTCGTTGACGCCGTCGATCTCGAACATGATGCGGCCCGGCTTCACCCTGGCCGCCCAGAACTCCGGCGTGCCCTTACCCTTACCCATGCGCACCTCGGTCGGCTTCTTCGACACCGGCACGTCCGGGAAGATGCGAATCCACACACGGCCCGCCCGCTTCATCTGGCGCGTCATGGCGCGCCGTGCCGCCTCGATCTGCCGCGCGGTCACGCGGGCAGGCTCCTGCGCCTTCAGGCCGAACGTGCCGAAGGTGAGCGCGGTCGCGCCCTTGGCGGCGCCCTTGATGCGCCCCTTGTGCATCTTGCGGAACTTTGTGCGTTTCGGTTGCAGCATAACTCTAAGCCTTAGCCCTGCGCCTGGGCGGGTTCACGGCGTCCGGTCGAGCGGCCGCCTTCTTGTGCCTCAAGGGCCTTGTTCTCCTGGGCCATGGGATCGTGCTCCATGATCTCGCCCTTGAAGATCCAAACCTTGATGCCGATGATGCCGTAGGCCGTGCGCCCAAGCGCCGTGCCGTAATCGATATTGGCGCGCAGCGTATGCAGCGGCACGCGGCCCTCGCGATACCACTCCAAGCGCGCGATTTCCGCGCCGCCGAGACGGCCAGAGCAGTTGATGCGGATGCCGAGCGCGCCCATGCGGATAGCGGACTGCACGGCCCGCTTCATGGCCCGGCGGAACGCCACGCGGCGCTCGAGCTGCTGGGCGATGCCTTCCGCCACCAGCGTGGCGTCGACCTCGGGCTTGCGTACCTCGACGATATTCAGATGCACCTCGGAGTCGGTCAGGCTGGCGAGCTCGCGGCGAAGCTTCTCGATATCGGCGCCCTTCTTGCCGATGAGAATGCCCGGACGCGCGGTGTAGACCGTCACCCGGCACTTCTTGTGCGGACGCTCGATCACGACCTTGGAGATGCCGGCCTGCTTGCGCGACTTGAGGATGTGCTCGCGCATCTTGAGATCCTCGTGGAGGAGCCGCGCGTACTCGCCACGTGAGGCGAACCAGCGCGAATCCCAAGTGCGGTTGACGCCGAGCCTAAGCCCGATCGGGTTGACTTTCTGTCCCATCAAGCAGGCTCCTCGACCTGGCGAACGACCACGGTCATCTGCGAAAACGGTTTCAAGATACGCGTGGCCCGGCCGCGCGCCCGCGGCTGAAGGCGCTTCATCACGAGATTCTTGCCAACATAGGCCTCGGCCACGACCAGGGCGTCCACGTCCAGATCGTGATTGTTCTCGGCGTTGGCAATAGCCGACTCCAATGTCTTCTTCACGTCCTTGGCGATGCGTTTGCGCGAGAAGGTGAGATCGGCAAGCGCGCGATCGACCTTCTTGCCCCGGATCAGTTGAGCGACCAGGTTGAGCTTCTGCGGGCTCACGCGAATAAGCCGGGTCACGGCCTTCGCCTCGTGGTCCTTGAGCGTGCGCTCGCGTTGCGGCTTGCCCATGACTACTTGCCCCTCTTCACTTTGCGGTCCGCGGCATGGCCATGGAACGTCCGCGTCGGCGAGAACTCACCGAACTTGTGGCCGACCATATCCTCGGTCACGAGCACCGGAATGTGCTTCTGGCCGTTGTGGACCCCAAAAGTGAGACCCACGAACTGCGGCAGAATGGTCGAGCGGCGCGACCACATCTTAATGATGGCGTTGGAGCCGCTTCCGCGCGCCTTCTCCGCCTTCTTCAAGAGGAAGCCGTCGACGAACGGACCTTTCCAGATCGAACGTGCCACGTCGTTATCCCTTCTTCTTCTTCTGATGGCGGCTGCGCAGAATGAACTTGCTGCTCGCCTTGTTGGAGCGCGTCCGCTTGCCCTTGGTGGACTTGCCCCAAGGCGTGACCGGATGTCGGCCGCCAGACGTACGTCCCTCACCGCCACCATGCGGATGATCGACCGGGTTCATCGCCACGCCGCGAACCGTGGGTTTGCGGCCCAACCAACGGCTGCGCCCGGCCTTGGACAGCGACACGTTGGAATTGTCGGGGTTGGACACCGCGCCGACCGTCGCCATGCAGGCAGAAGGCACCATGCGGGTCTCTCCGGAATTCAGCCGCACAATCGCGTAACCGGCATCGCGGCCGACAAGCTGCACATAAGCGCCAGCGGCGCGTGCGATCTGGCCGCCCTTGCCCGGCTTCATCTCCACGTTGTGGACGATGGTGCCGATCGGCATGTTGGCCAGAGGCATGGCGTTGCCCGGCTTCACGTCCGCCTTCTCGTCGGCGACCACCGTATCGCCCGCGGCCAAACGCTGCGGCGCCAGGATGTAGGCCAGTTCGCCGTCCGCATATTTGATGAGCGCGATGAACGCCGTGCGGTTCGGATCGTATTCCAGCCGCTCCACGGTTCCCGGCACGCCAAACTTGGTACGCTTGAAATCCACCAAGCGATAGGTGCGCTTGTGGCCGCCGCCGCGATGCCACACGGACACGCGGCCGGTATTGTTGCGGCCACCGGACTTGCTCAAGCCCTCGGTCAGCGACTTGACCGGCTTGCCCTTCCACAGATGGCTGCGGTCGACGAGCACCAGCTGACGCTGGCTCGGCGTGGTCGGTTTGAATGTCTTCAGAGCCATCTCGTCAGATCCCTGTCGTCACGTCGATCTTGTCGCCTTCGGCGAGCTTGACGACGGCCTTCTTCACGTCCTTCTGGCGCCCTTCGATGCCGCGGAAGCGCTTGGTCTTCCCCTTCCGGGTCAGTGTATTGACCGCCACCACCTTGACGCCGAACAGCTTCTCCACCGCCTTCTTGATTTGCGGCTTCGTCGCATCGAGGCGAACCTTGAACACCACCTTGTTCGACTCCGACGCCTCGCTCGATTTCTCGGTAATCACCGGCGCGAGGATCACGTCATATGCTTGGAACGCACTCATTTGAACCGTGCCTCCAGCGCTTCCAGCGCCGCCTTCGTCAGCACGAGCTTGTCGTGCCGCAGGATGTCGTAGACATTGATGCCCTGCACCGGCAGCACATCGATCTGTGGAATGTTGCGCGCGGCCCGCGCAAAGCTGTCCTGCAACTCCGCACCGTCCACGATCAGCGCCGAACCGACGCCGAGCTTGTCGAAGCGCGTCTTGAGTTCCTTGGTCTTGGCCTCTTTCAGCTCGCACGAATCGAGCACAACCAGAGCGTCGGCCTTGGCCTTGGACGAGAGCGCGTGCTTCAGCGCAAGCGCCCGAACCTTCTTCGGCAGCTCGATGGCATGGCTGCGCGGCTTCGGTCCGAACGACTTGCCGCCACCACGGAAGATCGTAGGCTTCGCGCTACCATGACGCGCGCGCCCGGTGCCCTTCTGCCTGAACATCTTAGCCGTGGTCGCGGTGATCTCTGACCGGTCCTTCACGTGGACCGTGCCGGCACGGCGCTTGGCGAGCTGGTAGCGCACCATGCGATGCAGCAAGTCGGCGCGCGGCTCAAGCCCGAACACGTCGTCCGAGAGCTCCACGGTGCCCGCCTTCTTGGCGTCGAGCGTTGTTACGT
This sequence comes from Methyloceanibacter sp., assembly GCF_051306395.1. Lineage (GTDB taxonomy): Bacteria > Pseudomonadota > Alphaproteobacteria > Rhizobiales > Methyloligellaceae > Methyloceanibacter. The sequence continues at coordinate 13,936 of NZ_JBPPND010000008.1, forward strand.
CCGCCTTCATCACGCGTTATCCCCGCCCTCTGCCGGCTCGGCGTTTGTCTCGGCGGCAGGCGCCGCCTCTTCCTTGGCCTGCTTGGCCGCCTGATCCTCAGCGCCATTACGGAACGCGCCGGGCTTCGGCACATCGTTCGGAAGCGCCCGCTTTACCGCATCGCGCAGCAGAACCCAGCCGCCCTTGGCGCCGGGAACGGCGCCGCGGATCATGATCAGGCCACGCTCGACGTCCGTCTTGACCACCCGCAGATTTTGCGTAGTGACGCTCACGTCGCCCATGTGGCCGGCCATCTTCTTGCCCTTGAAGACCTTGCCAGGGTCCTGGCACTGGCCGGTCGAGCCAAGGCTTCTGTGCTTGACCGACACGCCATGGCTGGCCCGCAAACCACCAAAGCCGTGCCGCTTCATGCCGCCGGCAAAGCCCTTACCGATCGAGGTGCCGGACACGTCCACGAACTGCCCCTCGACGAAGTGGTTGGCGGTGATCTCCGCGCCCACGTCAATCATGTTGTCCGGACTGACGCGGAACTCCGCGACCTTCCGCTTGGGCTCCACATTGGCCACGGCGAAGCTTCCGCGCTCTGAGCGCGTCAAACGCTTCACCTTGCGCCGGCCCGCGCCGAGCTGGACGGCGGTGTAGCCGTTCTTCTCGGCCGTGCGCTGGCCGACGACCTGGCAGTTTTCCAGGCGCAGCACCGTCACGGGGATGTGGTCCCCGCCGTCGGTGAATATCCTGGTCATGCCGACCTTTTGAGCGATGACACCTGATCGCATCGAACTTGTTCCTTGCCTCGTTCCGCGGCCGTTAAAGCTTGATCTCGACATCCACGCCGGCGGCGAGATCGAGCTTCATCAGCGCGTCAACCGTCTGCGGCGTGGGATCGACAATGTCGAGCAGCCGCTTATGAGTGCGCATTTCAAACTGCTCGCGGCTTTTCTTGTCGATATGCGGCGAGCGGTTCACGGTGAACTTCTCGATGCGGGTCGGCAGCGGGATAGGCCCGCGAACTTCCGCACCGGTGCGTTTCGCCGTGTTGACGATTTCCTTCGTCGACGCATCGAGAATGCGATGGTCGAAGGCTTTCAGCCTGATTCTTATATTTTGGCTCTGCATCTCGACGGCCTTAAGTTTGAGAAGCGCGCCGCCCGAACCGGACGACGCGCTGCTTCTCTTCCAATTACTCGATGATCGACGACACCACGCCGGCGCCGACGGTACGACCGCCTTCACGGATGGCGAAGCGAAGCTTCTCCTCCATGGCGATCGGCACGATCAACTCGACGGTCATGGCGATGTTGTCGCCCGGCATCACCATCTCAGTGCCTTCCGGCAACTCCACGACGCCAGTCACGTCGGTAGTGCGGAAGTAGAACTGCGGACGATAGTTGCCGAAGAACGGCGTATGGCGGCCACCCTCTTCCTTGGTAAGGATGTAGGCCTCGGCCTTGAACTTGGTGTGCGGCGTCACGGAGCCCGGCTTGGCGAGCACTTGGCCACGCTCCACGCCCTCGCGATCCACACCACGCAGCAGACAGCCGACATTGTCGCCCGCCTGGCCCTGGTCGAGCAGCTTGCGGAACATCTCGACGCCGGTGACGGTCGTCTTGCTCGTGGGCTTGATACCGACGATCTCTACTTCCTCGCCGACCTTGACCACGCCGCGCTCGATACGGCCGGTGACCACCGTGCCGCGACCGGAGATCGAGAACACGTCTTCGATCGGCATCAGGAACGGCTTATCGATCGGACGATCGGGCTGCGGGATATAGTCGTCCACAGCCTGCATCAGCTCGAGGATCGACTTCTTGCCAATTTCGTCATTGGTTCCCTCGATGGCGGCAAGCGCGGAGCCCTTGACGATCGGGATCTCGTCACCCGGGAACTCATACTTCGACAGAAGCTCGCGAACCTCGAGCTCGACGAGGTCCAGAAGCTCCGGATCGTCGACCTGGTCGACCTTGTTCATGTACACGACGAGCGCCGGCACGCCGACCTGACGGGCAAGCAGGATGTGCTCGCGGGTCTGGGGCATCGGGCCATCGGCCGCGTTCACGACGAGAATCGCGCCGTCCATCTGGGCGGCCCCGGTGATCATGTTCTGTCTCTTATACACA
>NZ_JBPPND010000009.1:0-10834 GCF_051306395.1 Methyloceanibacter sp.
AAGAGACAGGTTGGACAAGGACATTGTCACTCGGCCCCCAGCAGCTCAGGCAGCCTAGCAACATTCACCGCAATACGCCGAGCCAGAGGAGCATCACAATAACCAGCACCACAAACCCTGCCACGCCCAAAACGACATGCCTATTTCTGGCTGTAAGGCCCGCCAAAAATAGAGCGATGATAGCCACCGGAACTAAGTAGACGATCCATTTCATGTGGCATCTCACTCACGCGAGGCGCTGCCCAACAGCTCCGGCAGTTTAGCAACATTCAGAGCAATGCGCCGCGCCTCATCGAAGGTGAGCACCTTGGCGATGTCAGCTTCGGCCTTCGTCTCGCGAGCGTAGACGTAGACGAGTGACTGGCCATTCGCGTCGATCACCTTGAAGCCGCCCGGTATCTGCTCGACCGTCCACGGTTGCGGGAAACGGCGTGATGTCATGGGAGCCTCCCTCTATTGGCTCCCCCCGCACGCCGAGAATATCACCCTAAGGGTTCGTTAACCAAGGGAGGTGGAGGATACCAAGAGCAATGCAAGCAGCTTTGGAGAAGGTTCCAATGGTAAGCACGCCAGAGACGAGAGACGATGAGGAGCCCAGCTATTCGGCCTGGCTAGACCTGCCTTTATCGACGCGAGAGCCGATGACAGTTAAGGATGCCAACGCTGCCCGCGCGGCTCTACGAGCCCTCGACACCCGCACTAACATACAGCGGATGCTGGGCGAACCTCCTCGCTGGCGCAGCGCCCTAGCGCAAAAGGGGCGCTGACCGTGAAGCCAGCGCTCCTCTTAGCGTTGCCGGTGAGGTGAGCACCGGCTGCGCGCTCCCTTAACTGGCTAGCTCTTCTCTAGGGAAGCCAGCTTGAAGTTGGGCAAGCATCTGGTCGAATGTGCGCCAGGCCAGATGCGAAGTCGTGAAAGCGGTCACAAAGAAACTGTTTCTGTTCCCGCGTCATCCTGGCGAGCAAATCGGAAAACTGCTGGTCAAGCGGATCAATGGCGATCATGCTCAATCCTCCCTGCGAGATAATCGCGGACGGCGTTGAGAACCCAGCCATAGGGCTCGTGTTTTAGTGACAGAAGGCAGTGTTGGCCCTCTCTTATAATGTAGTCGATTGCTGCGTTCGCATCTTCGGCAGTCCGAACAGGCACGCCGACGAATTGCTTCTCGGGCCGCATCGGCAGCAGCCGCCGAATAGGGAGTTGGGATTTTTTCGAGCATGAAAACCTCCGTTGGTTACCTAGGATGTTACCTACGGAGGGGAAGGCCGGGGCGTTTAAGGGTCTAAGTCCTTGAAGAACTTGGTGAGCGCGCAGGGACTCGAACCCTGGACCCTCTGATTAAAAGTCAGATGCTCTACCGGCTGAGCTACGCGCTCTCACCAAGCGACCATATGAGCCGCTGCGCCGGGGAGGTCAACAAACAAGGGCATTTCCGCCCGGATGTTTCGCCGCAGCACCGCGAGGAGCGGGCGAGGGCGCTCGCGAAATACCCCGTCGCGATTCCCCGAAAGCTTCAGTAAGGTCCGCCCGGTCCAAGGAACGGGACGGGGGACGGATCATGGCCGGAAAGGGAGAAAAATCGCGCCTCTTGCGGCATTGGCCGCGCTTTCTGCTGATCATCCCCTTCCTGCTCGTGGCTTACGTCCCGTTCTATAACCGCATTGAGCCCACGCTCGGCGGCATTCCCTTCTTCTACTGGTACCAACTCGCAGCGATCCTTCTGGGCGCCGCCGTAGTGATGGCTGTCTACCTCCTCGAGCGACGGCCCACGCGCACGGACCGCGCACCCGGAAAGGTCGATTCGTCCGGGACTCCGGGAGACATCCTGTGAGCTTCAACGTCACCGCGGCGAGCGTCTTCGTGGCGCTGTTCTTGTTCGTGACCTGGGTGGGCTTCATCGCCGCGCGCTGGCGGAAGGCCGATCTCAACCTGCTGCATGAATGGGGGCTGGGCGGCCGGCGCTTTGGCACCGTGGTCACCTGGTTCCTGCTCGGCGGCGATCTCTATACGGCCTACACCTTCATCGCCGTCCCGGCGCTCGTCTACGGCGCGGGCGCCATGGGCTTCTTCGCCGTGCCCTACACGATCATGATCTATCCGATCCTGTTCTTGGTGTTCCCGCGGCTGTGGACCATCGCGCGCGAGCGCGGCCACGTCACCGCGGCGGACTTCGTGCGCGAGCGTTTTGATTCACGGCTGCTGGCGCTTGCCGTGGCGCTGACCGGGCTTGTGGCGACGATGCCTTACATCGCGCTTCAGCTCGTCGGCATAGAGGTCGTGATCGGCGCGCTCGGCTTTCCAGCCGGTGGCTTCACCGGCCATCTGCCGCTGATCATCGCCTTTATCATTCTCGCCGCCTTCACCTATACCAGCGGCTTGCGCGCGCCGGCGCTCATCGCCGTGGTGAAGGACTTGCTGATCTTCATCACCATCTTCGCCGCCATCGTCATCATCCCGGCAAAGCTCGGCGGGTATGGCGCGATCTTCGCCAGCGTCCCGCCGGAGAAGCTGCTCCTGACGCCGCCTTCCGGCAGCACGCTCGGCAGCTACAGCGCCTTTTTCACCCTCGCGCTGGGCTCGGCCATGGCGCTGTTTCTCTATCCGCACTCCATGACCGGGATCTTGAGCGCTTCGAGCGGAAAGGTGATCCGGCGCAACGCCGCGGCCTTGTCCGCCTACTCTTTCGTGCTCGGCCTGATCGCGCTGCTCGGCTACATGGCCATTGCCGCCGGCGTCGATAAGAACCCGCTTCATGCGGCGGGCTTCGAACAATTCGGCGCGAACTTCGCCGTACCGGCGCTGTTCCTCGACATGTTCCCCTCTTGGTTCGTGGGCGTCGCCTTCGCGGCCATTGCGATCGGGGCACTGGTCCCTGCGGCGATCATGTCGATCGCCTGCGCCAACCTCTTCACACGCAACCTCTACAAGGAATATTGGCGCCCCGATTGCACCGACGCCGAGGAGGCGCGCATGGCGAAGATCGTCTCCCTCGTGGTGAAGGTCGGCGCCGTGTTCTTCATCCTGGCGATCCCGCAAGCCTACGCCATCCAGCTGCAGTTGCTGGGCGGCATCTGGATCATCCAGCTCCTGCCACCGATCCTGCTCGGGCTGTTCACGCGCGGCTTCAACGCGCATGCGCTGCTGCTCGGCTGGGCCGCGGGCACGGCGCTGGGCACCTACATGGCGGCCACACGCGGGTTCGTGTCGTCCATCTATCCGCTCGAGATCTTCGGCGTCACTTTGCCCGGCTACGCGGCGCTCTACTCCGTGATCGTGAACTTTGTCGTGGCCGCCGCGTTGAGCCCCGTGCTCGACCGCCTGTGGCCCCGTACCGGCGCCCTCGACCGGGCCTCGAATCGCCGATAGGCTTGGATTCGCCGATCGAAATTCGCATGACGTCGATGGTGATCGGCAAAGGGAGGACTTTCACATGGCTCAACACAATCCAAGCAGCCGCGCATTTCTGCTCATCGTCTTGGGCGGCATCGTGATTGGCTTTGTGATTGCGGCGTTTCTGTTGGGAGGGGATGACAGCGAGACGGGCGCCAAGATGGACAAGCTGGAACAACCAGCGGCCGAGCAGCCCGCCGCCGAAGTACCCCCGATGGAGGCGCCAGCGGACGATATGTCCACCGACAACACGCCGCCGGACGAAATGCCGCCCGAGGAGATTCCGATGGACGACGCCGGTATGCCCGACGACATGACCCCGCCGGATGAGATGAGTCCGCCCGGCGAGATGCCCGCCGACGACGCTGGTATGCCCGACGATATGACTCCTCCGGATGAGATGATGGACGAGCCCATGCCGGACGAGCTCATGCCGGACGAGCTCATGCCCGACGAGGCGCCGGATGCCATGTCGCCGGACGAGAATCCGGACGAAGCGATGCCGGAGAACCCGCCGCCCGCGCCCAATCCGTGAGCGGCGCGCACGCGGCGTCTGTATCGACGATCTGAGAAGGCCCCGCGGGCGGAGTGCACAAAAGAAGAGCCCCGGCGCGGGGAGTGCCAGGGCTCGTACGCATTACACAGAACGCACTACTGCCCAGACCGAACTCAACTGGGCATGTGGAAGGATGCCTATCCCCTATGGCAGTTCTGTGACGATTCGTTGTCAGTTACTTTAATAGCAACAAGGATTTGCGGGGTCGCTCTCACCCTATTTGGCGCAAATCCGCGACTCTTCGAACGAGGCGCTTTGCGAAAGCCTTCCGCGACACGCTGGTAGGCGCGATAGCCTTGTGCGGTCTCGGCCTCCATGCACAATGCGCAGAGTTTAGGCGATCGGTCGGCGAGGGCGGTGCAATGCGGTGGCGTGGCCAGAGAGAAAGCGAGAATGTCGAGGACCGGCGCGGCCAGCGCCGTGGCTTTGGCTTTCCGTTTCCTGGCGGCGGCATGCGCGTCCCCTCCAGCGGCGGCGGCGGCGGTGGGCGCGGCGGCGGGAGCGGCATTGTCGGCCTGCTGATCAGTCTCGGCTTGGTCGTGTTCTTTGGCGTCGATCCTTCGGTCATCATGCAAGGCCCGGGTCCGGGCGGCGGGGGCACGGGCTTCCCCGACATACGTCTGCCGCAACAGCAGCCCGATGCCACCAACTTCCCCGTGCCCGGCGGTCAGGCGCAGATCGAGCGGCCGAAATCGGCGGACGAGGATGATCTCAAGAAGTTCATCTCCGTCGTGCTCGCCACCACCGAGGACAGCTGGACACGGACCTTCCGGGAGCTCGGCGCGCGCTACCGCGAGCCGAAGCTGGTTCTGTTCAGCGGCTATGTGCGCTCGGCCTGCGGCACGGGCATGGCCGCCATGGGACCGTTCTACTGCCCCGCCGACGAGAAGGTTTACATCGACCTCGATTTCTATCGCGAGCTGAAGAACCGCTTCCGCGCGCCGGGCGATTTCGCCCAGGCCTATGTGGTGGCCCACGAGGTCGGCCATCACGTGCAAAAGCAACTCGGCATCGCCGACAAGGTCGAAGCGGCGAAGCGCCGGATTGGACGCAAGGAGGGCAATGCCTTGCAAGTCCGCATGGAGCTTCAGGCCGACTGCCTCGCCGGCGTGTGGGCGCACCGGATGGAGGCCGATAAAGGGCTCATCGAGCCGGGCGATATCGACGAGGCTCTGGGCGCGGCCAGCGCCATCGGCGACGACCGGATCCAGAAGCAGACCCAAGGGTATGTGGTGCCGGACTCCTTCACCCACGGCTCCTCGGAGCAGCGCGTGCGCTGGTTCCGCCGCGGCTATGAGGATGGAGCCCTTCAGGCCTGCGATACGTTCAATACCGAGCGACTCTGACCTGGGTGAAGGGCGTGGGGAGCCTCCTGTCCGGTTTGCGTGATGCGCCGGGCCGGAATTGCGCGTAAGCTCTTGAGCTTGAGGGGATTCGGAGAGCGGCGGGGCTGTTACGTGTCGCCTATGCGGGGGCTATTCGCCAGTATCGGCACTTTCTTAGCCGTCTTCGGCGCCAATACCGCTCTGTGTGCTGAAAATGTCATCACGCTCGGCGCGGCCGTGTCTCTGACCGGCAAATACGCCCTCAACGGCACCAATACCAAGAACGGCTACGACCTCGCCATCCGCCAGATCAACGACAAGGGCGGCGTCAAGATCGGCGGCAAGCCCTACAAGCTCGAAGTGCGCTATTACGACGACGAGTCGACGCCCGCGCGCGGCACCGAGCTCGTCGAGCGGCTGATCCAGCAAGACGGCGTGAATTTCATGCTCGGCCCCTACAGCTCGGGGCTCACCAAAGCGATCCTGCCCATCGTCGAGCGCCACAAGGTGCCGATGGTGGAGGCGAACGGCGCGGCGCGTGAACTCTTCACCAAGGGCTACCGCTATATCTTCGCCGTGCTGTCCACGTCCGATCAGTATCTGCGGCCGGCCATGGAGCTTGCCGCGGCCCATGCCGACAAACTCGGCAAGAAACCCGGCGAGCTCAGATTCGCGATGGCGACCGGGAACGATCCTTTCGCGCAAGATGTGCGGGCCGGGGTGCTCGACGACGCCATGCGCCTTGGGATCGATTGCGTCATCGACGACCAGTTGCCACCCGAGCTCAACGACATGTCGGTGACGCTGACCAAGGTGAAGGCGCTGAAGCCCGATCTTCTCGTGGTCTCGGGCCACGAGAAGGGGGCGCTCACCGCCGTCAAGCAGGTTGAGGCGCTGCGGGCAGATATTCCCATGATCGCGCTCACCCATTGCGATTCGGCGCGGCTGGCGGAGCAGTTGCCGAAAGCCGCGTCCCATGTGTTCTGCGCAAATCAATGGCACCGCTCGCTCGGCCACAAGGGCGAACTGTTCGGCTCGGCAAACGACTTCGCGCGGCGTTTCCAGGAGGCTTACGGTTACGAGGCGCCCTATCAGGCGGCACAGTCGGCGGCGGCCGTCTATGTCTTCGCCGACGCGATCGCGCGTGCCCAAGATCTCGACACCGAGAAAGTGCGCGACGCGATTGCCGCAACGGATCTGGCGACCTTTTACGGACCCATCAAGTTCGACGAGAGCGGCAAGAATATCGCCAAGCCCATGGTGCTGACCCAGATCATCGATGGGGAATATGTGGTCGTCGCGCCCGAGGAATGGGCGGTGCAACATCCCGTGATCCCGCGTCCGGCCCATTAACAGTTAGGGCCACGCGCTTATCGACGATCGGCCGGCTGTTTCTCGGCGGCGAGTAATGCGCCCCTAGAGTGCGTCCCCCGCATAGACCGTGGCGGAGCAGGGCCGGTCGGCCTTCTGGAACAGCGAGCAGGCGCCTTCGGCGTCTTGAGCGTTGGCGAAGGGCCCGGCGATCAGCCGCCACTTCTTGTCTGGTGCGAGAACGCGGCGCGGCTGCAAGCCGGCCACCAGCGCGGCGTGCTTGGTCAGATATTCGCGCCATAGGGGCCGCAGCTCGTCCCGCTTGCCCACGGTCCCGATCTCGATGCCGTAGCGGGTCGAGCCGTCATTGGCCGCGGGAGGCAAAGCGACGGGATCGAAGGCGGCGATCTCCACCTCTTCCTCGGCCACCGCCGCCTCAGGCTCGTCCGCGACCGCCACTTGGGCAGGCGCCTCGGGCTCAGGCGCCGCTTCAACAACAGGTTCCGGCTCGGGCTCGGGTGCTGTAGCCACCGGAGGCGGCGCGGGAGGCGGGGGCGGCGTCTCCACCACGGTCTCCTCGACCACCTCTTCTTCGACGACTTCCGCTTCGGGCTCCGGTTCGGGCGCCGCAGCGACAGGTGCTGGCTCTTGCGCTCTGGGCGGCGAGGTGGACACCGACGCGGAGGGCGGCAGCGCCGCAACCGGGCCGATGAATCGCTCGATCGGTTGCAGCCGGGCATCGAGCGCCGCCAGTTGCTGCGTTAGATTTTGTATTGTGCCCTTGAGCGCGGAGACATCAGCGGGGTCGGCGCCGCTGACAACCGGTGCGGGGGGCGGCGCAGCCGCAGCGGGCGGCGCGTCCGGAGCCTGATCTTCGCTTACGGCGCTGAGCTGGACGACCGGACCGCCGAGCGCCGTGGGGTCGGTGAAGAGGGTGAACAGGTAGAAGCCCGACAGGCCGGCCAGCGCGATCCACAAGACCGCGAAAACGTTCCGCGCTACGCCCCGCCCGCCTGTGCGCCGCTTTGCCATGGGATTCGACCTTCCGAATGCGAGGTTTGGTCGCAAAAGCGACCTGAATGTGGCTTGGAGTCAGATTGTCCCGCCGCTCTTCAGCGAGATTACTCACTTCATCCGTATGGTCAATTTTCCCGTGGGGTTTGATGGGGCCAGGGCGGTGGCCCTCGGCGGCGCTTTGGACTAGACAGGGCGCGTTTAAGGAAAGTTGGTACGAAGATGCGATCTTCGGCTTCGCGGGAAAAAATCATCGAGACAGCATGACCCAGGCTTTCTCCATCATCCTTGCCGCCGGCAAGGGCACGCGCATGAAATCGGACCTGCCCAAGGTGCTCCACCGCCTGGCGGGTGCGCCCATGCTTGCCCATGTGCTGCGCGCCGCCGCCGCCGCCGGTATCGGCCGCGCGGGAATAGTCGTCGGGCCGGGCATGGAGGCGGTGGGCGAGGCGGGGCTTGCGGTCGATCCCAAGGCGCAAGTGTTCGTGCAGCCCGAGCAGCTAGGAACCGCGGACGCGGTCAAGGCGGCCGCGCCTGCGTTCGAGGGCGCGAAAGGCCCGGTGCTGGTGCTCTATGGCGACACGCCGCTCTTGCGCGCCGAGACGCTCAAGGCTGTGCTAGGTGAGCTCGAGGCGGGCGCCGACTTGGTGGTCATCGGCTTCGAGGCGTCGGATCCGACCGGCTATGGCCGCTTGCTCTTTGACGACAAGGGACGGCTTGCGGGCATCCGCGAAGAAAAGGACGCGAGCGCGGCAGAGCGCGCGCTGACCCTGTGCAATTCCGGCATCATGGCCTTCCGCTCCGCCGAGACGCTGTCCGGTCTCCTGGCGCGCATCGGCAACGACAACGCAAACGGCGAATATTATCTCACCGACGCGGTGGCGCTCGCCCGCGCCGACGATCTCCAGGCGCGCGTCGTGCTGTCGAACGCCGAAGAAGTGCTTGGCGTGAATTCCCGCGCGGAGCTCGCCGTCGCCGAAGAATTCATGCAGCGCCGCTTGCGCGCCGCCGCCATGGCGCACGGCGCGACGCTCCTGGCGCCCGAGACAGTGTTCTTTAGCTATGACACCGTGATCGGCCGCGACGTAACCATCGAGCCGAACGTCATCGTTGGCCCGGGCGTTCGCATCGCGGACGGTGTCACCATCAGAGGCTTCTGCCATATCGAGCAGGCGAGCATCGGCGAGGGCGCCACGGTCGGACCTTTCGCGCGGCTGAGACCCGGCGCCGCGCTCGCCAAGGACGCGCATGTGGGCAACTTCGTCGAGATCAAGAACGCCGAAGTCGCCGAAGGCGCGAAGGTCAACCACCTCACCTATATCGGTGATGCCAGCATCGGCGCGAAGGCCAATATCGGCGCCGGCACCGTCACCTGCAATTATGACGGCTTCGCCAAGCATCGGACCGAGATCGGCGCGGGCGCGTTCATCGGGTCCAACACTTCCTTGGTCGCGCCGGTGAAAATCGGTGACGGTGCTTATATCGGCTCGGGCAGCGTCATCACCAAGGATGTGCCGGACGACGCGTTGGCCGTCGCGCGGGCGCCGCAGGACGAGCGCGCCGGGTGGGCCGCCAAGGTTCGCGCACGCCGCGCGCGCGCCAAGTCCAAGTAGCGGCTTGCCGCAATATCAGCCTGGAGCAAGCGCAACAAAGGGACACAGCTCGTGAATTGCGACACACCGGCCGTCTGGCTAGTCAGAAATATGGGATCGAGGGAGTAGGGACGATGTGCGGGATCGTTGGCGTCCTCGGTAAGGGACCCGTTGCGGAACTCTTGGTCGATGCGCTGAAGCGCCTCGAATATCGCGGCTACGACTCCGCCGGCGTGGCGACTCTGGAGCAGGGGCGCATCGAGCGGCGCCGCGCCGAAGGCAAGCTGCGCAATCTCGAACAGCTGCTGAAGGTGGAGCCGCTGCAGGGCATCACCGGCATCGGCCACACGCGCTGGGCCACCCACGGCAAGCCGAGCGAGGCCAACGCCCACCCGCACATGACCGATGACGTCGCCATCGTCCATAACGGCATCATCGAGAACTTCCGCGAGCTCAAGGCGCAGCTGATGGCGGAAGGCGCACCGTTCTCCAGCGACACGGACACCGAGGTCATCGCGCATCTGATCACGCGGGAATTGCGCGACGGAAAGGATCCGGTCGCCGCCGTCTACCAAGCGTTGGCTCACCTGCAAGGCGCCTTCGCGCTCGCCATGATCTTCCGCGGCTACGAGGATTTGATGATCGTGGCCCGCCAGGGCAGCCCGCTCGCCATCGGTTATGGCGACGGCGAGATGTTCGTTGGGTCCGACGCCATCGCGCTCGCCCCCTTCACCGACCGGATCGCCTATCTCGAGGACGGCGATTGGGCGGTCATCACCCGCCAAGGCGTCGCCATCCGCGACCGGACCGGCGCGGGCGTCACCCGCCCGGTGGCGACGTCGCACGCCACTGGTCTCGTCGTCGACAAGGGCAATTACCGCCACTTCATGGCGAAGGAGATCCACGAGCAGCCGGAAGTGGTCGGCCATACGCTCGCGCATTATCTCGATCTTGCCAATTATCAGGTGGCGCTGCCGTCTTTGCCGCTCGACTTCTCGCAAGTGAGCCGCTTGTCGCTGTCGGCGTGCGGCACCGCCTTCTATGCATGCCTCGTCGCGAAATACTGGTTCGAGCGTTGGGCGCGGTTGCCTGTCGATGTCGATATCGCGAGCGAGTTCCGCTACCGCGAGGTCGCGCCTCCCCCGGGCGGCGCGGCGTTGTTCGTCTCGCAGTCCGGCGAGACCGCCGACACGCTCGCCTCGCTGCGCTATTGCCGGCAGCAGCGCCAGCATGTGCTGTCCGTCGTCAACGTGGAGGAATCCTCCATCGCGCGCGAATCCGACGTGGTGCTGCCGACCCTTGGCGGCCCTGAGATCGGCGTCGCGTCCACCAAGGCGTTTACCTGTCAGCTCACCGTCCTCGCCTGTCTTGCCATCGCCGCCGGAAAAGCGCGCGGCGTGATCGGTCACGAACTCGAGGCGGAACTCGTCAAGGCGCTGGTCGAGGTGCCACGCCACATGGCGACGATCCTCGCCGATGAGAGCCCATACGAGACACTCGCCCATAGCCTGTCCAAGGCGCGCGACGTCCTTTATCTCGGCCGCGGCACGAGCTACCCCATCGCGCTCGAAGGGGCGCTCAAGCTCAAAGAGATCTCTTACATTCACGCCGAAGGCTACGCGGCCGGTGAGCTGAAGCACGGTCC
>NZ_JBPPND010000010.1:0-14370 GCF_051306395.1 Methyloceanibacter sp.
GGCTCGGAGAACAACAGCCCCGCCAGCGCCACGCGCATGCGCCAGCCGCCCGAGAACTCATCGAGCGGCCGGTGTTGCGCCTCCTCCGAGAAGCCGAGACCGGCGAGGATCCGCGCGGCCCGCGCCGGCGCCCCATGGGCGTCGATGGCATTGAGCCGCTCGTGGATCTCGGCGATGCGATGCGGATCGACCGCGTGCTCGGCTTCGTCCATCAGCGCAGCGCGCTCGGTGGCCGCCGCCAGCACCGTTTCGAACGGCGAGGCCGTTCCGCTTGGTGCTTCCTGCGCCAGATAGCCGATGCGCAGGGCCGACGGCGCCTCGATACGGCCGGTATCGGGCTCATGCTGACCGGCGATCAGCTTCAGCAGCGAGGACTTGCCGGCGCCGTTGCGGCCGACCAGGCCGACACGCGCCTTCGGCGGCAGGGATGCCGAGGCGTGATCGAGAATGAGATGGCCGCCAAGCCGCAGCGAGATATCATCGAGGGTGAACATGGGCGGCGTGATAGCACAGGATGGCCTGAGGTCACGCTTTTAGCGGCGGCGCGAGATCCCTCCGAACGCGTTTCGCTTGATAGCGTCCTCCAGCACCCGGGTCGCCATGGGCACCACGGAGCGGGCGATGGACTTGCCGAGCGTCGTCCAGAAGCCGTCGCTGCGCGAGCCGCCGGAGCTCTTGCGCGCCGCAGTCTTGCCTCCGGACGCTTCGGCTTCAGCGGCCTCCTCCGCGTGCGCCTTTGTGCGCTTCTGCAAGATCTCATGCGCCGAATGGCGGTCCACGACCTCGTCATATTCGCCGGCGACCGGGCTTTCCTTGATCACCGCCTTGCGCTCCGCCGCGGTCAGAGGGCCGACCTGGGACGACGGCGGCTTGATGAAGGTGCGCTCGACCATGGTCGGCTGGCCTTTCCGGTCGAGACTCGACACCAGGGCCTCGCCGATACCGAGCTCCATGATGGTCTTTTCGGTGTCGAAAGCGGGGTTGGCGCGGAAGGTCGTCGCCGCGGCCTTCACCGCTTTCTGCTCGAGCGGCGAGAAGGCCCTGAGCGCGTGCTGCACCCGGTTACCCAGCTGACGCGACACCGTATCGGGCACGTCCATCGGGTTCTGCGTCACGAAGTAAACGCCGACGCCTTTGGAGCGGATCAAGCGCACCACCTGCTCGACCTTCTCCAGAAGCGCCTTGGGCGCATCGCGGAACAAGAGATGCGCCTCGTCGAAGAAGAACACGAGCTTCGGCTTTTCCGGATCGCCCACCTCGGGCAGCTCCTCGAACATCTCCGACATGAGGAACAGGAGGAAAGTCGCATACAGGCGCGGGCTCTGCATCAGCTTGTCGGCCACGAGCACGCTGATGTAGCCGCGCCCGTCCGAGGCCGTGCGCATCAGATCGTCGATCTTCAAGGCAGGTTCGCCGAAGAAGTGCTCCCCGCCTTGCTGCTCCAAGACCAGCAGCGAGCGCTGGATGGCGCCGACCGAGGACTTGCCGACATTGCCGTATTTCGTGGTGAGCTCGCCTGCGCGCTCCGCCAGGTTCTGAAGCAGGGACTGCAGGTCCTTGAGATCGAGCAGCGGCAGCTTCTCATCGTCTGCGATCCGGAAAGCGATGTTGAGCACGCCTTCTTGCGCCTCACTGAGATCCATCAACCGGGACAGGAGCAACGGGCCCAATTCCGTCACGGTGGTCCGGATTGGGTGGCCCTGTTCACCGAACAGGTCCCAGAAGATCACGGGGTGCGCGTTGAACTCCACGTCGTAGCCGATCAGCTTGGCGCGTTCCTCGATCCACCCCTTGGCCACGCCCATCTCGGCCACGCCCGAGAGATCGCCCTTCACGTCGGCGCAGAACACCGGCACGCCCTGATCCGAGAAGTTTTCCGCAAGGCCTTGAAGGGTTACGGTTTTTCCGGTGCCGGTGGCGCCCGTGATCAGCCCGTGCCGGTTGGCGAGCTTGAGCAGGATGAACTCCGGCTTGACGCTCTGGCCGAGATAGACGCTCTCCTCGGGGAGCTGCTCGGGATCGAGCTTGGCGACGATCTCTGCCGCATCCTCTGCACTATCGGCGGCAGCTTTCGTCTTTGCCGCCGCCGTCTTGGATGGTGTTCTCTTTCGCGCCATTGCCGCTCTTCCCCCTCGCTTGGCCTGCGGCACTTTAACGGCTGCACAAGCCCCACGCCAAGATGGCCTATGGGCGCAATCCCGCCAACATCCCACGGGTTTCTCGCCGCGCGAGCTTCGTGCTAGGAAAAAAAGCGAGAACCATTCTAGGGTTAGTAGAGATGGCTGAACTCCCCCTGGCCCGCGACTTTCCGCCCGCCGACGAAGCGGCCTGGAAGGCGCTGGTGGAAAAGGCGCTGAAAGGCGCGCCCTTCGCCTCGCTCGAATCCAAGAGCTATGACGGCATCGTCATCGAGCCGCTCTATGGCCGGGCGAGCGATGCGGACGTCGTGCCCGGACGGGCCCCAGGCACGCCGTGGGAGGTCATTCAGCGTGTCGACATCGCCGACGGCAAGACGGCCAACCGTCAAATCCTCGAAGACTTGAACAACGGCGCCAGCGGCCTCAGCCTCGTGTTCCAGGGCTCGGCCGGCGATTACGGCCATGGCCTGCCGCCGTCCGAAGCCGTTCTCAAAGAAGCGTTGGAGGACGTGCACTTCGAGTGGGGCGTCCCCGTCGAGCTTCAGCTTGGCCCGCTCTGCAAAGACGCCGCCTTGATGCTTGCCAATCTTGTGCAGCAGCGCGGCCTCGCCCCGAGCGACGTCAATATCCGCTTCGGTTTCGATCCCATCGGCGTGCTTGCCGCCAATGGCTGGAACAACGTGATCTGGCCCGACATGGCGAACGTGTTCGCGAGCCTCACGAGCGAAATGGTCGAACAAGGTTTCAAGGGGCCCTTCGCGGTCGGGGACGGCAGGCCCGTTCACGCCGCGGGCGGCTCGGAGGCGCAAGAGCTGGCCTTCGCACTCTCGACCGCGCTGGCCTATATGCGCGCCGCCCATGACGGCGGCGTCCCGCTCGATACTGCGCGGCGCCTCATCTTTTTCCGCCTGGCCGCGGACCAGAACCAGTTCCTCACCACCGCCAAGTTCCGCAGCATTCGGAAATTGTGGTCGCGCGTGGAGGAGGCTTGCGGACTGGAGCCGGAACCGGCCTTCGTCACCGCCGAGACGGCGTGGCGCATGATGACCAAGCGCGACTCGCACGGAAACATCGTGCGCGGCACGATCGCCGCGCTTGCCGCCGCGGTCGGCGGGGCCAACGCCGTGACCGTGCTGCCGTTCAGCGCCGCGGTCGGACTTCCCGATGCGTTCGCCCGCCGGATCGCCCGCAACACCCAGACCATACTCTTGGAAGAATCGAACCTCTATCGGGTCGCCGATCCTGCCGCGGGCTCCGGCGCCCTAGAAGCGCTCACCCGCGCGCTTTGCCTGGAAGCCTGGACCCTGTTCCAGCAGATCGAAAACGCCGACGGCCCTGCCGAGGCGCTGCGCCAAGGCGTCATCCAAGGCGGAGTGGCAAAGGCCCGCGCCGCACGCGAGGCTGCGATCGCCCGGCGCAAGGACTCGCTGGTCGGCACCAGCGATTTTCCCGATCTCGCCGAGGCCGAAATTTCCGTGCTCGATGGTGTGTCGTCCGCGCCATGCGAGGGTGAACGGACCGCCGAGCCGCTACATCGCATGCGGCTCGCCGAGCCGTTCGAGGCGTTGCGCGATCAGAGCGACTCCTATCTCGCCGCACACGGTACGCGCCCAAAGGTCTTCCTTGCGTGTCTCGGCCGGCCCGCGGACTTCAACGCGCGCGCAACCTTCGCCAAGAGCCTGTTCGAGGCGGGAGGCATCGAGGCGATCGCGCCGCAGGCGGCGCAGTCGCGCGAGGAGATGCTGAAAGCGTTCGAGGCCTCGGGCGCATCGCTCGCCTGCCTGTGCTCGTCCGACAAGATCTATGCAAGCGAAGGCGCGGACGCCGCCAAAGCCCTGAAGGAGGCCGGCGTCAAGCACGTCTATCTTGCGGGCAAGCCCGGCGATCTGGTTGCTGAACTGAAATCCGCCGGCGTCGAGAGCTTCGTCTCGGCCGGCGCCGACGCGCTCGAGACCTTGCGCGGCGCTTACGCGAATTTGGGGGCTTGAGTGACCGGGATTCCGAAATTTACCGAGGTCGATTTCGAAGAGCCGCGCGAGCCCGCGCTGGCTTCCGAATCGCCTGCCTGGGAAACGCCGGAAAATATCGCGGTGAAGCCGGTTTACGGACCGGACGATTTGCAGGGTCTCGACTTTCTCGATGGCATGCCCGGCGTGCCGCCTTATCTGCGCGGGCCCTACCCCACCATGTATGTGCAGCGGCCCTGGACCGTGCGCCAATATTCGGGCTTCTCCACCGCCGAGGACTCCAACGCTTTCTACCGGCGCAACCTCGCCGCCGGCCAGCAAGGCGTGTCCATCGCCTTCGATCTCGCCACCCACCGCGGTTACGACAGCGATCATCCGCGCGTGACGGGTGATGTGGGCATGGCGGGCGTCGCCATCGACTCCATCTACGACATGCGCACCCTGTTCGATCACATCCCGCTCGACCAGGTGTCCGTGTCCATGACCATGAACGGCGCGGTGCTGCCGGTGCTGGCGCTGTTCATCGCCGCCGGCGAAGAGCAGGGCGTGCCGCACGATCAGCTCTCCGGCACGATCCAGAACGACATCCTCAAAGAGTTCATGGTGCGGAACACCTACATCTATCCGCCCGAACCCTCGATGCGCATCGTCTCCGACATCATCGGCTACACCTCGAAGGAGATGCCGCGCTTCAACTCGATCTCGATCTCCGGCTATCACATGCAGGAAGCGGGCGCGACGGCGGACCTGGAGCTTGCCTACACGCTCGCCGACGGCATCGAATATGTGCGCGCGGCCATCGCCTCGGGCCTCGACGTCGACTCCTTTGCGCCGCGGCTCTCGTTCTTCTGGGCCATCGGCATGAACTACTACATGGAGATCGCCAAGATGCGCGCCGCGCGCGTGCTGTGGGCGAAGCTCATGATGGACGAGTTCGCGCCTAAGGACCCGAAATCGCTGGCGCTGCGCACCCACTGCCAGACGAGCGGCTGGAGCCTCGCCGCCCAGGACGTGTTCAACAACGTGGTCCGCACCTGCGTCGAAGCCATGGCGGCGACCCAAGGCCATACCCAGTCGCTGCATACCAACGCGCTCGACGAGGCGCTGGCCTTGCCGACCGACTTCTCCGCGCGCATCGCCCGCAACACCCAGCTCATGCTGCAGAAGGAAAGCGGCACTACGCGCATCATCGATCCCTGGGGCGGCAGCTATTACGTCGAGCGCCTCACCTACGATCTCGCCAAGCGCGCCATGGAGCATATCGAAGAGGTCGAGAAGTTCGGCGGCATGGCGAAAGCCATCGAGGCCGGCATTCCGAAACGCATGATCGAGCAGGCGGCGACCGCGACCCAGGGGCGCATCGATTCCGGCCGTCAGACCATCGTCGGCGTGAACAAGTACCGCTCCGACAGCGACGCCGACATCGCCATCCTCAAAGTCGACAATCGCTCCGTGCGCCGCCAGCAGCTCGATAAACTGGAGCGGCTCAGGGCCGAGCGCGACGAGGCGGCGGTCCAGAGCGCCCTTGACGCCCTCACGGAATATGCCGAGACAGGCAAAGGAAATCTGCTGGAAGGCGCCGTCGCGGCCGCCCGAGTCATGGCGACCGTCGGCGAGATTTCCTACGCGCTGGAGAAGGTCTATGGCCGCCACCGCGCCAACGTTTCGGCAATCTCCGGCGTCTATAAGTCCGAGATGGGCCGCAAGGACGAAAACATGACCCGTGTCGCAGAGCTGATCGAGGCTTTCGAGACCGAGCACGGCCGCAGGCCGCGCATCCTGGTCGCCAAGATGGGCCAGGACGGTCATGACCGCGGCCAGAAGGTCATCGCGAGCGCGTTCGCCGATCTCGGCTTCGACGTGGATATCGGCCCGCTGTTCCAGACGCCCGAAGAGGCCGCCCGCCAGGCGGTCGAAAACGACGTGCATATTCTCGGCGTGTCCTCGCTCGCCGCCGGACATCTGACCTTGGTGCCGGCACTGCGCGAGGCGCTCGAGGAACAGGGGCGCGGCGACATCATGATCGTGGTCGGCGGCGTCATCCCGCCCCAAGACTATCCGGAGCTCTACGACGCCGGCGCCAAGGCCATCTTCGGCCCGGGCACGCCGATCGCCAGCGCCGCCATCGACATCCTCGGCAAGCTCGGCATCGACAGCGCGAAAGCGGCAGCGGCGGAGTAGCCTCTAGCTGGCGCGCGCACGTATCGGTTCGATGCGTCCGAGATCTGTCGCAGCATCCCGTGCGATATCGAGATCGTACTGCTTTTGCAGGCTGAGCCAAAAGTCGGGCGTGGTCCCAAGCGCCTTAGCGAGGCGCAATGCCGTATCTGCCGTCACACTCCGCTCACCATTCACAATGGCGGAGATGCGGTTTGGCGGAATCCGGAGGACGCGGGCGAGCCGATTGGCACTCAAACCCAGCGGCTCCATGAACTCCTCTTTCAAAACCTCGCCCGGATGCACCGGAGCTAACAACTTGGTCATGCATCACCTTCAGTGGTAGTCGACGATCTCGACATCGAACGCATCCCCATCCTCCCATCCGAAGCAGATTCGCCACTGGTCATTGATCCGGATGCTCCATTGGCCCTCTCGGTCTCCCTTCAATTTCTCCAGTCGATTACCTGGAGGGGAACGCAGGTCGGTCACGTTGGCCGCTGCATCGAGCATCCGAAGTTTGCGCAAGGCAATCCGCTCGAACGAACGGAATCCGCTGACCCGCTCTCGCCGGAACAGTCGCTCGGAATCTCGATCAGCGAACGAACGGATCACACCTGCGGGCCCAGGGTATTATATGTATTACGTAACACATACTAGCGTGGCCATCAACCCACATCAATCTTGCGCTTTGGCCGGTTTGCCCCTACCCCGCATGCCATGACCGGCAGCAAGAGCCCCCAGAGTCTGGAAGACTTGGCGAGTGCCGTCCGCGCGAACGACCGCGTGGCGCTAGGCCGCGCCATCACCCTCATCGAGAGCACCAAGCCCGACGATCAGACCCGCGCGCAAGAGCTCCTGAAGACGCTTCTTCCCGAGACGAAGAAATCCATCCGTATCGGCATCAGCGGGCCGCCCGGCGCCGGCAAGTCCACGCTCATCGACCAGCTCGGCATGAACCTCATCGCCCAAGGCCACAAGGTGGCGGTGCTCGCGGTCGATCCGACGTCGTCGCGCACCGGCGGCTCGATCCTCGGCGACAAGACCCGCATGGGCCGGCTCGCCGCGGAGTCGGACGCCTATATCCGCCCCTCGCCGGCCGGCACGAGCCTCGGCGGCGTGACCAAGACGACCCGCGAGACCATCGCCATCGCGGAAGCCGCGGGCTTCGACGTGGTGCTGGTCGAGACGGTCGGCGTTGGCCAGTCCGAGACGGCGGTCTCGAACATGGTGGACGTGTACGTGGTGGTGGCCATCCCCGGTGCCGGCGACGAGCTGCAAGGCATCAAGCGAGGCCTGCTGGAGCTCGCCGACGTCATTGCCGTCAACAAGGCCGACAACGACAACATCGAGCGCGCCAACCGCGCGGCGACCGAGTACCGCGCGGCCCTGCACATTCTCGCCGCGAGCAACGCCGCATGGCAGCCGGCGGTGCTGACGGTCTCGGCGCGCGACAATGCCGGCCTCGATGCGCTGTGGGACAAGATCAAGGAATGCCACGCCGCCCTCGCAGAATCCGGCGTGCTGGACGGGCGGCGGGCCGATCAGGCGGCGGCCTGGATGCGCGAGATCTTCGAGCAACGCCTGCTTGCCGCCTTCAAGGGCGGTCGCCGGGCCGCGCGGCAATATCAAGACATCGAAGATAAGGTCCGCGCCGGCGAGGTTACCCCGGCTGAAGGGGCCGACGAACTCGCCGCGCTGGCCGGGCTGAAGCAGGCCAAGTAAAGCGGGTCGAGTAAACCACGCCCGCGAATTCCCTTCCCCTCCGCCCGCGCCCCTTGTAAGCCAAGACCATGGCAAGGCCGCGCGTCCTTCTCACGGGCTTCGGCCCCTTTCCAGGGGTGCCTGAGAACCCCTCCGGCTGGCAGGCCGAGACCTTGGCCGTCACCACACGCGGCCATGGCTGGGAGCCGCATGGGGCCGTTCTGCCGACCGAATGGGCGGCGGTGGCAGCGCTCGCACCGCGTCTCCAGGCCGAGCTGCAACCCCTTGTCACGATTCACTTCGGCGTCAGCGCCCGCGCGACAGGTTTGCGCCTCGAGCGCACGGCCCATAACCGCGCCGAGCCCCGCGCCGATGCCTGCGGCGTGAAGCCTGACAGCCGAACCATTTCACGCGACGGCGCCGCGCGGATCGAAACCCGCCTTCCCATCGCGGCGCTTGCCGCCCGTCTGCGCGCGAAAGGACATGCCGCGCGCGCTTCGCATTCCTGCGGCCGCTATCTCTGCAATTTCCTTTATTACCACTCGCTGGCGCGGACACAGCGCGAAGGCGGCGACGCAGTGTTCGTGCATGTGCCGCTGACGCGCGCGCAAGGCGGCACGCTTCATCAAGACGCGCTCCTGTTCGCGGCCGAAGACACGCTGCTTCTCGTGCTCGAAGCGGTACAGACCGGCCGACCAAACGCGGCGCACCGCGCAGACGAAGCCGCGGAGGCTCGGCCATGACGCTCGGACGGCGGGAAGTCATGCTGGCCGGCCTCGGCGCCGGACTGACCGCGGCGGTAGGCCCCCGAGCCGCCAACGCCCGCGATGACGTCGCCCGGGATGCCTTCAGTACCTATGGCGTGGCGCCGGCGGACGGCGCGATCAGCCAGACGGCGACGCTGCAAGAAGCCGCGGACGCCGCCGCCCGCACGGGCACGCCGCTCTTTCTGCCCGCGGGCTCCTATTCCACCGCGCGTCTCACTCTGAAGTCGGGCACGCATATCCACGGTGTGCCCGGGCTCACGATCCTGCGCTACATCACCGGCGGCGCCATCCTGGAGACGGAAGGCACGGACAATGTGCGCCTTGTCGGCCTAGTGCTCGACGGCGGCGGCGCAGCACTTGGCGAGAACGGTGCGCTCCTGAAGGCCACCGAGGCGACGCATCTCGATGTCTCGGACTGCCGGTTCATGGGAAGCAGCGAGGACGGCGTGGTGCTGCGCAGAGCATCCGGCCGTATCTCCGATTGCGAGTTCGGCGACATCACCAGGGCGGCGCTGTTCAGCGAGGACGCGGACGGGCTCGAGATCAGCCACAACCATGTGCATGATTGCGGCGACAACGGCATCCTCGTCTGGCGTTCGGAGATCGGCGAGGACGCCACGATCGTGAGCGGCAACCGCATCGAGCGCATCGCCGCGAACAGCGGCGGCAGCGGACAGAACGGCAATGGTGTCAATATCTTCCGCGCAGGCTCCGTGATGGTGACGCAAAACCGCATCGCCGACTGCGCCTTCTCCGCGATCCGCTCCAACGCCGGCTCCAATTGCCAGATGGTGGCGAACTCCTGCACGCGGCTCGGCGAAGTGGCGCTTTATGCCGAATACGGTTTCGAAGGCGCGGTGATCGCCAACAATATCGTGGACACCGCGGCCATGGGCATCTCGGTCACCAACTTCAACGAGGGCGGCCGCCTCGCGGTGGTGCAAGGCAACATCGTGCGCAATCTGTTCCTGCGCAAGACGGGCGAAATCCGCGGCATCGGCATCGGCGTCGAGGCCGATAGCGTGGTCAGCGGCAATGTCATCGAGGGGGCGCCGTCCTACGGCATTGTCGTGGGCTGGGGCGACTATCTGCGCGATGTAAGCGTGACCGACAACGTGATCCGCAAAGCCCATATCGGCATCGGCGTCTCGGTGAGCCCGGAGGCCGGCACCGCGCTCATCACCGACAATCTCATCGACGGCGCCAAGGACGGCGCCATCCGCGCCATGAAAGGACCGACGCCCATCGGCCCCGATCTCGCCCGCGACAGCGCCGAGGCGTTTCGCAACCTCGCGGTCTACGCCAATGTCGGCCGCTAGGCAGGCCGGTCTGCAAGGCTTTGCAGCGCATCCTTGAGCGCATCGCCCGCCGCCAGGCGGCCCACGCGCCGGCCGCGCCAGTTGCGCACCTCACCGTCAATCTCGACGGACAGCGCTGAGCGCGCCTTTGGCAGCAAGGCGGCGAGGACCTCGACCAAGGCCCGCTCCGCGCCGCGCTTCGCGCCATCGTCCACCTTCAAGGCAAGGCCGAAACCGAGCTCCGGCAGCGCCGCGCAATGCACGCCTTCCGCACCGCCTTTGGTGAAGGCCGCGCCCCTGAGCCCACGCAAGACTTTGGTATCGAGCCGCCCTTCCCCCGCCACGAGCACCGGCGCGGCGAAGCAGGCTTCCATCAGGCGCTTGGCGGCAAGCGCGCGGTCTTGCGAATGCCCGGCGCCCGTGCCGAACCGCGCGAAGCCGTGGGCCAGCTTGCTGAGCGGCATCGCATAGGTGGGCAGAGAGCAGCCGTCGGTCCCCATGTCTCCCGGTCCCAACGTGACCCCGCAAGTCTCTGAAAGGACTCGCGCGATCATCGCCTGCACGGGGTGGTCCGGCGTTTCGTAGCCGCTTGGGTCGAAGCCCAGATGGACGGCGGTGGCGAGCATCCCCGCATGCTTGCCCGAGCAATTGTTGTGGATCGCGCGCGGGCGTCTGCTGGCCCGCAGGAGCTCGCGCGCCGTCGCCTCGCTCAAAGGCCAATGCGCCCCGCAGGCCAAATCGCGTTCGCGGAGATTCGCTTTCGCCAGCACGCTTGCCACCGCCTCGAGATGGACGCGATCGCCGCAATGCGAGCCGCACGCGACGGCCAGCTCTTCGTCACTCAGATCGAACGCGTCCGCCGCGCCGCTCTCCACCAGCGGGAGCGCCTGAAGCGCCTTGATCGCGGAGCGCGGATAGACGGGCGTCTCCACGTCGCCGAGCGCCAGCACGAGACGGCCCCGCGTGTCGGCGATGGCGATGGCGCCCCGGTGGCTACTTTCGGTGCGGTCCCCGCGGAACACATCGACGAGGACCGGATTGGCGGATTTGGATGCCATGGAGCTAGCCGCGCCCGCGCTCAGGCTTCGGGCGCGCCGACACGAGCTCCGTGGGCACGCCCGCCGCATGCTTCGACGTGCGGATCACGAGCGTCGTCTTCACGCTTTCCACATTCGGCGCGGCGGTCAGCTCGTGAATGATGAACTCCTGGAACGCGCTCAAATCCGGCGCCACGCACCGCAAGAGAAAGTCGATTTCGCCGGAGAGCATGTAGCAGTCGCGCACGATTGCGCAGGCCGCGACCCGCTCCTCGAAGGCGATCAGGTCGGCCTCCGCCTGGCTGTGCAGCTTGATCATGGCGAAAGCCGATACGTCGAAGCCGAGCGCCTTGTCGTCGAGGATCGCGGTGAAGCCCTCGATGATGCCCGCTTCCTCCAGCGCCCGAACCCGGCGCAGGCAGGGCGGCGCCGAGATTCCGACCTTGCGCGCCAGCTCGATATTGGTTATGCGCCCGTCGGCCTGGAGCTCGCGCAGGATCAGCCAGTCCGTGGCATCGAGGCGGGCGGCGCGCATAAGGATCCCATGCTCCCTGGACGATTGCAGGCGCATCGCGTTAGAAGGCGCGAGAGCGAGCCTGTGGGTTTGAAAATTTCGCCTTTGCGCAACTTTACGTGCTCCCGGCAAAAGAATCGAAAAGAAATTGAGCGTTTTCCATTCCGGAAATTTTAGTGCCCCCGATGCCGCCCGGGCGGGAGCCGCGGAGGGCGCGGCGGCGCTGATCGCCGAGAGCCGCAAGGCCCGCACCGACAAGACCTGGATCGTCACCGATGGGTCGGTCGGCATGGAGGCCCAAGGCATCGCCGTGGCCGAGGCCGTCGGTCTGCCCTTCACGCTGAAACGGGTGCGCCCCAAGGGCGCGATGCGGCTCATGCCGGCACCGTTCCAGATCTTGCTGCCGCCAAAGGCGCTCTTACGCGCCACGGCGTCGAGCGACGCGCTGGAGCCGCCTTGGCCGCGGCTGATCATCTCCATCGGCCGCCGCAGCGTGCCCATGGCCCTTGCCATCAAGCGCCTCTCGGGCGCCTACGCGCTGCACATCCAGAACCCCAAAGTGCCCGCGCGCCTGTTCGATCTCGTGGCCGCGCCCGCCCACGACAATTTCGAGGGCCCGAACGTCATCACCACGTTCGGCGCCGTGCATGGCGTGACGCCGGAGCGCCTCGCCGAAGCGGGAAACCAATTCGCGCCGCGCATCGCCGACTTGCCGCATCCGCGCATCGCCGTGCTGCTCGGGGGCGAGAGCCAAGCCTTCAGCTTTCCGCCCGAGACCGCCACCGGCTTCGGCGCCAAGCTCGCGATCGTGGCGCGCGAGACCGGCGGATCTCTTCTGATCACGCCGTCCCGGCGAACGCGCACCGACACGCTCGAAGCGCTTGCGCAAGCCATCGCAGGCGTGCCGCACTTCGTCTGGGACGGCAAAGGCGACAATCCCTATTTCGCCTTCCTGTCACTGGCCGACGCTATCGTCGTCACCGAGGACTCCGTCAACATGGTCACCGAGGCGGCGGGCACCGGAAAGCCGGTCTATGTCCAGGCCCTGCCCGGACGCTCGACGCGGCTTTCCCGCTTCCACGCGCTAATGCGCGAGCGCGGCGCCACGCGGCCCTTCGAGGGACGCCTGGAATCATGGCGCTATGTGCCGATCAACGACACCGAAGTGGTCGCCTCACATATTCGCGAGGCGCTCGGCCTTGAAAGCAAAGCCTAAAACGCCGCCGTCCCCAGACGGGTTGCGCGCGGGCGCGGGCATGCTTACCTCTCCGCTCCCGCTCCAGATCGAGAGGCATATTTCATGAGTTCCCGCCACGAGAAGGTGATCATCATCGGCGCCGGTCCGGCCGGCTACACGGCCGGCATCTACGCCGCCCGTGCCATGCTGAAGCCGGTCCTGATCGAGGGCATTCAGCCCGGCGGCCAGATGACCATCACCACCGATGTGGAGAACTATCCCGGCTTCGCCGACGTGATCCAGGGCCCCTGGCTCATGGACCAGATGCGCGCGCAAGCCGAGCATGTGGGCACCGAGATCATCGCCGATACGATCATGGAGGCCGACCTCAAGCAGCGGCCGTTCCGGCTGAAAGGCGACAGCGGCACCGAGTACACCGCCGATACGCTGATCATCGCCACCGGCGCCAAGGCCCGCTGGCTCGGTCTACCCTCGGAGCAGAAATTCCAGGGCTATGGCGTATCGGCCTGCGCCACCT
Source organism: Methyloceanibacter sp. (assembly GCF_051306395.1). Lineage (GTDB taxonomy): Bacteria > Pseudomonadota > Alphaproteobacteria > Rhizobiales > Methyloligellaceae > Methyloceanibacter. Next base: position 13,298 of record NZ_JBPPND010000010.1, read on the forward strand.
GTGACGGCTTCTTCTATCGCGGCAAGAACGTGATCGTGGTCGGCGGCGGCAACACTGCCGTCGAGGAAGCGCTGTACCTCTCCAATCTCGCGGAGAAGGTCACTCTGGTGCATCGCCGCGATTCCTTGCGCGCCGAGAAGATCCTACAAGAGCGCCTGCTGCAGAACCCGAAGATCGATGTGATCTGGAATCATCAGCTCGTGGAGGTGCTGGGCGACGACGATCCGCTCGGGGTCACCGGCGTCACGCTCAAGAACACGAAGACCGGTGAAGAAACGACGATGCCCATAGACGGCGTCTTCATTGCCATCGGCCATTCGCCGCAGACCGAGCTGTTCAAGGGGCAGATCGAGCTGAAACACGGCGGCTATATCAAGACGAAGCCCGGCTCCACGGAGACCAGCGTGGAGGGCGTGTTCGCCGCCGGCGACGTCACCGACGACGTCTATCGTCAGGCCGTGACCGCCGCGGGGCTCGGCTGCATGGCGGCGCTCGACGTGGAGCGTCACCTGGCGGGCATCGATCACCTCGCCGAAGCGGCCGAGTAGCTAGAACCACACGGACACGACGCCGAACAGGCTCTCGCCCGCCACCAACCCTGCGGCCGCGCTCAACAGGAAGCGCGCGGCCCAGCGCGGCGCGAGCCAGTGCAGCAGGCTCGCGAGCGCGGCGCCCAGAAACAGCGTGATCGACGTGCCCGCGGGGATCACGAAGGCGAGGCCGAGGGTGGCGCCGCTCGGCACCAGCAAGAGCCGATGTCCGTCGACGCGCCGCTCGATCAGCGCCAGCACGATGCCGATCACGCCGGCGATGGCCATGGCGATCAGCGCCGAGTATGGAATGCCGGAGAGCCCCACGCCCAGCGTCTCGGCTACCGCCTTCCACGTCGCCACGGCGGGCGCGGGCCATTCCGGCGTGAGCAATTGCGTCTCGGGATCGGTAATGAGCGCGAGATAGACGAGACTGCCCACCAGGCTGCCGATAACGACGCCCGCGCATTGCGCCACCACCTGCCGCGCCGGGCTCGCACCCACCTCATGGCCGGCGCGGAAGTCGTTCAGCAGATCCGCGCT
>NZ_JBPPND010000011.1:0-35908 GCF_051306395.1 Methyloceanibacter sp.
GGCTGACCGCGCCCGATTTCGCGCTCTCCACCCCCGCCCCATTGCCGGGACCCGGCGAAGCCTATCCCCCGGGCGCCGGCTCAAGCCCGCCCGGCGTGCCCGTGATCCCCAACGCCACCTACACCCTCGATTCGGGCGATCATGTCCGCGGCATCGTCTTCGGCCAGGACAATCTCTCCAACGTCTACAGCGTCGACGGCGCAGGCAGCGTGGCGCTGCCCCTGATCGGGCCGGTGCGCGCACGCGGCCTCACCACCTTCGAGCTCTCAAACGAGATCGCCGGCAAGCTCAGGCGCAAATACATCAAGGACCCCAAGGTCACCGTCGAAGTGGCCACCTACCGCCCCTTCTTCATCCTCGGCGAGGTCAACACGCCTGGCCAATATCCTTACGTCAACGCCATGACCGTCGAGGCCGCCGTCGCCATCGCCGAAGGCTATACCGAACGCGCCAAAAAACGCTTCGTCCGCCTCACACGAAAGTTCGGCGGCGTCATGTCAACCGTCATGGTCCCAACAGACTATCCCGTCCAGCCAGGCGACACTATTTACGTCCTCGAACGCTTCTTCTAAAGCTCATAGGGAAAAGCCCTTCCCGCCCTGTGACACTCCGGGTCCCGTGAGCTCCAATTTTCGAATCCTTCATTGTCTGCGCGCGCCGGTCGGAGGACTGTTCCGTCACGTTCACGACCTCGCCCTCGGACAGGCGGAGCTTGGGGCAGAGGTCGGGATCGTCTGCGATTCGCGTACCGGAGGCAGCGAGATCGACGTGGCCTTGAGCCGGCTCAAGGACAATTGCGCGCTCGGCGTGACGCGCCTGCCCATGACGCGCAAGCCCGGTCTCAACGACTGGCATACCTATCGTAAGATCGCCAAGCTCGGCCGCAATCTCGATATCGACGTGTTGCACGGCCACGGCGCCAAAGGCGGCGCCTATGCGCGGCTCGCGGGCCGGAGCTTGCGCAAGAAGAAGGGCACCAAGGTCGTCTACACGCCTCATGGCGGCGTGCTGCACTATTCGTCGTCCACCTTGTTCGGGAAGCTCTATCTCGCGGCGGAACGCAAGCTCGCGCCCATGACGGATGGCTTCATCTTCGAGAGCATGTATGCGGGCAACCGCTATGTGGAACTGGTCGGCACGCCCGACTGCCCCGCCCGCGTCATTTACAACGGGCTTCATCGCCACGAGTTCTACGAGTCGCTGCTTGCGGACGATGCCGCCGACTTCGTGTTCGTGGGCGAATTGCGCACGCTCAAGGGCGTCGATGTGTTCCTCGAAGCGCTCGCCGCGCAGCAGAACATCTTCCCCGGCCGCGCCATTATTGTCGGCTCCGGGCCCGACGAAAAGCGCTTCAAGCGGATGGCCCGTAAGCTCGGCCTCGCGTCGCGCGTGATCTTCTCGGGTCCGCAGCCGGCACGCACGGCCTTCGTCCGGGCGCGCTGCGTCGTGGTCCCGTCGCGGGCGGAGTCAGCCCCTTATATCGTCCTCGAAGCCGCGGCCGCGCAGATGCCCATGATCGTCACCAATGTGGGCGGCATCCCCGAAATGGTCGGCGACGTGCCCATGCCGTTGATGCCGCCGGGCGACGTGGACGCGCTCGCCAGCCAGTTGCGCGCATTTCTGGCGGATCCCAAGCCCTTCCTCAGGCGCGCCGTGGAGCTTCAGAAATACGTGGCGCAGCACTTCTCCGTCGAAGCCATGACGCGCGACGTGGTCGATTTCTACATTTCCGACCTTGGCGCGGGCATCCACAAGCTGCCCGAGCTGGACTCGGCAACGGCTTCTTAACCATAGCTCGAGCGGGCCCTTCCGCCACGCGCCCCCTTCACCCATCCAAAAGTTTCGGCATGCCATATGGTACGCTGGTCATGGCCCAGTGCGGCATCGCGTTTGGGGGACCGGCACTCGGGGGCAACGAAGCAAAAATGACCAAGCCAGACGGACGCGAACCGCAGCAGGCGCGGGTCAATCCGCCCGCGCGCGATCGCGGCGGCCCGCCGCCTCCGTTTCCGGACCGGCGGCGAAAGCCACGGCCCCCGCTCGCAGAGATCCGGCGCGGCGGCAAGCTGAACCTGTTGCCGCCTGTCATGGTCTCGGGCGCGGTGCGTACGGCCGAGTTCCTTATCGTGGCCGTGCTCGGCTTCGCCATCTACCTCGCCTATGTGGAGTATGAAAGCGAAGACGCTCACCTGATATATCTAGGGGCGGTGGTGATCGCGGCGACCGCCAACATGGCGATCTTCCAGGCGCTCAATCTCTACCGGATGACGGCCTTCAATGCCTTCGTGCGCAGCTTCACGCGGGTGGTGTTCGCCTGGACGCTGGTCATGGTGGGCATTATGACGCTGGCCTTCTTCGTCAAGGTCGGCGCCGAGTTCTCCCGTGTGTGGATCGCCAGCTGGTACGTCTCGGGTCTCGCCGTGCTGTTCGGCGAGCGGCTGGCGCTCTCGTTCCTCGCCAAGAAATGGATCCGCGAAGGGCGCCTCTACCGCCGCGCCGTCATAGTCGGCGGCGGACCGGAGGCGGAGCAGCTGATCAAGGCGCTCGAAGCCTCGGCCGACACGGATATCCGTATTGTCGGCATCTTCGACGATCGCGGTGCCGATCGCGTCTCGCCCATCGTCGCGGGCTATCCGAAGCTCGGCAATATCGATCAGCTGGTGGATTTCGCCCGCGACTCGCGGCTCGATCTTCTTATCGTTTCGTTGCCGGTCACGGCGGAAACACGGCTGCTGGAGCTTCTGAAGAAGCTCTGGGTGCTGCCTGTCGACATTCGGCTCTCGGCGCACACCAACAAGTTGCGCTTCCGGCCGCGGGCTTATTCCTATATCGGCAACGTCCCTTTCATCGACATCAGCGACAAGCCGATCGCCAACTGGGACTTCGTCAAGAAGTGGCTGTTCGACAAGATTGTCGCCTCGCTGGCGCTGATCGCCCTGGCGCCGGTGATGCTGCTGATCGCACTCGCCATCAAGCTCGACTCTAAGGGCCCGGCACTGTTCCGGCAGAAGCGCCTCGGCTCCAACAACGAGCAGATCGACGTCTACAAGTTCCGCACCATGTTCGCGGATGCGACCGACGCGGAGGCCGCGAAACTCGTCACCAAACACGACCCCCGTGTGACCTCGGTGGGACGGTTCTTGCGCAAGACGAGCCTCGACGAGCTGCCGCAATTCTTCAATGTGGTGAAGGGCGATCTGTCGCTCGTGGGCCCCCGCCCCCACGCACTCAAGGCCAAGGCCGCCGACAAGCTCTACGCGGACGCCGTGGACGGCTATTTCGCGCGGCACCGGGTTAAGCCCGGCGTCACCGGCTGGGCGCAGATCAACGGCTGGCGCGGCGAGACCGATACGCAGGAGAAGATCCTGCGCCGTGTGGAGCACGACCTCTTTTATATCGAGAACTGGTCGGTGACCTTCGACCTCTACATCCTTCTCATGACACCCATCGCCCTGCTCAAGGGCGACAACGCTTACTAGCGAGGCCGAACGCCGTGGCCGTCACCTACGATGCCGTGCACGACCGGGCGGCGCCACGCGTTGGAAGCCGCGCCAGCCCCGGTATCAAGCGGCTCGCGCTGCTCTATTTCTGGATCACGATTGCCACTGGCGGCGTGGTCTATTTCGAGCCCTCGCCTTATGACGCGCTGATGATCGGGGCGATGGCCGTGTTGCCCCTGGTGGGGCTCGTCGCCCTGCCGCGGGGCCTTGCCGTCTATCTCATGCTGTTATGCGGCATCGTCGCCGGCGGCTATATCGCCAGCACGCAAGCGGGCGTGCTCGGCGTGCCCGTGACCCATGTGACGGTGACGCTCTATCTGGCCTTGTCGTCGGTGGTGATCGCCGGGTTCGTGGCTTCCCGCCCTGAAGCCCATGTGCGCCTCATTCTTTCGGCCTATATGGCGGCCGCGCTGGTCGCCGCGTGCGCGGCGCTCATCGGCTATTTCAACGTGGTGCCGGCGCTCTACGAAATTCTGACGGAGTTCGGCCGCGCGCGCGGCACCTTCAAGGACCCCAATGTCTTCGGCGCCTTCCTCGTGCCGGCGCTGCTCTATGCCTTCCACGCGGTGCTGACCTCACGCTTGCCGCGCGCGAGTCTGTGGGCCGTCGCCATGACGATCCTACTGTTCGGCACGTTGCTCAGCTTCTCGCGTGGCGCCTGGCTCAATCTCTTCGTGGCGCTGACGGCCTACTGCTTCTTCGTTTTCGTCATCGCCGCGACCAACCGCGAGCGCATCAAGCTCATCCTCTCAATCGTCATGGCGGGCGTGTTGGCTGTCGGCGTGTTCGCCGCGGCCCAAAGCATCCCCAAGGTGGCGGAGCTATTGGGAGAGCGTGCCAGCTTCGAGCAGTCCTACGATGTCGGACCCGAGGGCCGGTTCGGCGGTCAAGAGAAGGCCGCGGAACTTGTCATGCAACATCCGCTCGGTATCGGCGCGCTCGAGTTCGGACGCGTCCATCACCACGAGGACGTGCACGAGGTCTATCTCAATATGTACCTGAACACCGGCTGGCTCGGGGGCACGCTCTACATTTTCCTCGTGCTCGCGACCTTGGTGCTCGGCCTCAAGCTCGTACTTCGCGACCGGGGCGGCGACGGGGTGAGTGCCGTGCTGGTGGCGGCGTTTATCGGCATGGTATTGGAGGGCGCGGTGGTCGACACGGACCACTGGCGGCACTTCTATCTGATCATGGCGATGATTTGGGGGATGGCCTTGGCGCGTCCGTCGCAGACGCGATATTCGCGAGGAAGTGGTCGGAGCGGGGAGATTTGAACTCCCGACCCCCGGTCCCCCAGACCGGTGCGCTAACCGGGCTGCGCTACGCTCCGACGTCTCGCTGATCGAGCGCCCTGCATATACTCTTTCAGGCTCGGGAAACAAGCTAAAGCGCCAACGCAGGCGCCTAATCCTTGGCGTCGGCGGCGGCCAAGATCTTTTGGCACGTCTCGATTTCCTCGAGAACCGAGCAGAGGTCGTCGTCGTCGCCGGCCGATACGCGGGGCGCACCGCCTTTGGCGGCTTCCGCGGCCATATCGGGAATCTCGGGGCCTGAGACGTCCTCGCCGTCTGCCTCTTCAGCAAAACGCCGGTAGTCCATCACGTAGCGCGGACCGTGTTCACGCAGAATCTTCTGCACGCCGCGGATGGTGTAGCCGTCATTGTAGAGCAGAAAGCGGATACCGCGCAGGAGGGCGACATCCTCGGGCCGGTAATAGCGGCGGCCGCCGCCGCGCTTCATTGGCTTGAGCTGGGCGAACTTGGCCTCCCAAAAGCGCAAGACGTGCTTCGGGACTTCCAGCTCGTCAGCGACTTCGCTGATGGTGCGAAACGCCTCGGGCGCCTTTTCCAACGCTCGTCCTCCTGGCGTTAAATCACTCAAGCTACTCGGCGGCCTTTCTCCGGGACAGCGTCTCGTTGATACGCTGCTTCATGATGTTGCTGGCGCGGAACACGAGCACGCGTCGCGGCGTGATCGGCACTTCCTGACCGGTCTTGGGATTGCGGCCAATGCGTTCGCCCTTTTCGCGAATGCCGAACGAGCCAAACGAGGACAACTTTACCGGGTCCCCGCGCTCAAGACTCGCCACGATCTCGCGAAGCACAAGCTCCACGATCTCGGCGGACTCGTTCCGAGGCAGTCCCACTTTCTGGAACACCGCCTCGGCGAGGTCGGCGCGCGTTAATGTCTTCCCGCTCATCGTACTGCGGCTCCCCCAAAGTCGCGGGACGGACCAAGATGCTAGCCGAGCAGGCGTTCGCCGGTCAATCTCCGGCGCAATTAAATTCATGATTTTGCGTCATATTCTGGTTAGGTGTGACATTCCCGGCACGTCACCAGCGGATCAGCAACGCACCCCAGGTAAATCCCCCACCCATGGCTTCCAACAGCACCAAATCGCCCTTTTTGATGCGGCCGTCAGCACAGGCCGTCATAAGGGCGAGGGGAATGGAGGCCGCCGATGTATTGGCGTGCTTTTCCACCGTCATGACCACACGCTCCGGGTCTAAGCCAAGTTTCCGGGCGGCTCCGTCCAAGATACGCTTGTTGGCCTGATGCGGCACGAACCAATCGATATCGGAGGCCGTATATCCGGCCTTGTCCAAGGTCTCGCCGATCACTTGGCTGATCTTGGTCACCGCATGGCGAAACACTTCCGGCCCGTCCATGCGCAGGTGTCCGACCGTGCCGGTCGATGACGGCCCGCCATCCACATAAAGCTTGTCCCGGTAGCGTCCATCCGACCTGAGACTGGTGGCGAGCACGCCCCGATCGGCCATGGTGCCGTTCAGCGTTTCCGCCTCCAGCACCACGGCGCCGGCACCGTCGCCGAACAAAACGCAAGTGGCGCGATCTTCCCAGTCGAGGATTCGCGAGAAGGCCTCCGCTCCGATGACCAGCGCCCGCTTGAATTGCCCGCTCTTCAGATAGTTATCGGCGGTGGACATGGCGAACACGAAACCCGAGCAAACCGCCTGGACGTCGAAGGCCGCGCCATGGGTGATGCCGAGTTCCGCCTGGACGGTGACGGCAGTGGCGGGGAATGTCTGATCGGGGGTCGAGGTGGCGAGCACGATCAGGTCGATATCCCCGGGCTCGAGACCAGCATCGGCCAGCGCCGCCCTGGCGGCGGCCACGCCCATCGCCGAGGTAAGTTCGCCGTCAGCAGCGATGCGCCGCTCGCGGATGCCGGTGCGGGCGACGATCCACTCATCGGAGGTGTCGACGATCTGAGCCAGGTCCTGGTTGGTGACGATCCGGTCGGGCAAGTACCCGCCCACGCCTTTCACCACTGACCGCAAGGTTTCCAATTCAGCCACTCCGGCGGCCTACGCCGCACCTTCAAGCTCGAGCTTGGTGTGGAACTGGGCCACATCACTGCCAAGCCGACTCACCACGCCGCTCGAGGCCATCTCGTAGCCGAGATCGATGGCGCTTGCGAAGCCGGTGGCGTCGGTTCCGCCGTGGCTCTTGACGACGATGCCGTTGAGCCCAAGGAAGATGCCGCCGTTCATCTGACGTGGGTCCATCTTCTCTTTCAGGGCACGGAAGGCGCCCTGGGCCAAGATCGCGCCAAGGCGGGCAAGAAGTGACCGCGCCATGGCGGCACGCAAATATTGGGCGATTTGCTTAGCCGTTCCCTCGGCCGTCTTCAAGGCGATGTTCCCGGTAAAGCCGTCGGTGACCACCACATCGACCGTTCCGTGACCGATATCGTCGCCCTCGATGAAACCGTGATAGCGGATCGGCAGCGGCGCCTCTTTCAAATGAGCGGCGGCGTCCCGGATTTCCTCGACGCCCTTGACCTCCTCGACGCCGATATTGAGAAGCCCAACCGTAGGCCTCTCCACGCCGAACAAAGCACGCGCCATGGCCGCGCCCATGAGGGTGAACTCGACGAGCTGGCGGGAATCCGCACCCACGTTGGCGCCCACATCAAGCACGATGCATTCGGCATCGACAGTTGGCCAGATCGCGGCGATGGCCGGACGATCGACCCCCTTGATGGTCTTCAAGCAGAATTTCGACATGGCCATGAGCGCGCCGGTATTGCCGGCGGACACCACGGCATCGGCTTGACCGTCCCGTACGGCCTGAATGGCCAGCCACATGCTGGACTTCCAGCGGCCACGCCGCAGGGCCTGGCTGGGCTTCGCGTCCATGGAGATGGCGATGTCGGTGTGGACGATCTCGGACTTTTCCGCGACCTGGGGATTTGCTTCGAGCTCGGGCGCGATCTGGGCCTCATCACCCACCAGGATGAATCGCAAGTCCGGATGACGGACAAGCGCAATGGCCGCAGCCGGAATGACCACACTGGGACCGTGGTCCCCGCCCATGGCGTCGAGCGCTATGGTGACTGGAGTACCCATTCTCCGAACCGATCAGGAAGACTTTTACCCAGCTGCGGTCAAGCCGCGGCAACCCCCGGAAACCAAACCCCGAATAGACTTAAAAGTAGCCCAGTGACAACCTGATTTTGCCCCGGATTGGCCGGCTCAGGGCTTCTTCAGCTGCTTCAGGGCCGCAAATGGGCCGCTCTCGCGGTCTTCCGGCTCCGAGTTCCCTTGCGACCATTGGAAGCTCGCGCCTTCCTTTTTGGGATAGGGATCGAGCGCCGTGGCAAAGGTCTCGTAGACGACCGGCCCCAGATCGATGGTGTCGTCGGTGATGGCCTCCGGCCAATCGATCAGCCCAGCTTGGCTGGGATCTTCCGCCCTTTTCTCCAAACTCTCGATCGCGGGCCTGGGCCAGAAGTCTATCTCCACGGGGATATCGAGAGAGGCCGGTACCGGCTCGAGCGTGACCACGCAAGTCTGCGTGGCATCCGCCTTGAGGTGCCCAGAAAGATGCACCCTGCCCCCGCCGCCACGGCGCAGGAGATAGTCAAAATCGAGAGCTTCGAGGGCCACGAGATCCAGCAGGTCGACGATCTCGGCGCGTTCCGCTTCCGTGATCGCGATGGTCTTCGACGCCTCGTCCTCAATGTCCGACACGCGCACTTTCCGCGTCAGCGGCGGGCCTTGAGGCTCTTGTTCGGTGGGCTCGCTCATCTTCCCAGCGTCTTTTCCATCAGATGTCAGGATAGCTCAACCTGCCGGCGCAAAGGTCCTGAACAGGCTCGCCTTCCAAGTGGCGGACCAGTCTCTTTAGATAAGGGGTCAGGCGCGCGCTTGCGGCCCTCGCAGCCGTTTCATCCCCCGGCAACGCGCCGGCGATAGCGGCTTCCAGCGCGTCGTCACCGGCCCCTAGAGCCGTCTCAAGGCTCTGCAGCAGTCCCGCCCCCGACGCGGTGAGCCTCCGCACCTTCTTTGGGATCGCCAAATCGCCGACCCCGAGCTCCCGCAACACGGTCTCCATGTCCGCGGTAAACCGGTCGGACAGAGCCTGCGCCATCGCAGCCGCTTCCGGCCCGGAGTCTTTCAAGCGGTGGAGCACGGCAAACAGGTGGAGCGATAGAACCACGAACCGGCCCTCGAGCGTGTCGGGCACGCCAAATCCCTGATAGAAAACGGGAAGCCGCGTCTGCGCCACAATCGCGCCATAGAGTTCGTCTGCATGGGGCGACTTGCTGCGCCAGGGCAGCAGGGCGGCGAGAGGCTTCAATGACAGGGCCATATCGTCTAGCTTCTTGACAAATTCCGGCCTGCTTGGCGAGCGGGCCCGACCGAGGGGACGTCATAATCTTGCGCAAGGTCAAGCTGGCACCCGCCTGGGCTCCCCTGCCCTTGCTTGCCGCGCTTCTTTTGGGCGCGGCGCCGATCTCCGGCTGCGGCTCGCAGATCGACCGCCACGGCCATGTCTTCATCGACGTGGACCTCGACCAGATCCAGCCGGGCATGTCGAAAGAAGAGGTCAAGACCGTGCTCGGCTCGCCCGATACCAAGAGCACGATCGGCGGCGACGCTTTTTACTATATTTCGACCACGACGAAGACCATCGCCTTCCTCAAGCCGCGCGAGATCGACCGCCAGGTGGTGGCCGTCTATTTCGACGGAACCGAGACCGTCCGCAAGGTCGCCCATTACGGCATGAAGGACGGAATCGTCGTCGACTACTACAGCGGCGAGACGCCGGCCCGCGGTAAAGACGTGAGCTTGCTCGAACAGATCTTCGGCAATATCGCGAACCGCAGCATGTTCAAGGATCAGCGGCCCGGCGGCAGCGGCCCGTCCGGCATCCCCGGTATCTAGCAATTCCGTACGAAAAAGCCCCGCTCCTTTCGGGAGCGAGGCCTCTTCAAACAGCTTCGCGGCTGAAGGTGCGCCGCCTATTGGTGGGCGAGCACCGCCAGCAGCAGCAGCGCCACGATGTTCGTGATCTTGATCATCGGGTTCACCGCCGGGCCTGCCGTATCCTTGTAGGGATCGCCAACCGTATCGCCGGTCACCGCGGCCTTGTGGGCTTCGGAGCCCTTACCGCCGTAATTGCCGTCCTCGATGTATTTCTTGGCGTTGTCCCAGGCGCCGCCGCCGGCTGTCATGGAGATGGCGACGAAGAGCCCTGTGACGATGACGCCGAGCAACATGGCGCCCAACGCCGAGAACGCCGCGCTCTTGCCGGCGATCCAGTCGATGATGAAGAAGAACGCGATCGGCGAGAGGACCGGCAGGAGCGACGGCACGATCATCTCCTTGATCGCCGCCTTGGTGAGCAGGTCCACCGCACGCCCATAGTCCGGACGCTCGGTGCCCTTCATGATGCCGGGCTTCTCCTTGAACTGGCGGCGCACCTCCTCGACGATGGCCGACGCCGCGCGTCCGACGGCCGTCATGGCGATGCCGCCAAACAGATACGGCAGCAGGCCGCCAAGGAAGAGCCCCACGACCACGTAAGGATTGGAGAGGCTGAACGTGGGATCTACGCCGGCGAAAAATGGAAACTGGTCGGCGTTCGCGGCGAAGTATTTCAGGTCCTCGGTATAGGCCGCGAACAGAACCAAGGCGCCGAGGCCGGCCGAGCCAATGGCATAACCCTTGGTCACCGCCTTCGTGGTGTTGCCCACCGCGTCGAGAGCATCGGTGGTCTTGCGGGTATCCTCGGGGAGACCCGCCATCTCGGCGATGCCGCCGGCGTTGTCGGTCACCGGACCGAAAGCGTCGAGCGCCACGATCATACCGGCCAGCGCCAGCATGGTGGTGACCGCGATGGCGATGCCGAACAAGCCGGCAAGCCCGTAGGCGACGATGATCGCGGCGACGATGATCAGCGCGGGGATCGCCGTGGATTCCAGCGAGATCGCGAGCCCCTGAATGACGTTGGTGCCGTGGCCGGTGACAGAGGCCTTGGCGATGGATTGCACCGGGCGATAGTGCGTGCCGGTGTAGTACTCGGTGACGATCACGATCAGCGCCGTCACAACAAGCCCGACCACGCCACAAAAATAGAGCGACTGACCGGTGAAGCTCACGTCGCCGACCTTCATTGCCGTGTCCATGCCCACGAGCCACTCGGTGAGCGGCCAGAGCGCGATGAGGGACAGCACGCCGGTCGCGATCACGCCCTTATAGAGGGCGCCCATGATTGACTGGCTGGCGCCGAGGCGCACGAAATAGGTGCCGATAATCGAAGTGATGACGCACACGGCCCCAATCGCCATCGGATAGATCATCATCCCCATGACGCGGTCGCCGCCGGCGAAGTAGATCGAGGCAAGGACCATGGTGGCGACCACGGTAACCACGTAGGTCTCGAACAGGTCGGCCGCCATGCCGGCGCAATCGCCGACATTGTCACCCACGTTGTCGGCGATGGTCGCCGGGTTGCGCGGATCGTCCTCGGGAATGCCGGCTTCCACCTTGCCGACAAGATCGCCGCCCACGTCGGCGCCCTTGGTGAAGATGCCGCCGCCGAGACGCGCGAAGATGGAAATCAGCGAAGCGCCGAAGCCCAGAGCGACAAGCGCGTCGACGACGACGCGCGAGGCGGGGCTATAGCCAAGAAACTGTGTGAGGATGAGGAAATAGACCGAGACGCCGAGAAGCGCGAGGCCGGCCACGAGAAGGCCGGTGATGGCGCCGGCCCGGAAGGCGAGGCTCAAGCCACCGGCCAAACTCTTGGTGGCGGCTTGCGCGGTTCTGACATTGGCGCGCACCGAGACGTTCATGCCAACGAAGCCGGCGGCGCCCGACAAGATGGCGCCCACGGCGAACCCAATCGCCTGCGGGAGGCCCAGTAGGAAGTAGAGGGCGATGAAGATCACCACGCCAACAATGGCAACGGCTTGATATTGGCGGTTGAGATACGCTTGCGCGCCCTCTTGGATCGCCGCGGCGATCTCCTGCATGCGCGCCGTGCCCGGGTCCGCGGCGAGAACGGCCCTGGTCGTCCAGACGCCGTACGCGATCGAGAGCGCACCGCAAGCGATAATCAGATAGAGAACCCAGGTCATGACAGACTGTCCCCGTTTATTGGGTTGATTTGGAAATGAGCGATGCGCGGCTGCAAGGGTGACACGGGAAACGTGTCGGCAGCTGCGTTGCCCCCGGAAGCAAACTTAGCCGCGCGGAAAATGCCAAAGTTGTGAGGCGGAAGCAACAGACGGCCTGTGCAAGCGGTATTTTTGCCTCGGGGCATCCAGACGCGCTCAGAAGTGACTGAATCCCTTTACTTTTAGGGTAATGGCCTGTCCCTTGGCATCGACCGCGCGAACGCCCTCCGAAGCCTCCGTAACAGTCCCCAGCATGCTGAAGACCGCTCCTGCGGCCTCCGCCTCCGATTCGAAGCCGGGCCCGGACTTTTCCGAAACAGCGGCCACCACGCCATAGTCGTCGCCCGCGGTGATGAGAACCGGGAGAAGGCCGGGCTCGCGTGCAAGCACCTTCATGCCTGCATCGGAGAACGGCACGCGCGCGGTCTCGATGCTCGCACCCACATGGGAGACGCGGCAAAGCTTCTCGATGTCGCCGACGAGCCCGTCCGAAACATCGATGGAGGCTTGCGCGAAGTTGCGGATGAGAATCGCAAGGCGACTGTTCAGCCCTGGCCGGCGATAGCGGTCGACGAGGAAGGCCACATCCTCGTCGGTGAGACCCCAAGTCTCGGCGAGTTTCGGCTCACGCAGAAGCCGCAGGCCGAGATAAGCATCGCCGATCGTGCCGCTGACATAGAGACGGTCCCCCGGCTTGGCGCCGAGCCGCATGACCGCGTGCTGATGGGAGACGAGTCCGAGCGCGGTGATGGTGATCGTCGGCGGACCGGGCGTGGCGGTGGTGTCGCCGCCGATCAGGCTGATATCCGTCTGCGCCTGCACGTCGCCCAGGCCGGCGGCGAACTCTTCGAGCCAGTATGTCCCCGTGCCTTGCGGCAGGGCCAGCGACAGCGTGTAGACGTAGCCGCGCGCGCCCTTGGCCGTGAGGTCGGAGAGATTGACCGCCAAGGCCTTGTGCCCGATGGACCGGGGAGGATCATCGTTCAGGAAATGCACGCCTTCGACGAGCGTGTCGCACGTCACGACAAGCTCATGGCCTTCGCTGACCATGAGCACGGCGGCATCGTCCTTTAGGTCGAGGGCGCCGGTCTCCCTGGCGAGAGGGGCGAAGATGCGGGCGATGATCTCGAACTCGCCCTCGTCTCTTGCCTCGTCCTCAGCCATTGCCGGCTCCGGAGCGCGCGAACTCGCCGGCGCGGGCTTTGTGCGCCAACCGGTCGAGAATTCCGTTCACCACCTTGGGCTCGTCCTCGCCGAAGAAGGCATGGGCGATGTCGACATATTCGGTAATGACCACACGGGCTGGAACGTCCTCGCGCATGAAAAGTTCAAAGGCACCGGAGCGCAAGACCGCCCGCAGAATGGAATCGACCCGGTTGAGACGCCAGCCTTCGGCGAGCTGCTGATCGATCATGGGGTCGAGCTGCCGCTGTTCGCGCACCACCCCCTCCGTGAGATCGCGAAAGAACTTGGCTTCCGCCGCGCAGTATTGATCGCCCTCGACTTCCTGGCCCAGGCGGTGCGCTTCGAATTCGGCGACCACGTCGGTGAGGTCGATGCCGGTCATGTCCATCTGATAGAGCGCTTGGACCGCCGCGAGCCGCGCGGCGCTCCGGGACGAGGCCCGGTTAGGTGTTTCGCTGCTTGCGGCCATGATGGTTAGCGCCGGCTCGCGGACGAGAAATGCTGCTCGAGGCGCATCAGGGTAAGGCAGGCGCGCGCCGCGTCGCCGCCCTTGTTGCGTCCGTCGACGCTGGCGCGCTCCCATGCCTGCTCGGGGCTCTCGCAGGTGATGATCCCCGAGCCGATCGGTACACTGTGGGCCACGGCGAGGTGATTGAGGCCGGCGGCGGATTCCCGCGCGACGATGTCGTAATGGCTCGTCTTGCCGCGGATCACACAGCCGAGCGCTATACAGCCGCGATGCCGCCCGGCCCGGCCGACAAAACCGTTGGCGAGCGCCAGACTGAGGGCGAGCGGGACTTCGAGCGCGCCGGGAACGGCAATCTGCTCGTACTCCACCTGGTTGCCACGCAACTCTTCGGTGGCGCCGCGGGCGAGCTCGTCGGCGATGTCCTCATAGAACCGCGCTTCGATGATCAGGACGGATTTCGGACCCTTACGGCTCATGAGGTCTGCTCCAGACCGCGCTGACCGACAACCTTCAGGCCGTAGCCTTCGAGGCCGACGATTTTGCGCGCCGGCGAGTTCGACAGAAGCACCATCTCGCGTACCCCGAGATCGAGCAGGATCTGCGCGCCGATGCCGTATTCCATCAATCGCGGTTGGACTTTCCCGTTCGCCGCCTGATTGAGACGGGCGGAGAGCGCGTCAGGGCGCGACTCTCGGATCAGCACGATGACGCCGCGTTCCTCGCGGCCGATGATCTCCATGGCCTTATGGATCGGCGTGTCGTTCCCGCCCCCCGAGACCAAGAGATCGTCCAGCGTGTTGACCGCGTGGACGCGCACGAGGACCGGACCGCCCGAGGCGACGTCGCCTTTGACCAGCGCGATATGCTCCGCAGGATCGACGGCGGTGGCATAGACTTTCGCCTGGAATGTACCGCCATAGGGGCTGTCTATCGTGGTCTCGGCCACCACGTCGACCAGATGGTCGTAGCGCAAACGATAGGCGATGAGATCGGCGATCGTGGCGATCTTGAGCCCATGGGTTTGGGCGAAGGCCACGAGGTCCGGGAGCCTGGCCATGGTGCCGTCGTCGTTCATAATCTCGCAGATCACGCCCGCCGGGTAGAGACCCGCCAGCCGTGCGAGGTCGACCGCTGCTTCCGTATGGCCGGCACGCACCAGCACGCCGCCTTCCTTGGCGAGCAGCGGGAACACATGTCCGGGCGTAATAACGTCGCGATGATCCTTGGTCGGATCAATGGCGACGGAGATGGTGTGCGACCGATCATGAGCGGAGATGCCGGTGGAGACGCCTTCGCGCGCCTCGATCGACACGGTGAATGCGGTGGACAGCCGCGAGCGGTTCGAGCGCGACATCAATTCGAGGCGCAGCTGCTTGGCCCGCTCCGGAGTCAGCGCCAGGCAGATGAGCCCGCGGCCGTGCTTGGCCATGAAGTTGATGGTATCGGGCGTGGCCATCTGCGCGGGGATCACGAGATCGCCCTCGTTCTCCCGCTCCTCGGCGTCGACCAGGATGAACATCTTGCCGTTGCGGGCGTCCTCGATCACCTCCTCGATGGGCGAAAGGAACTCGCTATGGGCCCCCCTGGTCGATGTCTTACTCATAACGGTCACGGCGTTGGGCCTTCGTATTGCCTCAGGCGCGCCACGTAGCGCGCGAGCAGATCGACTTCAAGGTTTACCAGATCGCCCGGCATGCAGTCGCCCCACGTCGTATGGGTCAAAGTGTAAGGAATGATGTTCACGCCGAAGCGCTGACCGTCCACCTCGTTAATCGTGAGCGAGACGCCGTTCAGGGCGACGGAGCCCTTCGGCGCGATAAATTGCGCAAGCTCGGGCGGGGCTTCCACCAGCACGCGCACGCTGTCGCCATCGGGAAACCGTGAGACGATCTTCGCCCTGGCGTCCACATGGCCTGTGACGATGTGTCCGCCAAGCTCCTCGCCGAGCCCAAGCGCGCGCTCAAGGTTGATCTTCCTGCCCGTCTCCCACGTGCCGAGCGTGGTGTGCGAACGGGTCTCGTTGGAGACGTCAACGGTTACGGCGGCGCCCTTGCCCTTCGACTTGTCAATCTCAGCAAGCGTCAGGCAACAGCCGTCGCAGGCGAGCGACGCGCCCTCCTCCAGGCTCTTGCGCTTGAAGGGCGTGTGGATCACGAAGCGTGACCCGTCCCGCTCAATCAGCGTTCCTATGCTGCCGACAATGCCAGTGAACATGTTCTGATCCGTCGCCACCACGTCATCCGGTCCGGTCCGAAGGATCGCGAGGCGATGAAGGTGAAATGGCCGCTTGCGGTGAGCCGATCAAGGCCGTCGCCGGCGAACGGGCTAAGCCCGCCCTCGCCCGCCGGCCGCGGTCCCTGGTAGACGACCGCTTCATCCACGAGGTCCGCATCGAGGAAAGCGCGCGCGACGGACGGCCCGCCTTCGATCAGGACGCGCGTGATACCGCGATGGGCCAGCGTCTCCAGCGCGTCCTGCACGTCGATGAGGCCGTGGTCGTCTATGGGGACGGGCACGATCTCGGCGCCGAGGTCATGCAACCTATCTGCATTGGCGTGGGTCTCGCCCGCGGCGCAGAGGAGCCAGACCGGCACCATGATGTCCTCGAACAGCTGGGCGTCGGGCGGGGTGCGCAAGCGCCGGTCGAGCACGACACGCACCGGAGAGCGGCACGACATGCCGGGAAGACGGCAGGTCAGCGTGGGATTGTCGGCCGTGACCGTGCCCCGGCCGACCAAGATGGCGTCGTTCATGGCGCGCAAGAGATGGCCGTGAGCGCGCGCGTCCGGCCCCGTGATCCAGACCGGCTCACCGTGACCTTGGGGCATGCGCCCGTCGGCGCCGACGGCAAGCTTCAAGGTGACGGCAGGACGCCCTTCGCTGACCCGCATCAGATGCCCGAGCGTGACGGAGGCCGCGTCCTCCGCGAGCACGCCCTCCTCCACCTCGATCCCGGCGCCCCTCAGCCTCTCGATGCCGCGCCCGGCGGTGCGGGGATCGGGGTCGCCCAAGCCGATGACGACCCGCCGCACCTTGGCGGCGACGAGCGCGTCGCTGCACCGCATGCCACGGCCGCCTTCATGGGCGCACGGCTCCAGGGTCACATAGACGGTACTGCCCTCGGCCTTGACGCCTGCCCGTTCGAGCGCAATCGCTTCCGCATGGGGGCGGCCGCCCGGCGCGGTCCAGCCGCGGCCGGCGATCTCGCCCGAGGGTGTGACCACCACCGCGCCCACGGATGGATTTGGCCAGGCCAGGCCCAAGCCGCGCCGTGCGAGGCGGATGGCTTGCGCCATGTGGTACTCGTCGCGCGTGTTCATGGGAAAGCTGCCGGCCTAATCTTCGGCAACGGCGGTTTCGTCGGCATCGACATCGGCGTCCTCGCCTTCTGTCCCGGCCAGTTCGCCGAGCAGAGCCTCGAAATCCTTGGCCTCGCGGAAGTTCTTATACACCGAGGCGAAGCGCACATAGGCCACGTCATCGAGGCCTTTCAGCGCTTCCATCACCAGATGTCCGATGGTCTCGGAACGGATATCGCCTTCGCCCATGTTCTCGAGCCGGCGCACGATGCCGCTGATCATGCGCTCGACGCGCTCGGGATCGACCGGCCGCTTGCGCAAGGCGATTTGAACCGAGCGCATGAGCTTGTCGCGATCGAATGGAATGCGGCGCCCGTTCCGTTTGATCACGGTGAGCTCGCGCAATTGCACCCGCTCGAACGTGGTGTAGCGCCCGCCGCAATCCGCGCAAACGCGGCGGCGCCTGATTGTGGTGTGGTCCTCGCTAGGGCGAGAGTCCTTCACCTGCGTGTTGGTGCTGCCGCAATAGGGGCACCGCATGGGCGACCGCCCTCCCCTTGTTCACCGTCACGCCGGAGGCTTACTCGTAGATCGGGAAGCGCTCGCAAAGCTCGATGGCGCGCTGCTTCACTTTCCCCTCGACGTCCGTATTGCCCTCATCGCCGTTGGCGGCCAGGCCGTCCAGAACTTCGAGGATCATGCTGCCGACCGCTTGGAACTCCGTCACGCCAAAACCGCGAGTGGTGCCGGCCGGCGAACCGAGGCGAATGCCCGAGGTGATCATGGGCTTCTCGGGGTCGAACGGCACGCCATTCTTATTGCAGGTAATGTGCGCGCGGCCGAGCGCGATCTCGGCGGCCTTGCCCGTGAGCTTCTTCGGCCGCAGATCCACCAGCATCAGATGTGTGTCGGTGCCGCCGGAGACGAGCGCCAGCCCGCCCTCGACCAGCGTCTCACCGAGCGCCTTGGCGTTGTCGATGACCGACTGGGCGTAGAGCTTGAAGCCTGGCTCAAGCGCCTCGCCGAAGGCCACGGCCTTGCCGGCGATGACATGCATCAGCGGACCGCCCTGGAGGCCGGGGAAGACGGCGGAGTTAATCTTCTTGCCGATGTCCTCGTCGTTGGAGACGACCATGCCCGAGCGCGGACCGCGCAAGGTTTTGTGCGTGGTCGTGGTGCAGACATGAGCATGCGGCACCGGGCTTGGATGGAGGCCTGCGGCGACAAGACCGGCGAAGTGGGCCATGTCGACCAGGAGATAGGCGCCGACCGAGTCGGCGATCTCACGGAAGCGCTTGAAGTCGATGACCCGCGGATAGGCGGAGCCACCGGCGATGATAAGCGCGGGCTTGTGCTCTTTGGCGAGGCGTTCGACCTCGTCGTAGTCGATGAGATTCGTGTCCTTGGTCACGCCATACTGAACGGCGTTGAACCACTTGCCGGACATGTTCGGCGGGGCGCCGTGGGTCAAGTGACCGCCGGCGGCGAGGCTCATGCCGAGAATGGTGTCGCCGGGCTTGAGGAGCGCCAGAAACACAGACTGGTTGGCCTGCGAGCCCGAATGGACCTGAACGTTGGCGAAGCTACAGTCGAACAGGCGCTTGGCGCGGTCGATGGCGATTTGCTCGACCACGTCCACATATTGACAGCCGCCGTAATAGCGCCGACCCGGATAGCCTTCGGCGTATTTGTTGGTGAGGAGCGTTCCCACCGCGTCGAGCACGGCCCGCGAAACGATATTCTCCGAGGCAATCAGCTCGATCTCGGTCTGCTGACGCTCGTGCTCGTTCTCGATGGCATCCCACACTTCGGGATCGGCGTCTTCCAAATGCTTGGTGAAAAAATCGCCCTCGCGCGCTTCGGCGCGCCGAATATCACTGGCCGTCATGGCTAACTGCTCCTCGAGCTCAAAATCCCGACTGGCCTGAGGGACAAAACCCCACGTGTTCTCTCACGCGGCGCCTTCAGGCACGTTTGGCTGGCCTTACCATATGTCGCAAGGGCGCGCCAGCAACACCCAAACCGTAGACCGGTTTGGATCAGCCTACCTTGCGCGTTCGCAAAAACCAACGCCTTCCCAGTTCGTTAGGGGCACGCCAATCAGAATATTTTGGTCTATCCCACGGCCATTAGCTTCATAATGCCGCTCACCACGATATAGAGCCCGACAACGATGACGATGCTGGCGAAGGTCCCGGCGAGTGCCCGCTTGTGACCCGCCAGGTGCATGTTGACGCGGGTGCCGAACATAGTCCCGAGAACGCCGCCCACGATAACCAGCGCCGCTAGCCGCCAATCCACGAGGCCGGAGACGGCATAGCTCGCGGCGGTGGTGAGGCCGAAGGCCGTGACGGCGAAGAGCGAGGTGGCGATGGCGTTCTGGAGCGCCATGCCGGTCGCCAGGACGAGCCCAGGGACGATGAGAAAGCCGCCGCCGATGCCGAAGAAGCCGGAAAGGAGCCCTACCCCCGCGCCGATGAGGATCAGGCGCGGCAAGAGGTGGCGCGCGCTCTTTTGCGTGAGGCGGACGTCGTGACCGGCCGGTTTCGGCTCGACGGCGATCATGTAAATGCCGACGCCGATCATCAGGAGGCCAAACAGCGCGAGCAGCTCCGAGCCGCCAAGCTGCTTGCCGAGGCTTGCACCGGTGAAAGCGCCGGCGACACCGGCCGCGGTGAACACCATAGCGCAAGGCCATTTCACGGTTCCGAGCCGTGCATGGGCTGCGAGCCCGGCGCCGGCGTTGAGCGCGACCGCGACAGCCGCCGTCCCGATGGCGACATGGGCCGACGGCACGCCCACCAGATAGACCAGGAGCGGGACGGCAAGCACCGAACCTCCGCCACCGATGAGGCCGAGCGTGATACCGATAAGGGCGCCGGAGCCCAAGAGGAGCGCGATGGGGACGAGGCCAAGGGGCATGGGCGTCAGGCCCCGGCCGCGCGACGGTTCCAAGGCATGATTTCGAGCACCTTCGCCATGCCGCACCGGCCCGACACGCCTCCGAATACGAGGCCTGCGCCGATCAGTCCGGCGAGCAGATAGAAGGCGGGCGCGACGGCGGCTCCGAGCAGCACAAAGACCAGCACGAGAGTGCCGGCGGCGATCATGACCTGACGGCTGAGCTCGATGGGTTGGCTCTTGTCTGCGGTGACGGGAAGGCCTGCCTGCTTCCAGGCTTCAAGGCCGCCTTCGAGCATATAGGCCTCGCACGGCACGGAGTCGCTCAAGCGGACGGCGTTGCTCGCCGTGCGCATGCCGGAGCGGCAGTGAAAGATGATCGGCGCGCCGACGCCGGCGAAATCGGTCAGTTGCGCCAGGGGACCGTGATGAGACCCCGGAATGTGCTCGCGTGCGCGCTCATCGGCGTCGCGAATGTCGATCAAGGTCGCGCCCTGATCGATGAGGCGCTTGGCCTCCGTGGGACTGATGGTGGGAAGGCTCATGGTGACACTCCTGGTTCTTGGTCTTGGCTCTGTTGTCGGGATCAGTCGCTGCAATAGAGCTTCTGGAGGTAGCCGAGCAGCAGCTCGGTGCGGGGTTCAGCGACGCGGTACCAGAGGGTCTGTCCGTCGCGGCGGAAGGCGACGAGGCCTTCCTCGCGCATCTTGGCGAGGTGCTGGGACGTCGCGGACTGGGAGAGGCCCGCGGCCTCGGCCAGCGCACCCACGCTCGCCTCGCCCCACTCCACCAGCTTGCACAGCACCATCAGGCGCCGTTCGTTAGCGAGGGCACGCAGGATACCCGCCACCAGGGCGGCATTGGCCTCGAACATGGCGAAGTCGGCAGGAGCGCGTGGCATAGATCAGACCTTTTTCTCTATTAGCTCTTGCTAATTTAGTCCTTGCTAATATATTAGTCAACAGAGATCGTGAAATTCCCTTCGACCATGGAGTGTCCAATGCCCACCACCCCCACTATCCAAGCCTTTTTCGATGAGCCCACAAACACGGTGAGCTACCTCGTCTCCGACCCGCAGACGAAGCGCGCCGCGGTCGTCGATCCGGTGCTCGACTACGATCACGCCAGCGGCAAGGCGGCCACCCGATCAGCCGACGTCATTCTCGAGGCGGCGGAGAAGAACGGCCTGACCGTCGACTGGGTGCTCGAAACCCACGCGCACGCCGACCATCTGTCCGGCGCGCCCTATATCAAGCTCAAGACCGGCGCCAAGGTCGGCATCGGCGAGTATATTCGCGACGTCCAGAAGATCTTTCGGCCCGTGTTCAACGCCACGGATCTGAGTGGCGATGGCAGCGAGTTCGATCATCTCTTCGCCGACGGCGAGCGCTTTCCGCTCGGCGCACTCGAAGTCGAGGTGATGCACGTTCCCGGCCACACGCCCGCGGACATCGCCTATAGGATCGGCGGCGCGGTCTTTGTCGGCGACACGCTATTCATGCCGGACTTCGGCACGGCACGGGCGGACTTCCCCGGCGGCGATGCCCACAAGCTCTACCGCTCCATTCAGCGGCTGCTCTCGCTACCGCCGGATACGCGGCTGTTCATGTGCCACGACTACAAGGCGCCCGGGCGCGAGCAATACGCCTGGGAGACGACGGTCGCCGAGCAGCGCGCGCATAATGCGCACGTCAAGGAAGGCGTCTGCGAGGATGATTTCGTGGCCATGCGCGAGGCGCGCGACGCGACTCTCGCCGCGCCTGAGCTACTGATGCCGTCGATTCAGGTCAATATGCGAGCGGGTCATCTGCCGCCGCCGGATCCAAACGGCATTCAGTATTTGAAGATCCCAGTGAAGCTCTCCGCCTAAAGCGCTTCTCCGCGCCACGGCTCATCGCGCAAAACAAAAAAGCCATCCAGCATAAACTGGATGGCTTGTGCCGTTCTTGCGCTTATGCGCCCGACCTTTAGTAGGCCGAAGCGTAGGCGCCCACGTCGTGGTTATAGATGTCCGGACGGAAGTGAACTTGGCCGTCCGGGGTCGCCCAGGCGCTGACATACGCGAGATAGACACCGATGTTTTGGGTCACTTTCACGTCGGCCTGCTGACCGGTGTGCTTCATGGCTTGGATACTAGCCAGGTTCCAGTTCGGGTTCCCGCGCAGGATCCACGCGACGAGGTGATCCACATTGTGCACGCGGACGCAGCCCGAGCTTTCGAAGCGCACCGCCTTGCCGAACAGACCCTTGAGCGGGGTGTCGTGCAAGTAGACCGCGTCCTTGTTCGGGAAGTTGATCTTCACGAAGCCGAGGGAATTCTCCTCCCAGGGACGCTGGCGGAAATTGTAGGTGTAGACCGCCTCGCCGAACCAATCGATCTGGCGCGGATCGAGCGGGTTGCCCTGTTGGTCGAAGGCTTCCATGTGGTAGGCCGCCAGCATGTCCTGACCGCGGCTCGCGAACTCGCGGCCCTTGGGCACGAGATCCTTGTGGATGATGCTCCGCGGCACGTGCCAATAGGGGTTGAAGTTAATGTCAGTGACCCTGCTGGAGAGCTCCGGCGTCGGCCGTTCGATTTTGCCCACCACCGCTGCATGACGCTGTGCCACGCGACCGCCCTCGACCGCCTCCACTTGCGCAGCCGGAATGTTGACGAGGATGTAGCGACCGGATGCTATCGGCGCGAGTTTTTGCAGGCGCTTCAGGTTGGCCTGAAGCTGCGCCAAGCGAACCGTTGCCGGCACGTTCAGCGCTTCGACCGTCGCCTTGGAATCGATGACGCCCGTCGGGGGCAGACCATGGCGCAGTTGGAAGCGCTTCACGGCGGCCACGACCGCGGCGTCGTACTGATCCGGAATGCTCATGCCGACCAAGTCGCCGCTGATCTCAAGCCGGCGGTGCAAGGTGACGATCTCAGGACCGGAGGAGCCCGGCTTCATGGCGACGGCGGGCACGGTGGGCCAGCCGCCTTGGGCGACGATCCCCTTGTATTTTTCGATAGCGGCCTTGGTCGCCGCGATGTTCTGCGTGGCAAGCGTGGGTGAGCCAAGCGCCGGATTGACGATCATCGCGACCTCGGGGTCTCCCCGAGGAAGTTCGGATTTGTGGGAGTCGTGACTTTCCGTTCGCAGCGAAGAGCCGCGCGAGCCGTTGAACAGCCCGCCGAAGAGGCCGCCGCCGCCGGAACTGCCGCCGCCCTGGGGCGCCACCTCCTGGGGCTGCTGAGGGTCCTTACCCTTGAACCAATTGAAGGGGCCGGCGCTGGACGGCTGCACGGTCGCAACCAGGAACGCTGCCGCGAGCCCCGCGGCCGCGATCCGCGATCCGCTTCTGATGACGTCCATTGAGTTGGGCATGCCGCTCCCCGTCGTTGCGGCCCTCGATCAAGGCTTAACCATAAGCGCTTTAGCGCCGCCGCTCTACTCGTTTCGAGCCTGATGAAACCTCGCTTGGTGTCAAAAAAACTTTAACCAAGACAGGTGTGGGAAGACATTTCTGTCTGGCGACTGGCCTATCCGGCCGTAATTCACCTTTGGAATGCTTCCCTCAGAAGGCTCTTGCCGCCGCCTCAATCGGCTCTTGCGGCTCCCATGCTTCCGACAATGCCCGAGAAATGGGGCGAATTTGGGCTTGGTCCCGGCCCCAAAGTCAATCGCCCCAGCGGATATTCATCCACTGGGGCGAGAAGATCACGAAGATCTGAAACAATTTTTAGAGCTGGTACCTGATCTGGTCGGTCCAGAAGCGCTCGAGCCGGATCAGTGCCTTGTTGAGCGTTTCCAGGTCGTCCTGGCCGATGCCACCCACCTGCTCCAGAGAGCGAAGCTGGCGCTGGAACAAGCCGTTGATGACCTTGGAGACGTCCTGGCCCTTTTCGGTGAGGCTCACCCGCACGGAGCGGCGGTCGGTGGTCGAACGCTCATGATGGATGTACCCGGCGTCCACCAGCTTTTTGAGATTGTAGGACACGTTCGAGCCGAGATAGTAGCCGCGGCTGGTCAGCTCACCCGCCGTCAGCTCGGCATCGCCGATATTGTAAAGCAGCAGCGCCTGAACGCTGTTCACGTCGGCACGGCCAAGACGCTCGAACTCGTCTTTGATGACATCGAGCAGCAGCCGGTGGAGCCGCTCGACAAGCTTCAAGGAAACTAGATACCGCCCTTTGAGGTCTTCCGCCCCATCGGTGCTCGCATGCGTCCCTATATCCAGGGCTACATTCATCGCCTACCCTCGTTAGTTGTTGTTAAACCCCAACTTGATCAGGACTATAGGCGTGGACGACCTAAAATGAGCTTAAGCGGGACGCTTAAGATTGCATGAAATTCTAGTATTAATTCTCGTTGATGTTGGCGCGCTTTGCGTTCGTTATCAACGCTTCTTAAGGGCCGGGCTGCCGCTCGTCGAGTTCGAGCTCGCCCTCCACTTGTGTCGCGAATAGACGCTCGATCTCCTGATCGTCGACCTCTTCGAGGGTTGCGGGCTGCCATTGAGGGGTCCGGCCCTTGCCCGCGATGCGCGCGTCGATGCCTTCGCGGAAGTCATGGGTGGTGACCAGGTGCGAGGCCAGCCGGAATTCCAGCTTCAAGGCCTCTGCGAGCGTCAGGCCCTTGCCGACCTGCATCTGCTTGAAGGCAATCTTGAGCGACGTGGGCGATTTCTTGCGGAGTTCCGCCGCGGTCTCCTTGGCCCAGGCTTCGTCCTCACCGTCCTCGGCATCGAGGCGTGCGAGAATTTTGTCAACGGAGGGTGCCGAGAAGGCGCGGTCGATCGTTGGCGTGTGGCGCACCAGTTCGCCTTCGCCGGGGTCTCGATGGAGACCGTCGAGCAAGCGGTCGATCGGATGATTGTCGGCCAGCGCATCCTTGATCGTGCCGAACTGAGCGGACGGGACGTAGTGGCTCACGAGCCGTAAGCGGTGGGCGTCCGCGGGGCCGATGCTGGCGCCAGTGAGCGCCAGGTAGGTGCCCATCCAGCCGAACAGGCGCGGCAGGAAATAGGTGCCGCCGATATCGGGGAGAAATCCGATCCCCACTTGCGGCATGGCGAAGCGGTAGCCCTCGCCGGCCACGCAATGGGTGCCGAGCAGCGAGATGCCGACGCCGCCGCCGAAGGCGAGCCCATTGATGAGCGGCACGTTTGGCCGGATGAATTTCTCCAGCACCCAGACATGGCTGTAGGCGGCCCGATAGAATTCGCGGATCGTGTCGGTGGCGCCTTGCTGGTTCAGGGCGTTCAGAACTTTGAGATCGCCGCCGCTGCAGAATACGCTCGGGTGGGAGGACTCCATCACCACGCCGTAAATATGCGGCGCCGGCGCCCAACGCCGGTAATTGGCGCTCAAGGCGTCGAACATCTCGCGCGTGAGCGCGTTCAACCTATCCGGCCGGTCGAGGGTCACAATGCCGGCGCGGTCGTTTTCCTCGAAGGTGATGCCAAGCGCTTCGGACAAAACGGGAAATGCCCCCTACCAAATTCGCCAAAATCGAGCTTTAGAAAGGCTTGGCGCAGCTAGCATCCCGTGGCGCAAACCACAAGGACCGGCGCAGACGCAAGTGACGCACGCTATGATCCGACTCTTCAGATTTGGGCTCGTCTTCGGACTTGCGCTCGTCCTGGCCAACCTCGAGGTGGCATCGACGCCGCTGCAGGCTCAAGAGCCCACGCCGCCTCCGCCGGATCGCAACCCGGCGCGAAGCGAGCGAGCGACCACGGACACGGCACTACCCGTTTCCGAGGAAGAGCCCAACCTGCCCGGCGATCAACCCACAGTGGCTTGGAAGGACCCCAAGGTCGCCGCCGCGCGCGAAGCCTGCGCAAAAATGCTAGAGGGCGTGACGCTCGACTACGAGCAGCTGGACCCGATCAAGAAAGGTTTTTGCGGCGCACCGGCCCCGATCTTGGTGAAGTCGATCGGCGATCCCGCGGTGATAATCTCGCCGCCGGCCACGATGCGATGCACGCTCGCGGTGGCCCTCGACGCCTGGCTGAGAGAGACGGTTCAGCCGGCGGCTTCCGTGCTTGGCTCGCGCGTCGTGACGCTCCGCAACGCCTCATCGTATAAATGCAGAAACCGCTATGGCGGCGCCAACACGAGGATCAGCGAGCACGCGTTGGCCAACGCGCTGGATATTTCCGAGTTCGTGTTCGCCTCGGGGCAGCGCTTCAAGGTGTTGGGGAATTGGCCATATGGTGCCATCGCCCGGCCCATCGCGCCGGAACCGCCGCTGCCCAATCCGCACCGGGTCGCCGACGCGGCCATCCAGCGTGCCATGGCGTCGGAAGAGACAACGGGGGCCATCGTCGCCGTCTCGACCCGCCCCTCCTTCGGCAACGCTCTTGCTTCGGTGACGAAAGTGAAGACCAATCCGTTCGTCAGGCCCACGCCGCCCCCCGTGGCCCAACCGCCGCTGTCGCCACTGCCGCGGACCTCTTCGTCAGGCTCAGGCCGTAAGGCCAGAACCCCGATCGCAGCGGTCAAGTCCAACCCGTTTGTCAGCCCCCTACCCGCGCCCGGCGCGTCGCCGCTCGCAGAAGAACCAGACTCGGAAGAGGTGTCCTCGGAGCCTTCGCCACCTCGCAAACTTCAGCCCGAGGATGCCGCGGCCTTCATGCGGGTGGTCCACAATGATGCCTGCAAGACCTTCGAGACCGTGCTCGGGCCCGCGGCGAACGCAGCGCATAAGGATCATTTTCACTTCGACATGAAAAAACGGCGCTACGTGAAGATTTGCGAATAGGGCCTTTTCGGCGGCAAACCGTGTTGGTTGCTGCTTCTGGCAGCGGCCGCCACAGAGTGGTAGCCTCCCACGGTTCAGTAAGAGTTGAGGATTTCGCAGCGTGGCCTCACCGTCTAAAGACAAGACCGTTTCCTTGCGCACCGAACGCGCGAAGCGCGCCGGCACGACGCCGCCCGCGCTCAAGTCCGGCTACCCGGCGACCCGCCTCAGACGCAATCGGCGGGCCGACTGGTCGCGGCGGCTGGTGCGCGAGACGGCGCTGACGCCGGACGATCTCATCTGGCCGCTCTTCGTCATCGACGGCGAACGGGCGCGGTCCGAGATCGAGTCGATGCCGGGCGTGGCGCGGCTCTCCATCGACCTCGCCGTGCGGGCGGCGGAGGACGCGGCGGTGATCGGGCTGCCGGCCATCGCGCTGTTCCCCAACACCGAGCCCGGCCTCCGCGACGAGGCGGCAAGCCAGGCATTCAATCCGGGCAACCTCGTTTGCCGGGCGGTGCGCGCCATTAAACAAGCGGTTCCCGAGATCGGCATCATCTGCGACGTGGCGCTCGATCCCTATACGAGCCATGGCCATGATGGCCTGCTCGACGAGGATGGCACGGTCGACAACGACCGGACGCTTCAGGCGCTCATCACCCAGGCCTTGGTTCAGGCGGAAGCGGGCTGCGATATCCTCGCCCCGTCCGACATGATGGACGGACGCGTCGGCGCCATCCGCGCTGCGCTCGAGGAGAACGGCTTCACCGATACGCAGATCCTGAGCTACGCGGCGAAATACGCCTCTGCCTATTACGGGCCATTCCGTGACGCGGTCGGTTCGGGCGTGCAGCTGCGCGGCGACAAGAAGACCTATCAGATGGATCCGGCGAACGGCGACGAGGCGTTGCGCGAAGTCGCGCTCGATATTTCCGAAGGCGCCGACATGGTCATGGTGAAGCCGGGGATAGCCTATCTCGACATCGTGTGGCGCGTGAAGGAGGCATTCAACCTGCCGACCTTCGTCTATCAAACCTCCGGCGAGTACGCGATGCTCACCGCAGCCGCCGAACGCGGCTGGCTCGACCGCGACCGCGTGATCCTTGAAAATTTGCTGGCGTTTAAACGGGCCGGCGCCGATGCGATCTTTACTTATTTCGCACCCGAAGTTGCGCGGCGGCTCAAGGACGAATTCTAGGCTAGCGGACCCGCCTAGTCGGTGACCTTCATATTGGTGAAGAGTACCGTCGCCTCTTTCTGCTTGTCGAAATTGTCACCGGAAATGCCGAAGCGCCAGCCGCCCGTGGGCGCCTGCCCCCTGAGCTCGCGCACCTTGGTGCCGTTGACGTAGAAGGCGAGCGTGTCGCCTTGGGCGTTCACGCGCAGGGTATTGGAGGCGCCGGGCGATGTCTTGATCGCCGGCGAGTCGATATTCGCCGCGATGGTGCCGAGCCAGGCGCCGTCCCGCTTGCGTGCAATCCAGAACCGCCCGTTGTTGAGAATGCCGAACTGGTAATAGGTGCGGTTGTCCTCGCCCCAAAACAACAGCCCCGCGCCGAGCACCGGCTGATCGCCGCTCTGCGGCCAGACAGCCTCGGTGCAGATATCCGCGTCCTCGACGGTGAATGTAACGTTGAGGTTCGACTGCATGTCGTCGGCGGGCAGCTTGAAAATGAACGAGCCGTCCTTCACCTCGACCGTGTCCTTGTGGGACCAGCCGCCGGCCTCGTCCTCGAATTTGTCCTCGAAGATGATCTCGCTGCCGTCGCACGCCAACGCCTGAGCGCCCGTGGTAAGCAGGCTCGCGAGCGCGAGGCTCAACACCGCTATCCGCATCCCGGGCTCCCCGTAAGCCGCGTGGTGTCCAAGGAGAATCCTTAAACCGTCGCCTCGAACTCGGCAACCGGCGGGCGGGTTCTGCACCTATCCGGCCCTTTGCACCCCGGTACACGGTTGTCGGTGTCGCGGGTAATCCCCATTTGGAACCTGTGACGCGATCCGATTCGGAGACAGCATGACCGACCAGAAGACGACTCCCACCGGCACCGGCTTCGCCGACCAGCCGCACGCTTACGATCCCGTGACGCAGCCGCAGCTCTTCGACGCGGTTATCCGCAAGCGCTGCGTCGCCTTCATCATCGACGCCATCATCATCCTGGCGCTGACGGTTCTAGCCTATGTGGCCGTGGCGGTGCTGGGCATCGTCACGCTGGGCCTGGCCTGGCTCCTGTTCGGGATCGTTTTCCCGGCGGTGGGCCTTGGCTATAACGCGCTCACCATCGGCGGACCCAACTCCGCCACCATCGGCCAGCGCGTGATGGGGCTTATGGTGCCCATGTGGTATGGCGGCAAGGTGACGCCTCTGATCGCCGCCTTCCATGCGCTGCTGTTCTGGTTCTCCCTGGTGGTCTTCTGCCCCATCCTGCTTTGGGCTTTTTTCGACCAACGCAAGCGCTGCCTGCACGACATCCTGGCGGGTGTGCTGATCATCAACAGGGCCTAACTTTGATCCATTCCAAGCTGCTTTGTGACAGCTTGGCGGATTGCGCCCCCCGCCTTTGATCCCTTAAGCTTGCCTTGGATTGACTTGGGATTCGCTTCCGGTCGGTGAGCCGTGACAGAACACAAGAGTAATTTTCCGGAGTTCTACATCACCGCGCCGCAGCCCTGCCCCTATTTGCCGGGCCGGCTGGAGCGGAAACTGTTCACGCATCTCACGCGGGACAAGCCGGGCTTCCTCGTCGACAATCTGTTGAAAGGCGGGTTCCGGCGCAGCCAGAACATCGCCTACATGCCGTATTGCGACGCCTGCTCGGCCTGCGTGCCGGTGCGCATCCTGGTGGGCGAGTTCGAGCCGCGGCGGTCGTTGAAGCGCATTGCCCGCGCCAATCTCGATCTCGTGGCGACACGCATGCCGCCGGCGCCGAGTTCCGAGCAATACGCGCTGTTCCGGGACTATATCGAGGCCCGTCACGCGGACGGCGGCATGGCGGAGATGAGTGTGCTCGACTATTCGCTCATGGTCGAGGACAGCGTGGTGGAGACGTTCGTCACCGAGTACCGACTGAAGCCCGACAAGGAGACCGGCGAGACACCTCTGATCGCCGTGGCGCTCTGCGACCGTCTCAGCGACGGCATCTCCATGGTCTACAGCTTTTACGATCCGGACGTGCCGGCGCGCAGCCTTGGCACCTACATGATCCTCGATCACGTGGATTACGCACGCGCGCAGGGCTACCCGTTCGTCTATCTCGGCTACTGGATCGAGGGCTCGCGCAAGATGCGCTACAAGGATCGCTTCCAGCCCCAGGAACGCCTCACCTCTAAGGGCTGGGTGCGCAGCTAGGCTCAATCAGAACCGGTCGCCGAACTTGCCCGACTTCGGGAAGCCTCTTGGCGGCAGACGTCCGGCTTGGGCGCGGGCGCCCCACCAATCTCGAAGTTCGGCGGAGGACAGCGTGAAGCTGCGCTTCGCCGCGTCGAGATAGGTCAGACCTTCCTTCTTGGCGAAGATCTTGGCGTCGGCCAGCCCGCCGTCCTTGTAGCGTTGCAGGCGCACGCCCTTGCCGCGCGGCATCTCCGGCAGCTCTTTCAGCGGGAACAGAAGCAGCTTCCGGTTGGCGCCGATCGCCGCGACGCTGTCCCCATCGACGGGCGTGCAGACGGCGGCCTCGTCGTCGCTCTTCACGTTCAGGATCAGCTTGCCTTTGCGCGTCATCGCGATGACCTCGTCTTCCGCCACGATGAAACCGTGGCCACTCTCGGACGCCACGAGGAGCTTGCGCCCCGGCTCGTGGACAAACAGCTCGATGCAATCGCCCGCGTCCTCGATGTCCACCATGAGGCGGAAAGGCTCGCCATGGCCCCTGCCCCCGGGCAGCTTGTCGGCGGCGAGCGAATAGAAGCGTCCATTGGTGGCGAACAGCAGCAGCGTGTCCGTGGTTTGGGCGCGCACAAGGCGCTTCAGCCGGTCCCCTTCCTTGAAGGAAAGACTCGAGGCTTCCGTGTTGTGTCCCCGGATGGAGCGGAGCCAGCCCTTCTCCGAGAGCACGATGGTCACCGGCTCTTTCTCGATCATCGCCTCGGCCAGCTCGATCGCCACGTCCTCGGGCGCATCGGCGAAGCTCGTGCGGCGGCGGCCGATCTCCGTCTTCTGGCCGAACTGATCCTTGAGACCCCTGATCTCGTCGCCGATGCGGTTCCACTGCTTGTCCTTGGAGCGCAGCAGCGCGTTCAGCTCCTTGCGTTCCTTGGTGAGATCGTCGTGCTCGCGCTTGAGCTCCATCTCCTCGAGCTTGCGCAAGGCACGCAGGCGCATATTGAGGATCGCTTCGGCCTGAACCTCTGTGAGCTTGAAAGCTTTCATCAGAGCCGGCTTGGGCTCATCCTTCTCGCGGATGATCTTGATGACCTTGTCGAGGTTCAAATAGACGATGAGGTAGCCGGCGAGCACTTCGAGCCGGTGGTCGATCTTGGCGAGCCGGAACTTGGAACGGCGGACCAGAACCTCCAAGCGGTGGTCGAGCCATTCCTGCAAGACCTGCCTCAGCCCAAGCACGTTCGGGATCTTGCCGTGGCTCAGCACATTCATGTTGAGCGGCACGCGCGTCTCAAGCTCCGTCAGCTTGAACATCTGCTCCATGAGCAGCAGCGGATCGACCGTGCGGCTCTTGGGCTCCAGGATAAGGCGCACGTCTTCGGCGGACTCATCGCGCACGTCCGCCAACAACGACAGCTTCTTGGCTTGCAGCAGCTCGGCGATGCGCGCGACGAGACGCGCCTTCGGCACCTGATAGGGAATTTCGGTGACGACGATCTGATAGGTGCCGCGGCCTGTGTCCTCTTGCTCCCAGCGGGCGCGTAAACGGAACGAGCCGCGGCCGGTCTTGTAGGCCTCGAGGATCTGTTCGCGGGGCTCCACGATGATCCCGCCGGTGGGCAGGTCGGGCCCAGGCACGAACGTCGCCAGTTTGTCGGCGGTGGCCTTCGGGAACTTGATGAGGTGGAGCGCGGCGTCGCACAGCTCGCCCAAATTGTGCGGCGGGATGTTGGTCGCCATACCCACGGCGATGCCGGAGGCGCCGTTCGCCAGAAGGTTCGGGAAATTGGCCGGCAGAACGGAGGGCTCGAGCTCGCGCCCGTCATAGTTCGGGCGGAAGTCGACCGTGTCCTCGTCGATGCCTTCAAGAAGCCGCGCGGCGACCTCCGTGAGGCGCGCCTCGGTGTAGCGGTCCGCGGCGGGGTTATCGCCGTCTATATTGCCAAAATTCCCTTGCCCGTCGACCAGCGGATAGCGCACGGCGAAGTCCTGGGCAAGGCGCGCCAGCGCGTCGTAGATCGCCTGATTTCCATGGGGGTGGAAGTTGCCCATGGTGTCGCCGACGATCTTGGCGCATTTGCGGAACTCGCCGTTTGGGCCGAGCCGGAGCTGCTGCATGGCGTAGAGCAGCCGCCGGTGCACGGGCTTCAGCCCGTCGCGCACGTCGGGCAGCGCCCGGTGCATGATGGTGGAGAGCGCGTAAGCGAGATAGCGCTCTTCCAGCGCCTCTTTCAGATTGACCGGCTCGATCGGCCCCGAATCAGGGGGCGTTGCGCGTTTTCCCATATGTCGCGCTTAGCGCATCGCTTCGTCACTCTCAAGGCGTTGCTTGCCGCGCCGGGTTGCGATCAGGCGGCGGCGGGAGCGGCTTTTCGGGCGGTTCGCGAAAGCAGGACGTGTCGAAGAACATCTGCACCGAGACGTAGTACCACTGGTTGCCGTGTTTCGCGCCCGCGACACCGACGCCAATCTCCGTCGACGCCGACCGCAACGCGCGCTCGTGGCCCGGCGATCCCTTCCAGAAGCGCATGGCTTTCGCCATCGCCGCAGTAACCGGGGCGCGATTTGGCCGCGTCCAGGACTGATGCCAATTCTCCCCACGAAACTTGCAATACCTGACGCCGGCCGCGCGCACGCGCTCCGCTGGGCTGCGACCGTCGGCGCGATGACCGGTCTTGTTGTTGAGGGCGAGATACCGTGCGTAGCGCTGCGCCGCTTGATTGGCTCCGGCGCTCTCTCGCAACGGGGCAAGGCCGCTGGCCGCGCGGTAGTCATTGGTCGCCTTGACGATCGTGGTCCTTGCGCTTGCGGGAACGGCGAATTCCTGCGCGTGGGCACTGGAGACACAAGCCGGTGTGACAATCAGCAGGGCAAGCCAAGTCAAATTGCCTGCCGGGACCATGGCTACGCCAACAGGGCCGCCGCCTGCCCCCGGGAAAGCAAGTCGAGGAGCCGCTCGCGGGCCGACGGCAGCTTCATGCCGTGGGGCTCGAGCACGTCGCGTTCCAGGAAAAACCCGGTGAGCGCGAAGCCCGCGGCGATGTCGGTCTCGCGTAACGGCGCGGTCTCGTTCAGCAGAAAGCCGGGCAGCGCCAGCAGCTTGTCGCCATAGGGCGCGCCTGCGTCGCGCGACACCGCCCGCCCTGAGCGCGGCGACACATAAACCAGGTCCTCAAGGACCCCTGTCGCCGCACACGCCGACAGATCGAGGCCGAAGCCGAGCTCCTGGAGCAGCTGATACTCCCAATAGACGAGAAGTGCGGGCCAGATGTCGGGCTCCCCAAACGAGCGAAGCACATGCAGCGTCGTGGCGTAGAGCTCGGGATGGGGGTCGCGCTCGGGCAGAAGCTTGACCAGTTCGCCCAGCGTGCCGATGGCGGCGAGCGCGCGCGGATCGTCGAGCACGCGAGCGCCGTTGGCCTCCATCAGTTCCACATTGAAGCCGCCGAGATGCTCGGACAGCCGCGCCCGCCAGGTTACGCGCACCATGTTGCCGGGCTGGAGCGTCGGGCGGATACGCCGGGACCGGCCGCCCCGAACGAGCCCGAGATGCCGGCCGTGTTCGAGCGTCAAGATCTCGGCGATCAGATTCGCCTCGCCCAGCGGCTTGCCGCTCAGGAATATCCCTTCGTCGCTCCAGTCCATGGGACTAGCTTGGCCTATCCTTTGGGATAGTCCAGGCCCATCTCTCTGAAGCGTTCCGGGTCCTCGCCCCAGCGCTCGCGCACCTTCACAAAGAGAAACAGATGCACGGGTGTGCCTGCGATTTCGGCGATCTCGGTCCGGGCGGTTGAGCCGATCTCCTTGATCATGGCGCCCTTGGCGCCGAGCACGATGCGCCGCTGGCTTTCGCGCTCCACGAAGATGGTCTGCTCGATGCGGATGCTGCCGTCCTTCAGCTCTTTCCATTCCGTCGTCTCGACGGTGAGCGCGTAAGGCAGCTCTTCGTGCAGGCGCAGGAACAATTTCTCGCGGGTGATCTCGGCGGCTGTCTGGCGCAGCGAGGCGTCGGAGAGCTGATCCTCCGGAAAGAGCCACGGGCCCGGCGGTACCGCCTCGGCGAAATAGGTTTTGAGGTCGTCCACACCGTCGCCGGTGAGCGCGGAGACCATGAACACCTGATCGAAGGCCTTGAGGGCCTGAAGCTCGGAGGCGAGTCGCAACAAGTCCGGCTTCTTGACGAGATCGACCTTGTTCAAGATCGCAAGCGTCGGCCGCCTGATGTCGGGCAGGTGCTCGACAATGGGAGAGAGCTTGTCGTCGAGCCCGCGGGCGGAATCGATGACGAGTGCGACGATGTCGGCGTCGGCCGCGCGGTCCCAAGCCGCTTGCGCCATGGCGCGGTCGAGCCTGCGCTTCGGCTGAAAGATGCCTGGCGTGTCGACCAGGATCACTTGGGCGTCACCGGCGAGAAGCAGGCCGCGCACGGGGCCGCGCGTGGTCTGCGCCTTGTGGGTGACGATAGACACCTTGGCGCCGACCAGCGCGTTGGTGAGCGTGGACTTGCCGCTATTGGGCGCGCCGATCAGCGCAACGAAGCCGCAGCGTCTGTTGCCGTCTTGGGTCTCAGTCATTGGCGGGCGGGCGCCAGACGCCCTCGCGCACCAGCATGGCGAATGCCGCGGCCTGTTCTGCCTGACGCTTGTTCGCGCCTTCGCCGCGCTCCGGCGCGACGCCCTCCACCTGGACCTCCGTGGTGAAGCGCGGCGCATGGTCCGGGCCTTCGCGCGCGATCTCCAAATAGCGCGGCAGCGGCAATTGCCGCCCCTGAGCCCATTCCTGAAGCACGGACTTGGCGTCGGGCGCGGCCTCCTCCAACTCGCCGAGATAGGCCTCCCAATCGCGATGGATGACGCCGCGCGCGACGTCGTAGCCGGCATCGGCGAAGATGGCGCCGAGCACCGCCTCGCACGTATTGGCGAGGATGGTCTTCTTGCCGCGCCCGCCGGAGCCCGCCTCGCCGCCGCTCATGATGATGAAGTCGCCAAGGTCCCAGCTTTGGCCGATCTCGGCGCAGGTCTCCGTGCGCACCAGGTGATTGAACCAGCGGGCGAGTACGCCTTCGCTCTCCTCGGGAAAGCGGTTGGTCAGCAGCTCCGCGATAGCCAGGCCCAGCACCCGGTCGCCCAGGAACTCGAGCCGCTCATTGTCTTCGTTGGGCTTGGAGTCGGGGCGCGCGCTCGCATGGGTCAAGGCCAGCTTGAGCAGCGAGGGCTCCGCGAAGTCATGTCCGAGCCGGGCGGACAGCTGGCTGAGATCGATGATCCGCCGCTTGGCCAAGGCTTTAGTGCACTACCGAGAAAATGCGGTCCCAGCGGACTTCCGTGGGCCAGCGCCAGAGCTCCCAGAAGCTCGAATCCTCGTCGATGGAGAAGAAGATCACTTGTGCCTTCCCCACCAAGTTGACGAAGGGCACGAAGCCGACCTCCGACAGAAAGCGGCTGTCGGTGGAGTTGTCGCGGTTGTCGCCCATCATAAAGAAGTGGTCTTCGGGCACCTTGTAGACCTCGGTGTTGTCGCCGAAGCCGTCATTCACGAGATCGAGCACCGGATAGCTTACCCCGTTGGGCAGGGTCTCCTTGTAGCGCGCCATGTTCCGTTCGCGGCCCGAAGAGCTGGTCACTATATAGTCGTCGATCTTCACCTTCTCGACGGCCTGACCGTTGATGTGCAACACGCCGTGGATCATTTGAATTTCGTCGCCGGGAAGACCGATCATCCGCTTGATGTAGTCGGTCTCGTTGTCGCGCGGCAACTTGAACACGACCACGTCGCCGCGGTGGGGCTCGCTCGCCCAAATGCGTCCGGGAAACAGATTGAAGCCGAAGGGAAACGAGTAGCGGCTATAGCCGTAGCTATATTTGGAGACGAACAAATAGTCGCCGACCAAGAGCGTCGGGATCATGGAGCCCGACGGGATGTTGAAGGGCTGGAATAGAAATACCCGCACGATCAGGGCCAGGATCAGCGCGTGCACGATGACGCGGACCGTGTCCCTGGTACTACCTTTAGCTTCCATCTTCTCGGCGTCCACGCTCATGCGGAAGCTCTCCTCGGTTTGTCCCGGCGCCCCCGTCCCCCGCCCCCA
>NZ_JBPPND010000012.1:0-4975 GCF_051306395.1 Methyloceanibacter sp.
GCGATGTCGCGCGCATCGACGATGTGGCCGCAGGCTTCGCAATTCTCATGGTCGTGGCCATGATCGTGGTGGTGGTGGTGGGCGTGATCGTGCGCGGCGTCCTCGCGCGATTGCCGGCGCCGCCAAAGACGAACGAGCACGGTGACCAAGAGATAGAAGCCGACGAGAAATACCAGGCCATAGCTGACCGTCTCGAGCTGCTTGACCCAGGCGTTCACTTGGAAGCCTGTGGCGTTGAGCGCAATGAGCAGAATGCCGACCAGCGCCACCGCGGTCAGCCCTTGCAGCCCCGCGGCCAGGAAGGAGATGAGGATGCCCCGGCGCACCGTTTCCTCGTTGGCGATGACGTAGGACGAGATGATCGCCTTGCCGTGACCGGGACCGGCGGCATGCACGACGCCGTAAACGAAGCTCAGCCCCGCGAGGAAGAGCCCCGCGCCGAGAGCGTTGCCTTGCTTGAGACCCTTCACGGCGGTCGCCAGTTGGCGCTGCATCTTCTGCTGGGTCTGTGCCACCCAGGTGAGCACGCTGCCGAGAGGCCCTGTGGCTTGCAGCGGCGCGGCGCGCGGCGTGACGGAGGTCGGTGGCGGCGCGAAGCCCGGAGGCGCCGCTTGCTGTTGAGGCGGAGCACCGAACGCCGCGGGCGGCTTGGTCTGCGCCGTGGCCGCGAGCGACGCGACAACCAGCATTGCCAGCGCAAGCCCGATACGCGTTGCCATGCGCGTCCACATTACTGAGTGGCGCATTGCACCGTCACGGTCTGGGCAAATTGCGAACCGTAATCGGAGCCCGGCCCGAGCTGGCTGAAAAACGACTCGCTGAGGGCTTTAGCCGCCTCGGCAACCTCCCGGTCCGGCGTCTCCATCGTCGCCGTGCAGCCTTCGGCGGGCGCGCCGGAAACTTTCACCGGCGCCTTCTCCGCGAAACCGAATGCGACGAAGAAGGAGGGATCGTAGACATCGACCGTGACGGCCTTGGTGCCCGGGTCGACGGCCGTCTTGAGCGGCAACGTGAAATGCAGGGTGATGGCGGTGCCGTCGTAGTCGATCGAATAGTCTTCCGGCGGCTCGAGCGGCAGGAATTTATCGTTCCCCGCCGCGCGCACGAAAGTGAAGTAGGCGAATTCCTTGAGCGAGTCGACATTCACCTTGGCGAGCGGATC
This sequence comes from Methyloceanibacter sp., assembly GCF_051306395.1. GTDB lineage: Bacteria > Pseudomonadota > Alphaproteobacteria > Rhizobiales > Methyloligellaceae > Methyloceanibacter. Next base: position 1,163 of record NZ_JBPPND010000012.1, read on the forward strand.
GAGCTCTTCCTTGGAGTAGACGCCATCGCCGTCGGCATCGAGACCCTGCACCGCCATGGCGGAGTAGAACTCATCGAACGTCCAAGCGTGCCGGATGCCGGTCATCTTGTGGTCCGGTCCGAAAACCATCTCGGCGCGCACGGTCGCCCAGACGTGGGGATGCGCCACGGCCGTAGAGGAAAGGCCGGGCACGGCCGCTCCAATCAGTACTCCGGCCAAGAAGGTTCGGCGCCCGCGTCGGGTCCAATGCAGCAAGGCTTGAGCTCCCCCGAATGTGAGAGGCGTGCTTAAGCCAAAAATATGGAGGATTGGGGGCTGTGCCTACAACACCGGGCGATTGCGGCAGAGCGTCCAAAAGGGACGAGTCCAACTCCGAAAGGAGCTGGGCTCGTCCAGTGATGATTGTCTAAGTCCTTGGCTTTTAGCCGTTCATCGCGTCTACCACGCCCTGGAACATACCCGTGATGGCCGGGCCAAGCACGGCCATGCCCGCGATGACGGCGACCGCGATACCGGCAGCGATAAGGCCATACTCGATGGCCGTGGCGCCCGACTCGTCCTTGATGAAACGCACAACAAAAGTCTTCATTTGACACTCCCTTTTGGGTTCAAATCTTACATAAGGGCCCCGCACCGCATTCCTGTTCACCGGTGGAACCTGATGCGAAAGCTAACAGTCACCGGTTAGATACAGGTTAAATCGATCCAACACACACGGGGTCTTCAGGGTAAACAAATGGAAAAGAGGAAAACGCAATAATCCAGCAAATTCGCCGATTTTGGCTTCAATTTTAGCGAAGCTTTATCTTCGCCTTTACCAGGCCTTTACCACCCCACGACAACAGGGGTGCCGATAGGTACGCGTTGATAGAGGTCGGCCACGTCCTGATTGAACATTCGGATGCAGCCATGGGAGACCTCTTGCCCCACCGTCCAGGGCGCGTCGGTGCCGTGGATCCGGTAGAGCGACTTGCCCAGATACATGGCGCGGACGCCTAACGGGTTCTGCGGATGGCCGCCGGGAACATAGGCCGGAAGGTCGGGATTCTCGGCCCGCATCTCCGGCGTGGGCGTCCAGCTGGGATTCACGCGCTTTTCGCTGACATAGGTCTCCCCCGACCACCGCGCGTCGCCTTTGGGCGCGCCGATCGGGTAGCTGATCGCCCGCTGCTGGGGCAGGACGAGATAGAGCCGGCGCTGGCTGAACTGAACCAGGATGGTGCCGGGCGTATAGCCGGGCGGAAACGCCACCAAATGCCGCCCCGTTACGCCTTGGCGCTGGGTGGACGCGCCGAAATCGAAGAGCCCTGCCGAGGCTTGGCCCGGCGGAAGGGCAAAAAGCATGGCTGCGGCGGCCATGGCGGGGGCCATGCGCCGCAGATCGAGGATACGCATCACAAATCCCCCGTCTGACTTACGCGCTTCCTTGTGGGCTGATTCTGGTTAGCGAAGTGCAAACGGCTGTCCTGGCGCGAGAAAAGACGCTTGAGAATCCGGCTTCGGAGCGTGCCGCCTTGACTCTCGTCCGACTCAAGAGTAAGAACAAAACAGGAACGAGAGTGGAGTGTAGTGATGCGTAACAACGTTCCAGACGGCGATCCCAGTACCCTCGTTCCGCCGGCTGGCGTTGAGAAAAGAGCAGGCGGACCAACGGGAAGGGACCTGATTGAGCAGCTACGCGCTTCGATCCGTGCGCTTGAGCAGGTTCCCGTGTCTCTGGCCACACCCCCCGCACCGGGCGCGGCCCCTTCCCGTCCCGCCTGCTCTTTAACGCCCTCTCACCCTTCCAACGACAATCGGGACAGCCCCTTAAAAGCGCTGCTCCAAGGAGGACTCCACGAGATCAAACCGCACGCCTATCGCGACACGCCCGCGGGGCTCGGCTTCATCCTGTCGGTGATCGCCGAAGCTCTGACAAATTGTCGCGGGCTGGTGCTTTGGTGCCTGACGCGGGCCGCAAGCCGGGAATGGGGCCGCCCTTACGGGCCGGGCCTGTTGCGCGCCGGTCTCGACCCCGCACGCTTTCTCATTGTCGAGACGGACACGCCTGAGGAGAGCGCCTGGGCCCTGGAAGAAGGCCTGAAGAGCGGCGCGCTCGCCGGATGCCTCGCCCAAGTCGAGATCAAGACCCCGCTTGCCGCCCGCCGCCTCGGTCTTGCCGCGCAAGCCGCCCGCACTCCGTGTCTTCTCCTCTCCCCCCACGGGACGGCGACCGTCCCCGGCACGCTCACCCGCTGGCGTATCGCCACGGAGGCCAGCGCCCATGTTCCTTTCGACGTCCCTTTCGATGTCCCTTTCGATACGGGCGCCCCGGGCACGGCCTGTTGGCGCCTCTCCCTCGAACGTTGCCGGGGCGGGGCGCCGGGCGGGCGCTTTCACGTGGAGGCCGGAGATGAGGAGGATGGTCTCCGTGTGGCTGCCGCATCTTCCGATCGAGCGGCTGAAACGGCAGAGCGCGGCCACCGGCTGTACAGCGCCGGCTGACCGGCCGTTCGCCCTTGTCGGCAACGACACGCACGGGCTGACCCTCACCGCCGTTAATGCGCCATGCCTGAAGGGTGGGCTGAGCCCCGGCATGCGGCTCGCCGATGCCCGCGCCATCTGCCCGCAGCTTCTCACCGCGCCCGCCGCCCCCGGCAAGGATGCGGATATGCTGCTGGCGCTCGCCCGCTGGTCGTCCCGCTATAGCCCGAGCCTCAATGTGGACGGCGCGGACGGGCTCTGGCTCGACATTACCGGCGTCGCCCATCTCTTCGCCGGCGAAGGCGCGCTCCTTGCCGATCTGGCCACCCGGCTTTCGCGCGCAGGTCTCACCGCGCGCCTCGGCGCGGCTGAAACTTTAGGCGCCGCGCACGCCCTCGCCCGCTTCGCGCATCCCTCACCGTGCATCGCCGCTGATGGCACGCTTCGCGTAAATCTGTCACCCCTTCCCGTCGAGTCTTTGCGTCTGGAGCCCGAGACCACGCGCCTGTTGCGGCGCCTCGGTCTGAAGCGCATCGGCCAGCTCATCGAGGTGCCGCGCGCGAGCCTAGAACGTCGCTTTCATTCCAAGGAGACCGCGCAAGCGGTGCTGCGCCGTCTCGATCAGGCGCTTGGGGTCCGCAAGGAGAAGCGCACACCGCTTCTGCCCGCGCCCGACTTCGCCGCACGTCTATCTTTCGCCGAACCGCTCATCAGCCATGACGGGATTGTCGCGAGCCTCGGCCGCCTCGCGGACCAACTTTGCGCGAAGCTCGCACGTGAAGACCAAGGCGCGCGGCGCGTTGTCCTATGGGCGGCGCGCACGGACGGCTCATCGGCCGTCATCAAAGCGGGCTTGAGCGCGCCGTCCTGCGTGCCTTCGCATCTCGTGCGGCTCCTGAAAGACAGATTAGAAAACATCGACATGGGCTTCGGCGTCGACCTCATGACGCTCGCGGCTCTTCGCACCGAGACGCTTCAGCCTTCGCAAACGAGCCTCGCCGAAACGGACCGCGCGCCAGGCCCCGAGACGCTGATCGATGCGCTTACCAACCGTTTGGGGAAACGCACCGTCCGCCGCCTCTTCCCGCGGGCAAGCCACATTCCCGAACTGGCCCAAAGCACGCGCAGCGCTTTTGCCGGTCTTCCCACCTGGACCGAGGCGCCGGAGAAGCCGCGGCGCCCGCCGCTTCTGCTGGCAAGGCCGGAGCCCCTTCAAGTCATGGCCGAGATCCCTGAAGGGCCGCCCGCGCGCTTCACCTGGCGGCGCGTGAACCGCCGCGTGGTCAAGGCGGAAGGCCCGGAGCGCATCGCGCCTGAGTGGTGGCGCTGTCTTCCCTCCCCCTGCAAGGG
>NZ_JBPPND010000013.1:0-4029 GCF_051306395.1 Methyloceanibacter sp.
CGCAAGCGCCGCAAGGCCGCCGATCCCAATTATCGCATGTCCCCGATCCCTGACCGGCTCGTCGAATTGGGCCGAAAGGGCCTGAAAACCTCAGCCGGCTGGTATGATTACGAGGCGGGCGATCGCACGCCGCGTCCATCCGCCGAGGTCAAGGAGATCATCCGCGAGGAATCCGAGAAGCTCGGCAACAAGCCGCGCACGCTCTCAGATGAGGAAATTCTTCATCGCCTGCTGTTCGGCTCGATCAACGAGTTCTGCAAGATCCTCGAAGAGGGCAAGGCGATCCGCGCGAGCGACCTCGACGTGATGTGGCTGCACGGCTTCGGCTTCCCGCGCTGGCGCGGCGGCCTGATGTTCTGGGGCGACACGATCGGCGCGCGCGAGATCTACAATCGCATCGCGGCGTGGCACCAGCAGCACGGCAAGCGCTGGCAGCCGTCGGCGCTGCTGCGCGAGGTCGCCGAAAGCGGCGGCAAGCTCAGCGAGATCAAGTCGCGGGCGTTTAAATAGGGCCGCGCGGCGGGCGGGCGGCGCCTGTCTGGACCTCCCCGGATTTAGTGGAGAGCCAACTGCTCTTCCTGGTTCCTTGTCCGGTGCGCTGCCTCGAACGCTGCTGGGCTGACGTAGCCCAGGCTCGAGTGTCGTCTGCGAGGGTTATAGAACCCCTCGATGTATTGGCCAATGGCGTTGGCGGCCTGCTCGCGTGTCGTGAAGGCGGTCCTCCAGATCAGCTCGGATTTGATGGTCTTGAAGACCGTTTCCACCATGGCGTTGTCGTAGCAGTTTCCCCGACCGCTCATCGACGCGATGAAGCCATGGTCGCGGACGATACGACGGTAGTCTGATGAGCAGTATTGACTGCCGCGATCCGAGTGATGGATTAGGCCCGGCGGCGGCTTTCTCAGAATGATGGCGCGCCGCAACGCATCGATTGCCAAGCCTCTTTTCATTCTGTCACTGATCGACCAGCCGACGATCTTGCGCGAGTAGAGGTCCAAGACGATGGCCAGGTAGAGCCAGCCCTCGGCAGTCCAGACGTATGAGATGTCGACGCCCCACTTCTGATCCGGCCCGTCGGCGGTGAAGTCTTGGTCAAGAACATTGGTCGCGACCGGCCCGCCATGATCGCTGTCCGTGGTTCGCTTGAACCGCGTCTTTTGCCTTGCTTTCAGGCCATTCTCGCTCATCAGCCGCGCCACCCTGTGTCGCCCTATCGCCAAGCCACTTTCTTGCAGCTCGGCACGCACCCGTGGGCTTCCGTAGGTCTCGTTCGACGTGGAGAACTCGGCACGGATGTGAGCGAGCAGGACCATGTCCTCGGCCTGGCGCTTGCTCGCGGGCCGCTTCTTCCACGCGTAGAAACCGCTGACGCTGACGTGCAAGGCGGCGCACGCAGTCTCAACCGGAACCTCAGCCCTCTTTGCATCGATCAACGCAAAACTCATCGACTTGTCTCCTTGGCAAAGAAGGCGGTCGCTTTTTTTAGTAGATCTCTCTCTGCTCGGAGGAGTTCATTCTCCCGACGCAAGCGAGCCAGTTCTTTCTCGACGTCCTCGTGTGGCCCAGCCATCAACTCCGCGCGATCCAGTTTGCGTTTCCAAGTGCCCAGCGACGACACGCCGACGCCAAGGTCGTCGGCAACCGCCTTGATCGTCCGCCCGCTGGTCGCCAAAATCCGAACCGCCTCCCGCCGGAACGCGTCATCGATCACACGCCCCTTGTCTGTCCTCGACTTGCCCATTGATGCTCCTCTGATCCGTCAAAACTATCAGAAAAGCCCTCCACTTTTTCGGGGGAAGTCCACTTCCCTCAAGCTAGACCGTATGTCCTTCCTTGAAGAGGCGACTCACCCTCGATGAGCATCCGAGGATTGCCCGGATGGGCTGGGCAGAGCCTCACACAAGGAGGGCGAGTCGTGGGGCATTTTAACGAAGCTTTCATCGGGATCGATACGGCAAAGTTGCGCAACGCGGTGGCGGTTGCCGAGGCCGGCCGCACGGGTGAGGTTCGTTACCTCGGTGAGATCGACACAAGCGAGGCAGCGATGCGCAAGCTGGTCGCCTCGCTCTCTGCCAAGCATCGCAAGCTTACGTTCTGCTACGAGGCCGGTCCGACCGGCTACGGTCTTCAGCGGCTGATCGAAAGCCTTGGCCACACCTGCCTTGTCGTCGCTCCATCTCTGATCCCGAAGAAAGCCGGCGACCGGGTGAAGACCAACCGGCGCGATGCGGAAGGACTGGCGAGGCTGCTCAGAGCCGGCGAGCTCACTGCCGTGTGGATACCCGACAGCCGCCATGAGGCCATGCGCGAGCTGACGCGAGCACGCGATGCGGCACGCCAGGATCTGACGCGCAAGCGCCAGCAGGTCTCCTCGATGCTGCTGCGTCTGGGCCGGCATTATCCGGGCATCAAGACGTGGAATGCACGGCACCGCTGCTGGCTTGCCAATCTGAAGCTCGATCATCGCGAGCAGCGCTTCGCGCTCGAGGAAATGCTGCAGGCCGAGCGCCAGGCGAGCGAGCGGATCGGACGTCTCGAGCAGGCGATCCGAGAGGCGTTCGCGGATTGGTCGCTGGCGCCGATCGTGCCGGCCTTGATGGCGATGCGAGGGATCGACCTCGTCGCGGCGGTCACGATTCTGGCCGAGATCGGCGATCTCTCCCGCTTCGAGAGCCCGCGCCAGCTGATGGCTTATCTGGGTCTCGTGCCGTCCGAGCGCTCGACGGGCGAGAGCGTGAGACGGGGCGGCATCACCAAAGCCGGCAATGGCAGGGCCCGACGCGTGCTCGTCGAGGCGGCCTGGAGCTACCGTCATCCACCGCGCGTCGGATACGAGAAGCAGGCTCACGTCTCGGCGGCACCTCGGGCTGCTCGCGAGATCGCCTGGAAAGCGCAGGTGCGGCTCACTAAGCGGTTCCGCACGTTGTCTCGCAAGGGCAAGAAATCGACCGTGGTCGCGACCGCGATCGCACGCGAGCTGGCCGCCTTCATCTGGGCGATCTTCCGCGAGATGAGCAACACGCGGACTGCTGCTCCGGCATAATGCCGATGGCTCCGCTTCCAACATTGGACCGATCAACCAGGGATCGCGCCGGGCGATCGAACCGGACAGTTGAGCATTCGTGCAGCGGCGGGGGCGAGGCCATGGCAGGGGAGCCCTCGTAAACACTACGTGGCCGATCTTCGCGATCGACGCCCGCCTCTAGACCGAGGCAGCCCCGGACGAACAAACGGACATGCGGTATCCAACCCGCGCATCAGAGCTTGATCACCGTCGTCTTCGGGTCTCGTCTCCGCCTCTGCACGATCCATCCCAACCTGCTCCGCCGCATCGCAAGGTGCGACGTCGACAAACTGCGCCGTCAGTGCTTGACTTCGGACATCAGAGTGTTCCGACTCTGACGCTTGGTTCCCATCGTAGTGGAGGGCCAACTGCAGGAGGGCTCGGCGGTCTTTCCTGAGAATGGCATTTGCGGTTTTCGTCCAGACGAAGGGCTTCGGGTTTTCGTTGTGCTGGTCGAGGTAATCGCGGATCGCCTGCTCGAGTTCGGCGACACTGGCGAAGGTGCCGCGCCGGATGCGCTTCATCGTGATCTCGGCGAAGAAGCGCTCGACGAGGTTGAGCCACGAAGCGCTGGTCGGCGTGAAATGGAGATGGAAGCGCGGATGCTTCGCGAGCCAAACCTTCACCTCGGGCGTCTTGTGAGTTCCGTAGTTGTCGAGCACGAGATGGACGTCGAGCGATCTTTTCACGCTGCGGTCGATGCGTCGCAGGAAGCGGATGAACTCCTTCGCGCGATGGCGCGGCTGGCACTCGCCGATGATGCGGCCGGTGCGTGTGTCGAGGGCGGCGAACAGCGTCGTCGTGCCGTGCCGCTGGTAGTCGTGTGTCATCGGCGCGGCGCGACCCTTCTTCAACGGCAGGCCGGGCTGGGTGCGGTCGAGCGCCTGGATCTGGCTCTTTTCGTCGACACAGAGTACGAGCGCGCGATCGGGCGGGTTCATGTAGAGACCGACGACGTCGGTGAC
>NZ_JBPPND010000014.1:0-8962 GCF_051306395.1 Methyloceanibacter sp.
CTACTCGGTCGTCGGCATGACCAATTTGCCGGAGGCCAAGCTCGCCCGCGAGGCGGAGCTTTGCTACGCGACGGTCGCCATGGTCACCGATTTCGACTGCTGGCATCCGGACCATGACGCGGTGACCGTGCAGGACATCATCCGCGTGCTTACGGCGAACGCCGAGAAAGGCGCACGGCTCGTGGCGCGGATCGCCAAAGATTTCCCGCGCGAGCACGAGCCATGTCCGATCGGCTCCGACCAAGCGCTGGACACAGCGATCATCACCGCGCCGGAAGCGCGCGACCCCGAGCTCCTGAAAAAGCTCGACGCGGTGGCCGGGCGGGTGTTGAACGGCTGATCCGCCCCTAGTCAGCCCGGACACGTTCCAGTATCAAGGCGCCGCGCCTTTCGGCTCTCGTGGAGAATGACCTTGCCCAGCGACATCGATCTCAAGGGTCTCGTGCGGACCATTCCCGATTATCCGAAGCCGGGCATCATGTTCCGCGACATCACTACGCTGCTTGGCCATGCGACCGGCTTTCGGGCCTGTGTCGAGGATCTGGTCAGGCCGTTCCATGACCAGCGGGTGGAGTCGGTGGCCGGCATCGAGGCGCGCGGTTTCATTCTGGGCGGGGCTGCGGCCGACCGCCTGCGTTGCGGCTTCGTGCCGATCCGCAAGAAGGGCAAGCTGCCGGCCAAGGCCATCGGCCAAGATTACGAGCTCGAATACGGGATCGACGTCATCGAGGTTCACGAGGACGCGCTCAGCCCTGGCGAGCCGGTTCTGCTGGTCGACGATTTGATAGCCACCGGCGGCACGGCGGTCGCCGCCGTCAAGCTGTTGCGCCGTCTGAGAGCCGAGGTGGTGGGCGCGGCCTTCGTCATCGACCTGCCGGATCTCGGCGGCCGCGCGCGCCTCGCCGAACTGGGGGTGGAGTGCCACACGCTGATCTCCTTCGAGGGGGAGTAGGGCTCTCAACTTGCAGGGCCGGGTGTGCTAAGCCACGCCTATGAATATCGACGGCAAACCCTATCGGACCATCTGGCTCGGCGAAGACGGCGTCTCGGCCGAGATCATCGACCAGACCAAGCTGCCCTTCGCGCTCGAGATCGTCCTTTTGCGGACCCTCGAAGACGCGGCGCACGCCATCTCGTCCATGCAAGTGCGCGGCGCGCCCCTGATCGGTGCCACGGCCGCTTACGGCGTAGCGCTCGCCATGCGGGCCGACGCTTCCGATGATGGTCTCGACCGGGCTTGCGCGGCGCTCGCGGCGACGCGCCCCACGGCCGTCAATCTGCGCTGGGCACTCGATGAAATGAAGAAGGAGCTGACGGAGCTGCCGCAAGGGGCGCGCGTGGCGGCGGCCTTCGCCCGCGCCGGCGAGATCTGCGACGAAGACGTGGAGACCTGCCGGAAGATCGGCGAGAACGGCGTCGGGCTGATCCAAGCCCATGCGGAGCGCAAGCAGGGCGAGCGCGTGAACATCCTCACCCATTGCAATGCCGGGTGGCTCGCCACGGTCGATTGGGGCACGGCGCTGGCGCCCATCTATCGCGCTCACGATGAGGGACTGCCCGTCCATGTTTGGGTCGACGAGACGCGCCCGCGCAATCAAGGCGCCTCGCTCACCGCATTCGAGCTCGGCGCCCATGGCGTGCCGCACACGGTCATCGCCGACAATACCGGCGGCCATCTGATGCAGCATGGGCTCGTGGATCTATGCATCGTCGGCACCGACCGCACGACGGCGAGCGGCGACGTGGCCAACAAGATCGGCACCTATCTGAAGGCGCTCGCTGCCAAGGATAACGGGGTGCAGTTCTTCGTGGCGCTGCCCCATTCGACCATCGATTGGAGCCTCACCGACGGCAGCGCCATCCCCATTGAGCAGCGCGACGCCACGGAGGTGACGCAGATGACCGGCCGGTTGCCGGACGGCTCGGTCGCCACCGTGACGATCACGCCGCAAGACAGCCCCGCGGCGAACTACGCCTTCGACGTGACGCCGGCGCGGCTCATCACCGGCTTTATTACCGAGCGCGGCCTGACGCCAGCGACGGCGGAGGGCTTGCGGCTGCTCTATCCGGAGCACCGGGAGCAAGCGGCGGCCTAGTCCGCCTTTTGGCGTACACAATCGGACACTAGGCTTCGCCGTATGCAATCACATCTCACGTTCATCGTGAGCCTCGGGCTTGCCCTTTTCCTTGGCCTCGCGCCTGTACGCGCCGCTGACGTCCAGTATTACGACGTGGGTGCGGGCGACCACCCGCACGACGTGGCGCCGGCCCCGGATGGAACGGTCTGGTACACGGCGCAGCACAAAGGCGCCCTCGACCGCCTCGATCCCAAGACGGGCAAGATCACCCGCGTTCCGCTTGGGCACGGTTCGCGCCCCCATGTCGTAATCGTGGGGCCGAACGGCGACGCCTGGGTCACCGACAGCGGCCTCAACGCGATAGTGCGTGTCGACGGCAAGACCGAAGAGGTCGAGGTCTTTCCGCTGCCCGATGACGCCAGCAACGCCAATATGAATACGGCCGCCTTCGACGGCGAGGGCCGTGTCTGGTTCACCGGGCAGACCGGCTTCTATGGTCGGCTCGATCCCAAGACGGGCAAGATGGATGTCTGGAAGTCGCCGAAGGGCAGGGGGCCCTACGGCATCGCCGCAACCCCGTCCGGCGACATCTACTATGTGTCGCTCGCCGGCTCCTTCCTGGGTAAGGCGGACTTGGAGACCGGCGAGACCAATGTCATCGAGCCCGAAAGCGAAGGCGTCGGCACGCGGCGCGTTTGGGCCGACTCCAAGGGACGCTTATGGGTGAGCGAATGGAACGCCGGCAATCTCAGCTTCTACGATCCGGCCAAGAAGGACTGGACGGTTTACAAGCTCCCGGGCAACGAGCCCCATGCCTATGCGGTCTTCGTGGATGACCACGATATGGTTTGGGTCAGCGATTTCGGCGCCAACGCTATTTTGAAGTTCGATCCCAAGACCGAGACCTTCGGAAGCTTCCCGAGCAACAAGAAAGACGCCTCGGTGCGCCAGATGCTCGGACGTCCGGGTGAGATGTGGGGCGCGGAGTCAGGAACGGACCGGCTGGTCGTCATCCGCGACTAAAGACCAGAGAGCGGCGCGGGACCGAAGCCCCGCGCCTTTCTTGTCGATCAAATCAGCTACCGATCAGCCTACCAGCCGAACCAGAGGCTGACGCCTGAGCGGCGGTAGTACGGCCGATAGTAGTAGGGATAGGGCCGGTAATACCGATAAGGCCGGTAATAGGGCCTGCTATAATAGGGGTAGGGCCGGTAGCGAGGCCCGCGGTAGGAGCGGCCTCTATACCTCTTTTTGTATTTGTACCGCTTCTTGACCTCGATTAGGTCCCCGCTGGCGTGGCTGTAGTTCAGCGCCGCGGCTGCGGGCAGGGCCGACGCGGGCTTGGGGCTCGCGACGACGAAGACGACAAGGAGGCCCGCTAGGGCCGTAAGAAGAACTCCGCGCATGGGTGTTTACCTCGAGCGTTAGGGGTTGGCCCCTCCTCAGCTAACCTAGGAGATGGGGATCGGTTCCCCAGAAGGGAACCCCATGAATTCAAGACTTTAAGACTTCACGCGTTGAGGAACGGATAAAGGCGCGGGCTCCGGCGGATATTTCCCACCGGCGCCTTGCTTCTTCGGCTCTCGCACGTGTGCCTTAAGCCAGCACCATCACGGCCATGAAGCCGAGCGCGGCGGCCGCCGCCGTCGGCGCGATCCACGTCATGACGGTGCTCTGGCCCGCCGCCCCCATGGCCGTCCTATTGGCCGCGCGTGGCGCGTTCGCGCTCACCATCGGTTGGAGACCGGCGGCGGCGACAAGCGAGGCCGTGTGCTTTGCGTGCCATTTCGGTCCCGGGCCGCGCATATAGTGCCGCTCGGGATGGTACGCGTTACGGAAACTACCCACCTTTGACTTCCCTCATCCAGATATGCCCCTAACTTCCTATAATTCATGCAAATATGTTGCGAATCGGTATCCGACCGGGGCGGAAATGAGGATTTTTCGCCGCAAGCTGGAAGCGCGCTCTTTCCTTGCCGGGCGGTGCGAAACTTGCCAAAACCCGCGCCATGCAAAGCCAATGGAACGACGACACCGCGAAGCAGACGGTCGAGGCCTATGGCGCCGAAGGCGTCAATGAGGACATCGCCCTTCGCGTCTACACCACGCGGCTAATCGGCCGCGACCCGCTACTCGTCCTGCATGGGGGCGGCAATACCTCGGTGAAGACCCGCGCCACCGACGATCTCGGCCAGGAACACGAGGTCATCGCGGTCAAGGGCTCGGGCGCCGACATGGCCGACATGGAGCCCTGGGGGCTGCCGGCGGTGAAGCTCGAGCCGCTCCGGCAGATGCGCGCGCTCGACGCCCTGTCGGACGAGGCCATGGTCAATCTGCAGCGGCTCAACCTGCTCGACGCCTCGGCGCCAAACCCGTCCGTGGAGACGCTGCTCCACGCCTTCCTTCCGCATAAGTTCGTGGACCATACCCATGCGGCCGCGGTGCTGGCGCTGGTGGACCAGCCGGACGGGGAGGCCTTGGCGCGCGAGGTCTATGACGGGCGCATGGGGATCGTGCCCAATATCGCGCCGGGCTTCGGGCTCGCCAAGGCGGCGGCCCAAGTGTTCGAGGAGAAGCCCGACGTTGAAGGGCTGATCTTGCACAAGCACGGCATCTTCACCTTCGGCGAGACGGCGCGTGAAGCTTACGAACGTATGATCGAGATGGTGTCGCTCGCCGAAAGCCGCCTGCGCCAGGGCCGCCCGGTGGTGTTCCCGGCCGCGCAGATCGCAAGCAGCCTGGAGACCGCAGCGGAGATCGCGCCGATCCTGCGCGGGGCGTGCGCCATCAAGAAAGACACCGCGGAGCCGATCCGCTTCATCGCCGAATTGCGCACGGGCCCGGAGATCCTCGACTACGTGAACGGCGCGGAGCTCACCTCTTACAGTCAGCGCGGCGTGGTGACCCCCGACCACATTATCCGCACCAAGAACAAGCCCTTGGTGGTACCCGCGCCGGAAGCCGGCCAGCTCGACGACTTCGCTCAGGCAGTGAAGTCGGCGGTCGATACGTTCATTGGTGACTATGACGCCTATTTCGCGCGTGAGAACGCGGCGGTGGGTGACACGAAGACAAAACTCGATCCCATGCCCCGCGTGATCTTGGTGCCGGGCGTCGGTCTGTTCGGGCTCGGGCGCACGGCAAAGGATGCCGCGATCGCGGGCGATCTCGCCGAGAATACAATCAGAGTGGTGACCGACGCCGAGGCTATCGGCCGCTACGACCCGCTACCCGAGGCTGATCTCTTCGCGCTCGAATATTGGAGCCTCGAGCAAGCCAAGCTGAAAGGGCAGGTGGCGAAACCGCTGACCGGACAGATTGCCGTGGTGACCGGCGCGGGCGCTATCGGGGCTGCCACGGCTAAAGCGCTGGCCGGCGACGGGGCTGCCGTCGCGGTGCTCGACATTGACGGCGAGGCGGCGAAGAAAGCGGCGGCCGAAGTGAAAGGGCTCGGCCTCCCATGCGACGTGACCAAGGCGGAACAGGTGGCGCGGGCGTTCGCGGCCGTGTGCGAGCGCTTTGGCGGCGTCGATATTCTGGTGTCGAACGCGGGCGCGGCGTGGCAGGGGCGTATCGGCGATGTCTCCGATGAGACTTTGCGCAAGAGCTTCGAACTCAACTTCTTCGCCCATCAGACCGTCGCGCGCGAGGCTGTGCGCATCATGCTGAAGCAGGACACGGGCGGCGTGCTCCTGTTCAACATCTCCAAGCAAGCGGTGAACCCAGGGCAGAATTTCGGGCCCTATGGCTTGCCCAAAGCGGCGACCATGCTGCTCATGCGCCAATATGCGCTCGATTACGGCGCCGAAGGTATCCGCTCAAATGGGGTCAACGCCGACCGCATCAGGAGCGGGCTCCTGACCGACGAGATGATCGCGGCGCGGTCCAAGGCGCGGGGGCTGTCGGAGGCCGATTATATGAGTGGCAACTTGCTCCACGCCGAGGTCACGGCGGACGACGTGGCACAAGCGTTCCTGGGGCTCGCTAAGGCGCGAAAGACCACCGGGCATGTCGAGACGGTGGACGGCGGCAATATCGCCGCGGCGCTGCGCTAGGATCGATCCCGCAATATTTTGCGGGCGGTCGCCCAAAACGGGGCGATCCTAAGGGAGTTTTAACCACAAAAGGAGAGGCTTCCCCCACACGCTTTTCGCGGGGGATTCGCCGTATCGGCCGTCCCCACAGCGACATCTAGGGACGGAATTTGCGCTTTAAAAAAATTGAGAGATTTCAAATGGTTCTCCGCCTGAAAATCACGCTCGCCTTTGCCGCCACGGCGCTTATGGCCGTCTTCGTGTCCTTTGTGCTCCAGCAACTGATTCCGAGCGCGGGCGCGGCCGCGCTGCTTACCCTCGTCGTCGCGGTCGGTCTCGGCGCGGGCTTTGGCTATTTCTGGGGCGGCGGCCTCTCAAGGGCGCTCAGCGATCTCAGCAGCGTCATTCTGCGCTTCACCAAATGGGACATGGACGGCGTCGTCCCGCACGCCGCGCGATCCGACGAGGTGGGCGGCATCGCTAAGGCCCTGAAGACTTTCCAGGCCGATGCGATTCAGTGGAGCGAGAGCCACAAGAGCGAGCAGGACAGCCAAGTTCAGGGGCGGCTTGCCTCGCAGCAGCGCACCGAGGAGCTGATCCATCAGTTCCGCGGCTCGATCGCCGGCATTCTCGGCGCCTTCGCCGACAGCGCGCGAACCATGGACGAGACCGCGCGGGTGCTGTCGAACGTGGCGTCCGACACGAACGAGCGCGTCACCTCCGTGGCCTCGGCCTCGGACGAGGCGTCGGCGAATGTGCAGACCGTGGCGGCGACCGCCGAGGAACTGGCCGTTTCCGTCAGCGATATCGGCACGCGCGTTTCCACCGCGAGCCGCATCGTCAACCAAGTGACCGAGAACGCCCGCACCGCCAACCTCAAGGTCGAAGGCCTGGCGACCGCGACGCAGCGTATCGGCGACGTAGTGAGCCTCATTCAAGACGTTGCCGCGCAGACCAATCTGCTCGCGCTCAACGCCACCATCGAGGCGGCGCGCGCGGGCGAGGCAGGCCGTGGCTTCGCCGTGGTTGCCAGCGAGGTGAAGACGCTCGCCGACCAGACCGCCAAGGCGACCGATGACATCAAGCAGCAGATCGACTCCATCCAGAGCTCGACCAATGGCGCGGTCGAGGCCATGCAGTCCATTGTCATCACCATGGGTGAAGTGAACAAGAACACCCAGGAGATCGCCGGCGCCGTGCAGCAGCAGTCGGCGGCGACCTCGGAGATCTCGCACAGCGTGCGCCAGGCGGCGCGCGGCACCGAGGATGTGGTGGCCCATATGCCCGGCGTTACCAAGGCCGTCGACGAGACGAGCCAGTCGGCGACGCAGATGCTGCAAGTCAGCCGCGATCTCTCGCGCCAGGCTGAGCAGCTGCGCCACACCGTGGAGAACTTCCTGCGCCAGGTGGCCGCGGCCGATGCGCTGAAGCGCGCGAGCTAAGATTTTCAGGTTCAGGTTCCGCGTACGAATGGCCGGGATTCGTCCCGGCCATTTCGCGTCTGGTGCAATGACGCGCGCGATGGGCTAGCCTCCATCCGCTAACGGGGAGGGTCGCGGCGTGGGCCGGATTATCCGCATTTTCCTGTCGGGGGTTCTCGCCCTTTTGCCGATCATGGTCACGGTTACGGTGACCGCGTGGGTCGCTTCGCTGGTGGCAAGCTATGCGGGGCCCGGCAGCTTCCTCGGCAATCTCATTACGTCCCTCGGGCTGAACGTCTATGGCTCGTCGACGATCGCCTATTTCATTGGGCTTGGCATCATCCTCGTCATCATCTTCGTGCTCGGACTCCTCGTGGAATCCGGCTTGCGCTCATGGATCTCCAACAGCTTCGACTGGCTGATGATGCGGATTCCGCTGGTCTCGAATGTCTACGACCTGTCCAAACGATTCGTCGCGATCATGGATCGCGGGGACGAGGACAGCCTCAAGAGCATGAGTCCGGTGTGGTGCTTCTTCGGCGGCGAGGGGAGCGCGGCGGTTCTGGCGCTGATGCCTTCTCACGAGCCGGTCGAGATCGGGGAGCACAAATATATTCCGGTGCTGGTGCCCTCGGCGCCGGTGCCTTTCGGCGGCGCGCTGATCTATGTGCCGGCGGATTGGATCAGGCCGGCGGAAGGAGGCGTGGAGCGGCTGATGAATGTCTATGTGTCCATGGGCGTCACGCCCCCGGAAAACATGCCCGCCAAGGGGAGCCCGGCGATCGTCGAGCCGCGCCCGCCGGCCGTAAGAAAGAAGGCGTCCCCTTCACTCAAGCCTAACGCCTGAAAGCTACGGAGCTGGATCACTCAAGAGATTGACGCGCTTTCGTTAGGATCTTCCCGCAAGGTTTCGAGCAAGGCGTCCATTAGCAGCCGAGATTCGGTCGGTTTGCTGCGCGTGACGGAAAAGAGCTTCACGCAAACGGCGCGTCTCAGGGCTTCGTCTCTTGCCAAGTCCAATAGATTAGAAGCCTCAATCGCCGTCCAAGCGCCTTGGAGAGCATGCTCCATCACCGCCAGATCGTCTGGATCAAAGAAGCCCTTGGGGGGGACATATCGAGACATTTGATCAGCCCGTACCGTTCGTTGCTCGCTGGACCTTATAAACGCCTGGCCAGAACAAAGGTTCACCAGCGGCGAACGACGTGCCGAGCGGGTCTCGGTGGTCTAGGGGTAGCCTCCAAACAGAAGAAGCCCCGCCGCAAAGGCAAGGCTTCCCCCGTTCCCCCGAATGTAGGGATTATGAAAACCGACGATTCGGGCAATGGTGCGACAAAACGTGCCCGAAGATTACTGCATTGTAATTGGGCGGCTGACGGCAGAAGGGCTTAGCCTTGAGGCATTCGGCGGGTCTCCTTCCCCCACCCCG
>NZ_JBPPND010000015.1:0-2090 GCF_051306395.1 Methyloceanibacter sp.
CCGCTTACCGTCATCCGCGGCGAAGGCGAGATTTCCTTGCGCGGCAAGAACAAGCGCATCGCCGAGTACAAGCACTCCATCGAACGCATCGTCGAGCAGGCAAAGCATCTCTCCGTGTTGGTCAACGACCTCTTGTTCATTGCCCGCCAAGGCGCCGGCGCCGCCAAGCTTAAGCTTCAGTCTCTGGATTTGACGGATTTGGTCGAAAAGGTCTGCGGCGACGCGAAAGTCATCGCTCACAGCAAGGCCGTCGGCATCACCCTCGCCAACGGCTCCAGCCACGAGATGGTCCACGGCGACCCCGCGCGCCTGCGGCAGCTCTTTCTCGTCCTACTTGATAATGCCGTTCGCTACTCCAACTCCAAGGGAGTGATCGAGGTCGAGGTCGGACGGTCGAATGGCAAGGTGACGGTGCAAGTTTCGGATTCCGGAGTTGGCATCGCGCCGGACGAACTCGAGGGGATTTTCGAACGCTTCCGCCGCGGCGGCAACGCCGCGGAGATGAACGAGGAAGGGCTCGGTCTTGGCCTCCCCCTCGCCAAGGCCATCGTGGAGGCCCACAAGGGAAGGATTGAGATGGAGAGCAAGGAGGGCGAAGGAACGACCGTCGTGGTCACCTTGCCGGCGGATACCGAGGGGGGACAGGCGTGAACGTGCTTTTGGTCGAAGACGAAACGCGCGTCGCCGATTTCATCGACCGCGGCCTTCGGGCGGAGAACCATGGGGTGACCGTGGCCCCCACCGGCGGCGAGGGTGTCGAGCTCGCCAAGACCGGCGAGTTCGACGTGATCATTCTCGATCTCATGCTGCCCGATATGCACGGCTACGATGTCTGCCAGCGCCTGCGCCAGGAGGGCCAGCACACGCCAATCCTGATGCTGACGGCCATGGATGCGCTCGAGGACAAGATCAAAGGCATCAAGATCGGCGCCGACGACTATCTCACCAAGCCTTTCGATTTCGATGAGCTCTTGGTACGCATCGAGGCCCTGTTCCGCCGCTCGCACAACTTCGCGCAAAGCTCGAACGTTCTGAAGGTTTCGGATCTCGAGCTGGACCGCGAGTTGCTGGAGGTCAAGCGTGGCGGCGAGGCCATCAAGCTCACCGCGAAGGAGCTGGCCATCATCGAGCTTCTGATGGGCGCGCCCGGGCGCGTCTTCTCGCGCACCCGCATCCTCAACCAGGTCTGGGGCTATAGCGAGGATCCCCTGACCAACGTGGTCGACGTTTATATCGCCCGGCTTCGGCGCAAGATCGACACCAAGGGACGCGACCCTCTGATCGAAACGGTGCGCGGCCACGGCTATCGGCTAAAGGCGGCAGGCTGATGCGGATCCGGGGCCATGGGCTTTTTCCAGGAACGCCGCCAGAGTGCTGGCAGGGTGGGATTGGAAACTTGCTAAGCGCGATCCATCGGTTAGATTATGCCCCGCCACTCTCGCCGACTACGCGCCATAACGCTTCCAGGCCTTGCCTAAGGGCCATGGCCGCGCCTGCCCGTCAGCGACAGGAGCTTCGGGTGCGCTACGCCTGGCTCGTCCCAAAGAACCTGGAACCAAGAATGAACGTGGAGGAGCCCCGTTGCGGTCACGTCTGGTAGCCTTTTTGATCCTTGCTCTGGCGAGCAGCACCGCTGCACATGCGGAGGATCTGACCACCATCGAGGTCGGTGTCCTGAAGTTCGGCACCGTAAGCTGGGTTCTCGATACCATCGAGGCCAACGGGCTCGACAAGGCGGAAGGCATTAAGCTCGACGTCACACCGCTGGCCAGCACCCAGGCGACGACCGTGGGCTTGCAAAGCGGCTCGATGGACGTCGTCGCCACGGACTGGCTCTGGGTCTCGCGCGAGCGGAACAGCGGCGCGGACTTTACCTTCGCACCCTTCTCCACGGCGCTCGGCGCCATCATGGTTTCCCCGGATTCGCCCATCAAGACCCTGGCCGACCTGAAGGGCAAGACGCTCGGCGTCGCCGGCGGCCCGCTCGACAAGAGCTGGCTGCTGATCGTGGCCTATGCGCTGCGCACCGCGAATATCGACCTGCGCACCGACACGACCCAAGAGTACGGCGCACCGCCTCTCCTTGCCGA
>NZ_JBPPND010000016.1:0-37135 GCF_051306395.1 Methyloceanibacter sp.
TCGCCAAAGAAGTCCCCTTTTCCATGCAGCGCTACGATCGCTTCCTTGCCTTGCTCCGATACTACAGAGACTTTGCAATTGCCGCTCTGGATGTAAAAGACGCTGTCACAGGGGTCGCCTTGGGCGAAGACATTTTCGCCTTTACGGTATTTTACGGGGGTCTTTCCCCCGTTTACCGCTGTGAGAAAGACTCTAAGGTTGAACGCCATTCCAGGCTCCATTGGTGCCGCCGGCTATTATACCAAGGCGGAAACATCCCGAAAAGTCCTTGATGTACATCAATCCAAGCGCTTTCCGCCCGTGGGCTCCATGGAGCGGGTCAGCCCCCAGAAACGCCCTATGTGGCGGGTAGATGAGATGCCGACTTCAAGCATGTAGTTGCCGCTTATTCCGTAGCCATCGGCACCCCCGGCCTCAAGCGGCGTACCATGTCCCATTTGCGTGATGCAATATTCCTCGATGACTTCGCAGCCGTCAGAGTCGCACCAGACCTGTCTTGGATAACCATCCACCAGTTCGGTTCACGTCGGCGGTCCCTCGACATCGTGCAGCGTCTGCCACTGCCTCACAATGGCAGCGGCGTTGGCAGGATGGACGGTATGGTCCCTGCTGCCATGCCAGACGGAAATCGTCGGCCAATCCTCGACAGCTTCCGAGGCGCCGCGGACCAGCGCGTCTAGCTTCCGGTCCGACGGCCCGCCATATCCATTCATGCGACAGAGGGCCTGCATCAGCGAATTGGCGCTTCTGTAGGGCAGCCCAGCAATAATCGCGCCGCCGGCGAACGTCTCCGGATAAGTCGCCAGCATGACCGAGGTCATTGCACCACCAGAGGAAAGTCCGGTGATGAAGATACGATCACGATCAATAGCGTGATCGGCAACAACCTGCGTGATCATCTGTGAGATGGAAAGCGGCTCTCCGCCGCCGCGATGGCTATCGCCCAGCCTGAACCAGTTAAAACTCCGCATGGGATTATTGGACTGACTTTGCTCAGGAAACAGGAGCGCAATACCATGTTGATCGGCGAGTGCGGACCATCCGGACCCATAGTCATAGCTCCCTGCCGTCTGCCTGCAGCCGTGCAGCACGACGACGAGCGGACCGCCTTTTGGGAAGTTTTCAGGGATGTAGGTCTTTGCCCGCAATGAACCGGGGTTTGATCCGAACTCGTTCATAACGGCCAAGTGCCGGGCAGGATTGCAAACCGCCATCATGGGTTCCTTTGCTTCAATCGACTTCGCGGGAAACCACGGCGCTTGTCGCCTTGGCGACATTTGAGTGGGCTCGTATGAACGGGGGGCTGAGGGCACGCGGTCTTTAGTCAATCTAGTCGCCTTGGCACAACTTATCTGTGCTCAATAGAACACCCGCAGCGATTTAATCCTGCTATGGCATTCGTGGGGGAAGACACACCAGAGGTTGCTTTGGGTCGCGCTTGAGGAACCATTTGTGTCTTCGAATGTTGAAGCTTCAGTCGAAGGGATTATCTCATGCACAACATATTCTGGATCATTGGCGTGATCGTGGTCGTCCTAGTCTTGCTGTCTTTCTTCGGACTGCGTTAAGGCGAGCATTCAAGTCATCCAACATGCAGTGACGCCACGATGGCATCAACGCCTCCCGCACTATTCGCGCTGCGCCTGCTCGCGTGCCCTTTTGAGCGCTTGCACAAGCCCCGAATAGAAGCTCTGCATATTCGTGACTTTGTGATCGGGCCCTAGATAGCCCTGGATCAGCGCATGGGCGGTGGCTTTCGCATCGGCTTCGATGCGCTCTTGCAGCTCGTCGCCTTCCCGCACAATACGGGCAATGCCTTCGGCCTGGTCTTCCATTGGAGCCTCCCTCGGTTGGGCTCCCCCGCTCGAATAGGATGGCAGAGCAGGCTGGCGCCCGCCAAGTGCCCATCGGCGAGGTTCGCGGAACTGACCCTCGGCCCTGGTGCTGGACTAGCGACAATTGTCGGGTGTTCTCACCGCCTTTAGTCACTAGCCCAAGCGCTATGGCCTGCACCCGGTTCCAAAGACACCGAGTTAGGTGTTTTGATGGAACTGGAGGTGGGTCATGGAACGACGGAAGTTTACACGCGAGTTCAAGCTTGAGGCTGTGCGGCTGATCAGGGATCGAGGCGTATCTTATGTGCAGGCCACTAAGCTGGTTTGTCCGAAAGGAGACCCCAGAAAATGAATAACCTAGAACATCGGGGCGACTTTGACCTGAGGGAAAGGGAGACGATTCAGGACGAGGCACGTTTCTTTCTGCATGAGATGTACGAATGCCGAGACGAGCAATTCGTCCAGCTTGGCAGCATGTCCATCGTCGGCATCGCAACGATCCGAGAAGTGTTCCTGAAACTTGAGCAGGAAGGTCTAGTTGAGTTCGTACGGCGCCCGATCCCGTGGCCGGCATGGTGTATCAAGTTGACTGAACTCGGAGCAAAGCGTGCGGAGATGCTGTTCTCCGTTCCCGTCCAGTAGGATCTGGAAGCGCTTGTTGCGGGAGCGCCCTGCAAATGCCGGGCTTCTTCAGGCAGAGGCCGTGGCGGCGCGGTCGAGAGGCCGCGCTCCGCCCCGAGCGTCCGTCCAAAGCGCCTCAAGTCTTTAGCTCCTGAGAAACGTTTTGCGTGCAGCATTGACGCCGGGATTCGGGGTGCAATAAGACGTTTTCGGCCAGTTTTCATCATATGGCCGCCACGGTTTTTTCGAAGAGTGGGGCTCAAGAGCTCTCGGGGATTTCGGATTGCGCGAGACCGTCAGAACGCTTCTCTTCGGCTTGGCTATCGGCGCCGCCTTGACCGGCCCGGTGACAGCCGGGGAACAGCTGGTGATGCCCTTCTCTTGCGGCGTCATTGGCGGGCAGGTTTCGCTCGCGCCGAGCGCGCCGCGGGCCTACCAGATTTTCGGCCGTGCGGAGCACAAGCGGCTGACCACCTGCTCCCCCTACGACCCCCGGAAGTGCCACAACTGGTCCGTCCATCGCTTCGATCTCGACTGCGGCGGGGTCAGGACGAGCTGGCAATCGGTCGTGGCCGCCCTGTCGCCGATCCTCGCTGAGAGCGCAGGAGATGCCTATGCCGGCCCAAACGGCGGGCCGGCATACGGCCCTCCGGGGCGCGCGGGGCCCTACCGGCCAGGGGCAGGGGGTCTCGCCTTCCCGCGCGGCTTTGCGCCCAACCCCATGAAGGTCGCTCGCTTCAAGCGGACAGCGCCTGTGGTTGCCGACATGCCCCTGCCGCCCAAGAAGCCGGAGGTGACGGCGCCGTCTCAGGTCGCCGCGATCGAGACACGCCCCGAACCAACTGCCCCAGAACCGGCGGCGCCTGAACCAGCGGCCACGCCCTCAACGGAGAGCAAAGCGGAGGCCGCCGATCAGACCGTGGCCGACAAGGCGTCGGCCAAGTCTCCGGCCAAGCAAAAGCCCGCGGAGGTTGCGGAGCACCGGGCCCTGAAAATCGAGGTCGATTCCGAGGTGACGGGCGCGCTGCCGAAGTCCAGCGCGAGCGCCGCGCTGTGGCAGGACGCCTCGACGGTGTTCACGTGGACGCTCGCCCTCCTGTTCGCTTTGTCCGCCACCCTTCTTCTGGGACGGCGCAGGTTGATGGAACGGCTGCCGATGCCCGCCACGTTCCTGCAATTGCGCGGACCGGCGCAGCCCCCCGCCGTGCGGACGCCCGATCCGGAGCCCGACCCGGAGGCGGTCCAACAAAAAGAGGCTACGGCAAGCCGCTTACGCCTGTGGGACGAGGGCTGGCTGCCGCGCACGACGCTCGAAGCGCTCGACGTGCTCGGCGTCGATCCCGATGCCAGCCGGGACGCGATGAAGACCACCGTCACGCGGCTGCGCCGCGCGCTGCATCCCGACCACGCGATCGATGAAGAGGATCGCACTTTACGCGAACGCCGGCTGAAGCAGATCAACGTGGCCTGGGACATCGTCTCCAAGAAACGGCGCGTGCCCTGGCTCAAGCAGTCGGCGTAGTCCGGCGCCGGTCCGGCACGCGCCTATCAATAATCCACGCGAACAAGGTAGAGCCCGCAAGCGGGCGCCACGGGACCGCAAGCCGCGCGGTCGCGGGCGTCCAAGGCCTTTTGCAAATCCGCCCTGGTCCAGCGGCCCTCGCCCACGGCTTTCAGCGAGCCGACCATGGAGCGCACCTGATTGTGCAGGAAAGACCGGGCGGAGGCCTCGATCCTTAGAACCTCGCCGTGGCGCGACACCTCCAGCCTTTGAAGCGTCTTCTCGGGTGACGCGGCCTGGCACTCGATGGAGCGAAACGTCGTAAAGTCGTGATGGCCGACGAGCACTTGCGCCGCCTCGTGCATCGCCTTGGCGTCGAGGGGGCGGAACACGCCCCAGGCGCGGTTGCGCTCCAGCGCCAGGGGGCTGCGACGATCGATGATGCGATAGAGATAATGCCGAGCCTTGGCCGAGAAACGCGCATCGAAGTCGTCCGCGGCGCGCTCACAGGTCAGGACGGATATCGGCTCGGGCCGCACTTGGGCATTCAGCGCATCGCGGACCTTGTTGGGCGCCCAGTCCTTGGCGAGATCGAAATGGGCGACCTGGCCGAGCGCATGCACGCCGGCATCGGTGCGCCCGGCCCCGCGCGGCGTCACGTCCTCGCCGGAGAAATCCACGATGGCTTTCGCGAGCCGGCCCTGAACCGACATCTGGCCGTCTTGAAGCTGCCAGCCGACGAAGGGCGTGCCGTCATATTCGAGAGTGAGCTTGTAGCGGGGCATGGCTAAACAGTCGGCTCAATCAGGTCTTCGTCATGCCCGGCTTCGTGCCGGGCATCCACGATTTCGGACCGTGGCACATTGAAAGACGTGGATGGCCGGGACAAGCCCGGCCATGACGCGTGGCGGGATTCAATCAATCACCGTGCCTGGGCGCAACGAGGTTCCGCGCAGGAAGGCTTCGCCCGCCGTGGCTTTTCGCCCGGCGCGCTGCACCTTGGTCAGCCGCACCGCGCCCTTGCCGCAGGCGACCGTCAGGCGCTCGTCAAGCAACGTGCCGGCCACGCCGCTGCCTTCGGCGAGCACGGAGCCCAGAACCTTCACGCGCTCGCGCCTGCCGCCCTGCTCGAACTCAAACCAGGCGCCGGGATAAGGGGCGAGCCCGCGGATATGGTCGTGCACCTCTTGCGCGGGAAGCGTCCAGGCGATGCGCGTCTCCTTGTTGTCGAGCTTCGCGGCATAGGTGACGTCCGCGTCGTTCTGCGCCTGACAGTCGAGCGTGCCGTCTTCCAGCGCGGCCAGTGCTTTGACCATCTGCGCCGCGCCGTGCTCGGCAAGCACCTCGTGCAATTCGCCGGCTGTCATGTTCGGGCCGATCTCCATACGTTCGACCAAACACACCGGGCCGGCGTCGAGTCCTTCGGTGACGCGCATGATGGCAACGCCGGTGACCGCGTCGCCCGCCATGATGGCGCGGTTGATGGGGGCGGCGCCGCGCCAGCGCGGCAGCAGCGACGCATGGATATTGAAGACGCCTTGCTTGGTCGCTTCCAGGACCGGCTTCGGCAGGATCAGGCCATAGGCGACGACAACCGCGGCATCGGCCTTGAGATCGGCAAAACGCTTCTGCTCGGCCTCGCTCTTGAGGCCGTCGGGCACGCGCACCTCGAGGCCTGCGGCTTCAGCGGCTTCATGCACCGGAGATTTGCGCAATGCCATGCCGCGGCCGGCGGCGCGCGGCGGCTGCGAATAGACCGCCACGATCTCGTGGCCCGCTTTACGGAGGGCCTGCAGAGCCGGCACGGCAAAGTCCGGCGTGCCCATGAAGACGATGCGCATGGGGGTCAGTCCCTACTAAAGGGATCAATCAGGCTGAGGCCAGTATGCCTGAAGTGAGCCGTGTTGCGGGTTGCCAGCGTCGCGCCGTTGGCCTGAGCGACGGCTGCGATCATGGCGTCGATCGTTTCGATGGTCTTGCCGTCGTTTTCGAGCTTCGCAACCAGATCTCCGTAAGCCTCGGCCGCGATAGTGTCGAATGGCAAGACGCGGTCTTCGAAATCTTCATCGATGATCTGGCGGTAGGCGCGCAGCAGGGTCCGCTTGCGTCGCGAGTCTTCCAGCCGAGCGATGCCGTAGCCGATCTCGGCCAGAACCGGCGCACAAAGATAAAGCTCATTCCAAGGCTGATTGTCGAGCCAGCCGATGACCGCCGGGTCGGGGACACGCCGCATCGTCTCCGAAACGACGTTCGTATCGAGAACGATCATTCGAAATCAGGCGGGCGCCGCGGCAGCTGGTCGGGCGGTTCCTCAAGCTCCACCCCACCAACCGGCCGCAAACGTTCCACCAGCGCGCTGCCAAGGCCGCGGGCGGGGCGCGGACTCTCGGCCATGGCCCGGCCGAGCAAGTCCTCGGCTTCATCGGACAAGCTGCGGCCGCTTCGGCGCGCCAGAGCCTCGAGGCGCCGCTTGAGCTTGGGATCGAGATTGCGGATCAGCAGGTCGGTCATTTGATATCAATGATATCAAATCGGGCGCCAGTTGGCAAATGCCTATCCGCCCTACATCGCCTCGGCGCGCTTATGCTTGGTGAACTTCTTGACGATCATGTCGCGCTTCAGCCGCGACAGATAGTCGATGAACAGGACGCCGTTCAGGTGATCGATCTCGTGCTGGACGATCGTGGCCCAGATGTCTTCGAGCTCGACCTCCTGCGGCTTGCCTTCACGGTCCAGGAAGGCGACGCGCGCCACGGCCGGGCGCTCCACTTCCGCCGTAACCTCGGGGATAGACAGGCAGCCCTCCTCGTGTGTCCGCAGTTCGTCGGAGAGGGCCAGGATTTCCGGGTTGGCCATGACGATCGGGTCCGGCGGATCTTCGTCGCGGGCCGCGTCCATGACAATAACCCGCCGCGAGATGCCGATCTGCGGGGCGGCCAGCCCCACGCCCGGGGCGTCGTACATGGTGGCAAGCATGTCGTCCATCAGCGTGCGCAATTCGTCGTCGACCCGCTCGACGGGCTCGGCTGTGGTGCGCAACACCGGATCCGGGATGGTGATGATGGGATAGATCGAGGCCATGCTTCAGGCTGACATTGGGTTCAGGCTGACATAAGGACCGGGCGCGTTCCGGTCAATGCGCCCGTTTCTTCCATCGGCTCCGCCGCGTGTTCCTGTTTTGGTCTGAACCGGCGAATCAGCCTATAGCTTTTCCCATGGCTTTAGAGCCCTTGCAGGTGGGGAGCGTCACGCTCGATCCCGTACTTATCGGTCTCGCGCTCGCGGGCCTCGCCGTTGTTGCGCTCATCGTCCTGGCGATCGTGCTCATCGTGCATATGAGCCGGCGCAAGCAGGAGGCCTCCACCAGCGACGCCCACCTCGGCGAACTGAAAGTGCGGCTGCAGACGCTTGCCGAGATCAGCGTCACGCGACACGGAGAGCTGGCGCGGGCGGTGAACGAGCGGCTCGACCGCATGACCCACAAAGTGGGCACCGACCTCAACGAGACGGCGCGCAAGACGCACGAATCCATCTCCAAGCTCAACGAGCGGCTGGCGGTGATCGACACGGCGCAGAAGAACCTGACGGACCTCTCCAGCAACATGGTGAGCCTTCAGGAAATATTGGCCAACAAGCAGGCGCGCGGCGCCTTCGGCCAGATGCGCATGGAGGCCATCGTCCAGGACGGCCTGCCGGTGGGCGCCTACACGTTCCAGGCGACGCTTTCCAACGGCAAGCGACCGGACTGCCTCCTGCATATGCCCAATACGCCGGCGGGTGTGGTGATCGACGCCAAATTCCCGCTGGAAGGTTTCGAGGCCTACCGTGTCGCCCGCCGCGACGAGGAGAAAAAGGTGGCGGCGCGGCAGGTGCGGACCGACGTGGGCCGCCACATCGAAGCGATGGCCGAGCGCTATCTGATCGCCGGCGAGACGCAGGACACCGCCATCCTGTTCGTGCCGTCGGAGGCGATCTACGCAGACCTCGCCGAACATTTCTCGGACATCGTGCAGAAGGCGCACCGGGCGCGCATCGTCATCTGCGCGCCGAACATGTTGATGCTCGCGGTGCAGACCATGCAGGCCATCCTCAAAGACGTGCAGATGCGCGAGCAGGCGCATCTCATCCAGCGCGAGGTGGCGACGCTGATGGAGGACATGGGACGCTTCCGCGACCGGGTGCTCGACCTGCAACGGCATTTTGGCCAGGCGAACGCGGATATCGACAAAATCCTCACCTCCTCGGATAAGATCACCAAGCGCGGGCAGAAGATCGAAAGTCTCGACTTCGAAGAGGAGGCCAAAGCCGAGATCGCGAAGAAGAACGGCAGCGCGCAGCCGCAGGTGGCGGCGACACCGGCACCGCCCGCGGCCCAAGCCCGGCCTGTGCCCCAAGCCCCGCCTGCGCCCCAAGTCCAACCGGCGCCCAGGCCGCGCCGCGAGGGCCCGCGCATCATCCGGCAACCAGATTTGTTGGCAGGCGAATAATGCTCGAAACCATGGACGGCTCGATGTTCGATCAGGTCGTCGTGGGCGGCGGCGCGAGCCTGGCCAATCTCATCATCCACGCCGTGCTCGTGGGCGCCATCGTCGCCACCGTGCGGCGCTTGAGGATGGAAGGCGGCTCGGCACCGAGCTTCCTGCGCTACACGCTGGTGATCGTGGCCACCGGCACGCTGCTCGTGGCCGGGCATTTCAGCGAGGTGGTGCTGTGGGCTTACACATATCACTGGGTGGGCGCCACGCCGCCGGGCACGGATCTGATCTATTTCGCCTTCGGCAACTACACGACGCTCGGCTATGGCGACACTGTGCCGGTGCCGGAATGGCATCTGCTCGGGCCCCTGACGGCGCTGAACGGGGTCATGCTGATCGGCTGGTCGACGGCCTTGATCTTCGAGATTTTGCGGCGCTCGGGCCCCCAGACGCAAAGCTGAGGCTCCGCGGATTACCGAACAGATCGAGCGGCGCCGGCGCGCCGCCACCAGCGGGCTTAGAAGGCTGCAGCCTCTTAAGCGCCCAGAGCCCGCGCTTCGGCGCGAACAGGAACGCGGCGAGGAAGACGGACGCCTGCACCAGCACGATACAGGCGCCGGTCGCGCCGTCGATGTGGAAGCTGATGAGCGTGCCGAGCGCGGCGGAGCTGCACGCCACAGCCACCGCGATCACCAGCATCCTGCCGAAGCGGTCGGTCAGCAGATAGGCCGTGGCGCCGGGCGCGATCAGCATGGCAATCACCAAAATGATGCCGACGGCTTTGATCGAGCTGACGATGGTCAGCGACAGCAAGATCAGCAGGCCGTAATGCAGGACGCGCACGGGCAAGCCGATGGCGCGCGCATGATTGGGATCGAAGCAATAGAGCAAGAGATCGCGGCGCTTGACGAGCACGATGAGGAGGGTGCCGCCGGCGATGATCGCGGTTTCTATGAGGTCGGCCGCGGTGACGCCCAGCACATTGCCGAACAAAATGTGGTTCAAGTGCTGGTCGGTCTCAACCTTGGTGAACAGCACCAGACCGAAGCCGAACATGCCGGAGAACACGATGCCCATGACCGTGTCTTCTTTTACGCGGCTGTTGTCCTTGAGGTAGCCGGTCGCAAGCGCGCAGGCGAGCCCCGCGACGAAGGCGCCGATGACCAGCGGGATGCCCAGCACGAAGGCGATGACGATGCCGGGCAGCACGGCGTGCGAGATGGCGTCGCCCATGAGCGACCAGCCCTTGAGCACGAGATAGCAGGAGAGCACGGCGCAGACGGTGGCGACGAGCAGCGCCATGCCGAGCGCACGCTGCATGAAGCCATAGGCAAGAGGCTCGGCGAAGAAGGCGACCGGATCCATCATGCGGCGGCCTCCGGCACCGCGTGACGCTTGCGGCGCGCGGCCAGCACGCCGTGCCTCGGCGCGAAATAGAAGGCGGTGAGAAAGAGCAGGGTTTGCAGGGTAACGATGACCCCGCCCGTGGCGCCGTTGACGAAATAGGAGAGATAGGCGCCGACGAAGCTGGTCCCCGCGCCGATGGCGATGGCAATCAGAATAAGCCTACTGAAGCGGTCGGTGAGCAGATAGGCGGTGGCGCCCGGCGTCACCACCATGGCGATCACAAGGCAGGCGCCCACGGTCTGGAGCGCCGCCACGGTGCAGGCGCTGAGCAGCGTGAAGAAGACGATCTTCAAGGCCCAAGTGTTGATGCCGATGCTCCTCGCATGGGTCTCGTCGAAGAACGTGACCATCAGGTCCTTCCAGATGAAGGCCAGGATGATGAAGGACACGCCGGCGATGATCACGACCTGCATGGCATCCTCGTCGGGAATAGCGAGGATGTTGCCGAGCACGATGGTCTGGATCGATACGGAAGTCGGATGCAACGAGGCCATCAGAAGGCCGAGCGCGAACAGCGTGGTGAAGACGAGACCGATAATGGCGTCCTCGCGCAGGCGCGAATGCTGCTTGACGAAGATCATTGAGAGCGCCGCGAGAATGCCGGCGAAGAAGGCGCCCGCGGCAAACGGCGCGCCGATGATATAGGCGCCGGCCACGCCCGGCACGATGGAGTGGCCCAGCGCATCGCCCATCAGCGACCAGCCCTTCAACATGAGATAGGCGGACAGGAAGGCGCAGACCGCCCCCACGAGCGCGCTGACCCACATGGCCTTCCACATATAGTCGTAGCTGAACGGGATCAGGAGTTCGGAGAAGACGGCGCTCATTCCGGGCGGTCCTGATCTTCTTTGCGCCTCTTGGCCTTGCCGCCATAGATGACCAGCGGCCGCTCATCGTCGGTGAGCACGGTGAGCTTGCGCGTGTCGTCGTCCTCGTGCAGCGCATGGCCGCCGAGCTCGAAATTACGCAGCACGCCACCGAAGGTGCGCTCCAGGTTCTCCTGGGTGAAAGTTTCCGCCGTGGGCCCGGCGGCCAGCACCGTGCGGTTGAGCAGCACGACCTGATCGCAGAAGTCCGGCACGCTGCCGAGATTGTGGGTCGAGACCAGCATCAGGTGACCGGACGCGCGCAGCTCCCGCAAGAGATCGATGATCGCGGTCTCGGTGGTGACGTCGATGCCGGTGAACGGCTCATCGAGCAGGATGATGCGGCCTTCTTGAGCCAGAGCGCGGGCGAGGAAAACGCGCTTCTTCTGGCCGCCGGACAGTTCGCCGATCTGCCGCTCGCGGTAAGCGCTCATGCCGACGCGCTCCAGGGCCTGGTCCACCTTGCGGCGGTCCTCCCGTGTCGGCACGCGCAGGAAATTCATGTGGCCGTAACGGCCCATCATCACCACGTCCTCGACCAGGACGGGGAAGTTCCAATCGACGTCCTCGCTCTGGGGCACATAGGCGACGATGTTCTGCGAGATGGCCTCGTCCACCGGAAGACCGCACAGCCTGACCTCGCCGGCGGACGGCTTCACGAAGCCCATGATGGCCTTGAAGATGGTGGACTTGCCGCTGCCGTTGACGCCGACAAGGGCGCAGATCGTGCCAGGGCCGAGCGCGAAGGACGCGTCATGCACCGCGGTGAAGCCGTTGGGATAGGTGACGCTCAGGTCGCGCACCTCGACGCTCGCAGGAAGCGTGGGCACCTCGTTGCGCGTCAGGAGATCAAGCGGGCTCATCTTCGAGCCCTTTGTCTTCAAACCCTGCGGCGATGGTCTCCACGGTCACGCGCAGGAGATCGAGATAGGTGGGCACGGGTCCATCCTCGGTCGAGAGCGAGTCCACATAGAGCACGCCGCCATAGCGCGCGCCGGATTCCTTGGCGACTTGCCTGGCGGGCCGATCCGAGATCGTACTCTCCGAGAACACCACGGGGATGCCGTTGTCGCGCACCAGCTCGATCACGTGGCGCACCTGTTGCGGCGTGCCCTGCTGGTCGGCGTTGATGGGCCAGAGATAGGCTTCGCGCATATCGTAATCGCGCGTGAGATAGGCGAAGGCGCCTTCGGATGTGACGAGCCAGCGCTTGTCTTTGGGGATGGCGGACAGCCGCTTGCGCAAGGGCGCATCCATCGCCTTGATTTTCTCGGCGTAGGCAGCCGCGTTCTTGTTGTAGGTCTCCGCGTTCTTCGGGTCGTGCTCGGCGAACGCCTTGCGAATGTTCTCCACATAGATCAACGCGCTCGACGGCGACATCCAGGCATGGGGGTTGGGCTTGCCGTTATACGGCCCCTCGGTGATGCCCATGGGCTCGACACCGTCGCTCACCACCACGCTCGGCACGTCCTTCACATTGTGAAAAAACTTCTCGAACCAGCGCTCGAGGTTGAAGCCGTTCCACAGCACGAGGCCGGCGTCCTGCGCCTTGACGATGTCGAGCGGCGTCGGCTGATAGTCGTGGATCTCGGCGCCGGGCTTGGTGATGGACTCCACCACCGCCGCATCGCCGGCGACGTTCTGGGCGATGTCCTGGATGACCGTGAAGGTGGTGACCACGCGGAACTTGCCGTCGTCCGCGGAATCGCTTGTGGGCTCGCCGCATGCAGCCAGCGTGCCCAAGCTCAAGATCGCCATCACGGCGCCCAGTCGGGTGAGCCGCCGAACCCAGTCTAACGTCAAACAGTCCTCCTAATGACCCAAGAAGCCCCGTTTCTAATGTATCATAGCTGCAATTGCAACTTATTCGCAAGAGAGATCTTGGGGCAGGTGCCTCATCGTTTTCGGCCCCTCTGCACTCTCTGTTGTCATGCCCGCCAACGGGTACGGCCTTTGGCCGGCCCGATGACAGGCTCCAGCGGGCATCCAGTAACCACCGATCATCGTTGCTAGAACCGGCTGTGGTTACTGGACCGCCCGGTCAAGCCGGGCGATGACAACGGTGAGATGGCATTCGGTGAGACGGCATGACGAAACCGCTGGCGGCTGATAAGAACCATCCATGACGGAGACCGGGGGTACGACAGAACAATCGGGCTTGGCCGACGTGACGCGCAGTTGGACGGAGATCCTGTTCAACCGGAAGATGCTCGCCTGCATCTTCCTGGGCTTCACCTCGGGCATGCCGCTCTATGTCCTGATTTCCCTCGTGCCCGCCTGGTTGCGCAGCAACGACGTGAACCTGGCCACGATCGGCCTCTTCGCCCTGATCGGGCTGCCCTATACCTGGAAATTCGTCTGGTCCCCTCTGATGGACCGCTACAAACTGCCGTTCCTGGGGCGCCGGCGGGGCTGGGCACTGCTGACGCAGGTGGTGCTGCTGCTTGCGATCGGCGTGTTGGGCCAGTTCGATCCGTCCATCTCGCTCCAAGTCATCGTCGCGGTCGTGTTCGTGGTCGCCCTGTTCGGCGCGAGCCAAGACATCGTCATCGACGCTTACCGGCGGGAGCTCCTTGCCGACGACGAGCTCGGGACCGGCACGTCCATCTTCGTGAACGCCTACCGGCTTTCCGGACTGGTGCCGGGCTCTCTGGCCCTGATCCTGGCCGACCATCAGCCCTGGACGGTGGTGTTCTGGGTCACGGGCGCCTTCATGCTGGTCGGCATCGTCACGACATTGATGATCAGAGAAGTGAGCGACGACGCGCTGGCGCCGCACACTCTGCGAGAGGCGGTGATCGATCCCTTCGTCGAGTTCTTCAGCCGCGACGGCGGGATCAAGGCCGGGTTGGCCATCCTGGCCTTTCTGTTCCTCTACAAGCTGGGGGACAATATGGCCACGGCGCTGGCGACGCCCTTCTACATCGATATGGGCTACTCCTTAAGCGAGATCGGTTCCGTGGCGAAGGTGGCAGGCCTATGGGCCAGCATCGCCGGCGGCGTGCTCGGCGGCATCATCATGCTCAAGGTGAGCATCAACCGGGCGCTGTGGCTGTTCGGCTTCGTGCAGGTCTTCACCATCCTTCCCTATATCTGGCTGAGCCAGGCCGGACATTCGCTGCCGGGGCTGTTCGTCGTGGTCAGCGGCGAGTATCTCGGCGTCGGGCTTGGCACGATCGCGCTGACCGCCTTCATGGCGCGCGAAACCAGCAGAGCCTTTACGGCCACGCAATTTGCCCTGTTCTCGAGTTTCATCGCGGTGCCACGCACGGTGGCCAATGCATCGACCGGCTTTATCGTGGAAGCCGTGGGGTGGACGCAGTTCTTCATCCTCTGCACCATCGTGGCGATCCCCGGCATGCTGCTGTTGCTGAAGGTGGCGCCGTGGACGGACAAGCGTCTTCCGGACGCCGAAGAACTCGAAGAGCTCGAACGTCTCAAGGAGAAATCCACATGAGCTTCGACCGTCTGCTGGTCTTTATCGTGGTCGGGCTTACCTGCCTGCTGATCGGCGGCATGGGCGGGCTGTTCCTCGGCGCCACGTCAGAGCAAGAATCGTTTATCGAGACGCTCGCCCGCGCCAACTTCACGCCGGAGTGCAAGACGCAAGTCGAAGAGGCCTTGCGCGGCGGCGGCGCACCGCCAGCGAATCCATAGTGCACGCATCTCGGTCATTCCGGCGTAATCCGGAATCCAGGATTCAAGTCACGCCGCTTATTGCTCTGGATCCCGACTTTCGTGAGGATGACGGCTTCGTCGTTACATCGCCTTGCGGGCTTTGACGGCGGCGGCCAGCGTGCCTTCGTCGAGATAGTCGAGCTCGCCGCCGATGGGCACGCCCTGAGCCAGCCGCGACACCGCGACATTGCAGCCGGCAAGCTGATCCATCAGGTAGTGCGCGGTGGATTGGCCTTCCACGGTGGCGTTGAGCGCCAGCAGCACTTCGGTGACTTCCGGA
The DNA here is from genome assembly GCF_051306395.1 of Methyloceanibacter sp. Lineage (GTDB taxonomy): Bacteria > Pseudomonadota > Alphaproteobacteria > Rhizobiales > Methyloligellaceae > Methyloceanibacter. The sequence continues at coordinate 14,664 of NZ_JBPPND010000016.1, forward strand.
TCGCCAGCGCGGTCGATCAGCTTGGGGATGGTGAGGTCGTCGGGGCCGACGCCGTCGAGCGGCGAGAGCGTGCCGCCGAGCACATGGTAGAGCCCGTTGATCACCGCGGCGCGCTCCAGCGCCCAGAGGTCGCCCACCTCCTCCACCACGCAGATCATGGAACGGTCGCGCGTGTTGTCGCGACACAGCGTGCAGGGGCTTTGCGTGTCGATATTGCCGCAGGTTTCGCAGGTGAGGATGGTGTCGCGGGTCTCGGCGAGCGCCGCGGCCAGCGGATCGAGCAGCTGCTCCTTTTTCTTCACAAGATGCAGCGCCGCGCGCCGGGCAGAGCGGGGCCCGAGCCCCGGCAGCCGCGCCAGGAGCTGAATCAAGCGCTCGATCTCGGGGCCTGCCGCCGCGCGCGCCATCTTTTGGCTAGAAGAGCTTGAGGCCGGGCGGCAGGGGAAGACCCCCGGCCAGCGCCTGCATCTTCTCTTTCGTCGCGTCTTCGACCTTGGTCTTGGCGTCGGCGTGTGCGGCGGCGATGAGATCCTCCAGGATCTCGCCTTCTTCGGGCTTGAGCAGGGACGGGTCGATCTTGACGCCCGCCATCTCGCCCTTGCCGTTGAGCGTCACCACCACCATGCCGCCGCCGGAACGGCCTTCGCAGGCCAGGCGCTCCATCTCGGCCTGCATGTCGGCCATACGGCCTTGCAGTTCCTGCGCCTGCTTCATCATTTGCGTGAAGTTTTTCATCGGGTTCTCGTATTCCTAATTCGTCCCATCGTCCTTGAGGTCTTCTTCCGGCGCGGCCTCGACGCCGGCGCCATCGTCGGGCGCCGCGTCCGCCGTGGAGCGCACCGCCGCGATGCGGGCATCGGGGAAATGTTGCAGCACTTCTTGCACCGCGGGGTGCGCGCGCAGCTGCTCCATCTCGCGCTCGGCCTGCGCCCGGCGCTTGGCCCCCAAGGGCTCGGCACCTTCCTGATCGCTGGTCGATACGATCCATACCCGCCCTGTCCAGGCTTTGAGCTTGCGCATCAACTCCTGCAAGAGATCGGGGGCCGCAACGGGCAGAGGATTGACCTCGATATGGCCCGGCTTGAAGCGCACCACGCGCACCTGCTCCAGCAGCGCGTTCTTGAGCTTGAGATCGCGCTTGTCGTCCACCAAGGCCACGAGGTCCTCGAAGCTCTGCGGGGCCGGCAAGGCCGACGGCGGCGCGGGATTCTCGCTTTCGGGCGGCGCCCTGTGTTGAGCTTCGTCTCGAGCTGCGTCTTGGGCTGCGTCTTGGGCTTTCTCTTGAGGTTCGTCTTGGACTTCGTCCCGCGCTTCAGCGCGCGCGGGCGCGCGCTCCGGCGTTGACGGCGCGGACCGTGCGGCGCCGTTTCCGCCAGCGCTACCCTCTTTCAACTGGCGAGCAAGCTCGCCGGGCGGCGGCAGATCGGCGGCATAAGCGAGGCGCACCAGCACCATGTCGGCGGCGGCCTGCGGGCGCGGCGAGTTGCGCACCTCGTCGTGGCCCTTGAGCAGCATCTGCCAGGCGCGCGCCAGCACCGGCATGGAGAGGCGCTTGGCAAGGTCCTCGATGCGGGCGCGCTCAGCCTCGCTCGTGGCCGGATCGGCGCTCGCGATTCCTGCGGCCTTCACCACGGTCACCGCATGGACGGCGTCCGCCAAGTCCGTAACCACTTGGCCGGGCTCGGCGCCGTCTCTGTTCAATTGGTCGAACGTGGTGAGCGCGCCGCCGGCGTCGCCTTTGAGCACCGTCTCGAGCAGATCGAAGATGCGGGCACGGTCGGCAAGGCCGAGAAGTTCGCGCAACGTGTCCGCCGCGATCTTGCCTTCGCCGAAAGCGATAGCGCGGTCGAGGATGGAGAGCGCGTCGCGCACGGAGCCTTCCGCCGCGCGGGCGATCAGCGCCAGCGCCGCGGGATCGGCCTCGGCGCCTTCTTCCTTGGCGATGCGGGCGAGATGCTCGATCAACGCCTCGATCTCGATGCGCTTCAGATCGAAGCGCTGGCAGCGCGACAGGACGGTGACCGGGACCTTGCGCGCCTCGGTGGTGGCGAAAATGAACTTCACATGCTCCGGCGGCTCTTCCAGCGTTTTGAGCAAGCCATTGAAGGCCTGCTTCGACAGCATGTGCACCTCGTCGATGATGTAGACCTTGTAGCGGGCGGAGTTCGGCTTGTAGTGCGCGCTATCGATGAGATCGCGCACGTCGTCGATGCCAGTGTGGGAGGCGGCGTCCATCTCGACCACGTCGAGATGGCGGCTCTCCAGGATGGCGCGGCAATGAGCACCCTCTCCGGTGATGTCGAGGGTGGCACCTTCGCCGTTCGGCCCTTCGTAGTTGAGCGCGCGGGCGATGAGGCGGGCGGTAGTGGTCTTACCGACGCCGCGCACCCCCGTGAGCATATAGGCTTGGGCGATGCGGCCGCTCGAGAAAGCATTCCGCAGCGTCCGCACCATGGCGTCCTGGCCGATCAGCTCGGCAAAGACTTGCGGGCGGTACTTGCGGGCGAGCGCCGCGTGGCTGGCGGGCGCGCTCTTCGCTTGATCTTGGGCTTCGGCCATCGAGGGGTCGCACTCACGCCACGGCTTTAAGGATCTCGGGGCAGCGACAGGCGGCCCCGCCACTCTACTCGACGCTGGAGGCAAGGTGGGAGGCTGGACGAACAACCCGCGAAACGCTCGTTAGGGCTGCTTCCTTCCGGATCTGACCCGGTTGGCGAGGCACGCGCCTGCTGCCAACCTCCCTGGGGGAGTATATCGGGGAACGGGGGCCTCCTGGCAACCCGGTCCGCCGCCGCAGCCTTGAGTTCGCCCAAGTTCGGGCAGCGCCGCCACAATAGAACTCTCCCCGATCGTCGTGCGTTAGGCCTTCAACGCACAGAAACAAAAAGGCCAGAATTATGAGTTCCATTAGAATCTTCGCCTCGTGTCTCGTCCTCGGCGCGGGCCTCGCCTCTTCGGCAGCGGCTCAGCAGCCGAACGGTTATCCCATCACTGACGTCAATTTGCGCGCCGGCCCAGGAACCGAATACCCGGTCATTCTCACTGTCCCGGCAGACGCGCCCATTACGATTCTCGGCTGCGTGCCAGACTACACCTGGTGTGACAGCGTTTTTCAGGATCAGCGCGGCTGGATGCGCTCGATCTACCTCTCCGGATATTCCGAGGGCGACTACTACCTGCTGCGCGACTACGCCCCCGATCTCGGCTACCGGCGCGTGACCTTCAACATCGATGCCTACTGGGATTCCTATTATCGCGACGAGCCGTTTTACGGAGAGCGCGGCCGTTGGGCCGAGCCGCGCGAGGCGGGTTGGGTCGACGACGCGGTCTTCTATAACCGTCTGTCGCCCCATGGCTCATGGACCTGGATCCAGGGACGCTACGTTTGGGTGCCGGGCGGCGTCGACCGCGGCTGGCGTCCCTACACGCGCGGCCGGTGGGTTTACACCGATCGCGGCTGGACATGGGTCTCCAACGAGCCGTTCGGCTGGGCAACCTATCACTATGGCCGCTGGGGCTTTTCCGACCGCGTCGGCTGGTTCTGGGTCCCGGGCAATCAGTGGGCACCGGCGTGGGTGTCATGGCGGCAGTCGGACGATTATCTCGCCTGGGCTCCCCTACCGCCCTCTTACGACCGCGGCTATGAACGCGGTTACGATCGCGCCGGCGGCGGGATCAGCATCAATATCTCGTTTGGCGATGTGCCCGACTATTACTGGTCGATGGTGCCGTCGCGCGATTTCCTCTCCGACGATTTGCCGCGCTACTACGTGAACGACCGCGGCCGCCGCCGTTCGGCTTTCGAGCGCACGCGTCCCCTCGGCCACACGACGATCGTCAACAAGACGGTCGTGAACAACGTCGTCAACGTCAACTACGTCGAGCAGAAGACCGAGACGAAGGTCGTCGAATACCAGATCGCAACCACCGACAACGCCGAACAGGCGGGCAAGGTGGAAGGCGACACGCTCGAGGTCTACGAGCCGAAGCCGGACGAAGCGCCCGAGACCGCGGCGCCGCCCGAGCCGAAGGACGTGGAGGCCGTCGCCGAGGCGAGCGAGACCAAGGCGCAAGCCGAAGGCGAGGCGACGACCGAGGATCAGCTCGCGCCGGAGGAGGTCCAGGAGGCCATCAAGGAGCGTAAGGGCGGCAAAGGCCGGAAGGCGAAGGCCGACGCCGAGGCCGAGGCGAAGGGCGAAGGCGCCTTACCGGAAGGCGAGATCGCCGACACGCCGCCGCCTGCCGAGGACAAGGCCAAGGAGGCGCCGGTGCCTGCCCATGAGGTGGCCGCACCGAAGACCGAGAAGGCTGCTCCTGAGGCGAAGGAGGAACCGGATGCCGCGTCCAAGACTGAGTCCGACGCAAAGCCGGATGCCGCGCCAAAGACTGAATCCGACGCAAAGCCAGATGCCGAAATGAAGAAGCCGCCCGAGGAGGCGGACTCCGCGCCGAAGGACGCCGCACCGAAGGACGCTGCGCCTAAGGACGCTGCGCCTAAGACTGCGGAGCCCGAAAAGCCCGAGCCTGGAGAGAAGCCGGCCGCCTCCGAGGACAAGGACGAGGGCAAGAGCCAGAAGGAGAAGCCGTCCGAACAGAAGCCTTCCGAACAGAAGCCTGCCGAGAAGAAAGACGCACCGGCCGACAAGACGCCGGCACCCGTAGAGAAGAAGGGCGAGACGGAAGAAGCGCCGCCAGCACCGAAGCAGGTGACGCCTCCCAAGGAAGAAAAGCCGGCCGAGGCCAAAAAGCCCGGACCTCAGGCGGAGCCCAAAGTGAAGGAGCCCGAGGCCAAGGACGACAAGTCCGAGGCGCCTACGGAGTCGAAGCCTGCGGCCGAGGAAACGCCTGAGGTGAAAAAGCCGGAGCCGAAAGAGCCGGAAGCCGAAAAGGCTGCGCCGAAGGAGCCAGAGCCCAAAAAGCCAGAAGCAAAGAAGCCCGAGCCGAAAAAGCCAGAAGCAAAGAAGCCCGAGGCCAAAAAGCCTGAGGCCAAGACGCCTGAGCCGAACCCTGAGGCCAACAAGGCCGAGCCGAAGCCTGAGGCCGAGAAGCCCGAGCCGAAGCCTGAGGCCAAGAAAGCAGAGCCGAAACCTGAGCCGAAGAAGGCTGAGCCGAAGCCTGAGCCCAAGAAAGCTGAGCCGAAGCCTCAAGCCAAGAAGGCTGAGCCGAAGTCTGAGCCGAAGAAGCCCGAGGCCAAGAAAGCTGAGCCGAAGCCGGAGCCGAAAGAGCCTGAAGCAGATAAGCCGGCGACCGAACCCCAAGCAAAGAAGCCCGCGCCCCAGAAGCGGGAGGCGAGGACACCGGAGCGGAAAAATCCACCGGCGGCGAAGCGAGAGGCGAAAAAGGCCCCGGCCAAAGCGAAGCCCACAGAGCGCACGGCGCAGGGACCCGCATCTCAGGCCAAGGCGCCAGCCAAGGACAAGGAGCGCCCGGAGACGAACTAAGAGCGGACGGCGTTCACTTTCGCCGTCTTTCGATCAAAGGCTGGTTTACCCGGATCAAGCTCGTGCTAGCTTCGCCTCCGTGGCACCCCTCATCGCGCTCCATATCCTCGCCGCCGTCGTGTGGGTCGGCGGCATGTTCTTCGCCTATATGGCGTTGCGTCCCGCGGCGGGAACGCTCATGCCCGAGACGCGGCTGACATTGTGGCGCGGGGTGCTTGGCCGCTTCTTCCCGTGGGTGTGGGCGTGCATCATCGTTTTGCTCGCCAGCGGCTACGGCATAATTTTTCTCTATCTTGGCGGATTCGCGGGCGCACGCTTGTCCATCCATGTCATGCAGGGCATCGGTATCGTGATGATGCTGCTGTTCGCGCATCTGTTCTTCGCACCGTGGCGCCGTTTCAGCGACACCGTCGACGCAAAACATTTCCCGGAAGCGGCCAAACATTTGGACCAGATTCGCCGCATCGTTGCGATCAACCTCTCGCTCGGCCTCATCACGATAATCGTGGGCGCGAGCGGCCGCTTCTGGTAAATGCGCCCAGCCTTGACCACATGCACGCGGTGACCAGTTCGCCTTCCAAACGGAGATACTCAATGAACTCGGACAAGAAGACGAGACCTCAATTCGTACGCAGGCCCGCGAAACGCGTCCTGGTTGGCGAGACGCGCGAAGAGGAAGAGGCAAGGCTTGCAGCAGAGATTGCCGCTCATCCTGTGACGAAGTGCGAGCCCGGCGAATACAAGCCCACCTCGTCGCGGCCCGGTTGGAGCAACAAGTCCTTCATTCCGCAAGCGGATGCGGCCGAGGCGGAGCGCATCGCCAGGAAGATGCGCAAGTCCTGAGGCGCTAGGCTTTCAGGCCGGCGCGGAACGGGCTCGCCGGATAGGTGCCGAGCACATTCACTTCACTGGTGAAGAAGGCAAGCTCCTCCATGGCGAGCTGAACCGGGCGCTCGTCCGGGTGGCCTTCGATATCGGCGTAGAACATGGTGGCGTTGAACGAGCCTTCGAGCTGGTAGGATTCCAGCTTCGTCATGTTGACGCCATTGGTAGCGAAGCCGCCCAGCGCCTTGTAGAGCGCGGCGGGCACGTTGCGCACCCGAAACACGAAGCTGGTGACGACGGGGCCGTCTGCGGCTTTGGTCTTCGCCGGTTTCGGGGCGAGCACCACGAAGCGCGTGGTGTTGTGGGCCGCGTCCTCGATATCCTTCTTGGCGATGCGGAGCCCGTAGATCTCGGCGGCGAGCTTCGAGGCGATGGCCGCTTGGCTCGGGTCGCCCGCCTCGCGCACATGGCGCGCGGCACCCGCCGTGTCGGCCTCGGTCACCGGTGTCAGCTTCAACGCCGCGATCGCCTTGCGGCACTGGCCGAGCGCCATGATGTGGCTATGCACGGTCTTGAGCCCACTCAGCTTGGCGCCGGGCAGCGCCAGGAGTTGGTGACGGACGCGCTCGAAATGCTCGCCGACGATGTAGAGGCCAGAGTGCGGCAGCAGATGGTGGATATCAGCGACACGGCCCGCCACCGAGTTCTCGATGGGGATCATGGCAAGCTTCGCCTTGCCGGTCTTCACCGCGGCCAGCGCATCCTCGAAGGTCGCGCACGGCATCCCTTCCATCTCCGGATAGGCGTCGCGGGCGGCCAAGTGAGAGTTGGCGCCGGGCTCGCCCTGAAAGGCGATTTTATTCAAGCGCGATCTGGCCATGGTTCGCTGATGTCGGAAGGCGGGCAATAATTCTAAGAGGGTTCAAGACTTTCGCGCGCCCGCGCAAGGTCGGCCGGAGTATCGACACCGAGCGGGACAGTGTCAACGAGACCGACATGAATGCGGAAGCCCGCCTCGAGCGCCCGGAGTTGCTCGAGCTTCTCCCGGGTCTCGAGCGGCGACGGCGGCAGGCCGACGAAGCGCTCCAGCGCGGCGCGGCGATAAGCGTAGAGGCCGATATGGTGGTAGAGCGGGCCTTCTCCATAAGGGGCCGTCGCGCGCGTGAAATAGAGCGCATTGAGCACGCCGCCACGCGGCAACGGCGAGCCCACCACCTTCACTACGTTGGGGTTGGTGCGCTCCTCCTCGCGGACGATCTCCGCGGCAATGGTGCCGATATCCGCCTCACCCTCGTGAAGCGCCGCCACGCAAGCGCGCACCAGATCCGGGTCGAGCGTGGGCAGATCCCCTTGCAGGTTGACGATCGTGTCGAACTCCCGATCGGGATCGGTTTCCAGGAGCGCCTCATGGATCCGGTCTGAGCCGCTCGCGTGATCGGGACGCGTCATGACCGCCTCGCCGCCCGCCTTGGCCACCGCGTCCCGGACGGCCTGCGAATCGGTGGCCACCAGGACCGGCCCGCAGTCCGCCTCCATGGCCCGGCGCCACACATGGACGATCATGGGTTCGCCCGCGATCTCGGCCAAGGGCTTGTCCGGCAGGCGGGTCGCCGCCAGGCGCGCGGGGATGACGATCATTGATTTCGGCATGATTTTCCGTGGGTTAGATCGGGAAGAATTCCATGACCGGGGTCAGACTCCGCGGCAATTCTGCGAGTTGCAACAGCCCGCTAGCCCTTATAGTCTCTCGCCGCGCCGCAAGAGCTACGAAGAAGTAGCCTCTGCCTGCTGGGGGGACACCGATCCATGAAGTACTACTACCTTAACAAAATCGCCATGGCGGTGCTTGTGGCACTGCTTTTGTTCTTTGGCACGAGAACGATTATCGACATCGCTTACCAAGAGCATCCGCCGGAGAAGCCCGGCTTCGAGGTTGCCGGGACCGACGACGAAGGACACGGCAAAGAAGAGAAGGCGACCGACGAGGGCGCCGAGTTCATTCTCGCGCTCAATAAGGCCGATCCCGCCAAGGGCGAGCAGGACGTGGGCCTTTGCAAGGTGTGCCACAGCTTCGACAAGGGCGGCCCCACGATGATCGGCCCGAACCTTTACGGCATCGTCGGCCACAAGATCGCCTCCCTTGAAGGCGTCAATTACACTCCCGCGCTCAAGGCGCACGAAGGCCAGGAGTGGACCTTCGAGAATCTCGACCACTGGCTGGCAAACCCGCAGGCCTTCGCGCCGGGCACGAGCATGGCCTTCCCAGGCATCCCGGATATCCAGAAGCGCGCCAACGTCATCGCCTATCTCAACAAGAACAGCGACGACCCGCTGCCGATCCCGGAGCCCAAGGCCGAAGCGCCCGCATCGGAAGGCGCCGAGAAAGAGGCCTCCGCCGGTCAACCCGAGATCATTACGCTGCTGGCCTCCGCCGACGCCGGACGGGGCGAGCAAGCGGCGGCGCTGTGCAAGGTGTGCCATACCTTCGACGCGGGCGGCGCGACGATGGTCGGCCCGAACCTCCACAACGCGGTCGGACACAAGATCGCGGCCCATGAGGATTTCAGCTACACGCCGGCGCTCAAGAAGCACGGCGACGACGAGTGGACCTATGAGAATCTCGACGCCTGGCTGAAGAACCCACAAGCCTTCGCCGCCGGAACGACCATGGCGTTCCCCGGCATCCCGGACGACAAGAAGCGCGCCGATGTCATCGCCTTCATGATGAGCAAGACTGAAAACCCGCCGCCGCTGCCTGCGGCGGAGGAAGAGGCTGCTCCCGCCGAGGAGGAAGCCGCTCCGGCTGAAGAACCAGCGGCCGAGGAAGAGCCCGCTGCCGAGGAGCCCGAGACCGGAGACGCCGCTCCTGCCGAAGAAGAGGCTGCTCCGGCTACGGAAGAAGCCGCTCCAGCCGAGGAGCCCGCTGCGGAAGAGCCTGCTCCGGCCGAAGAGCCCGCTGCCGAGGAGCCCGCTGCGGAAGAGCCCGCTCCGGCCGAAGAGCCAGCCACCGAGGAGCCTGCTGCTGAGGAACCCGCCACTGAAGAGCCTGACGAGCCCGAGGCGACGATGGAAGAGGAGACGATGGAGGAGACCATCTCCGTCCCGCCGACCGTCTCTGAGGACGCGCCGTCCGAGCCCTCCAGCGGCGAAGGACCGTCGGCGAGCCAGCCGCAGCCCGTCTATCCCGACGGCGAGCCGGGCGCGACGACGGGAGACGATGCGTCCTCCGACGACGCCAGCGCCGACGCGATGAGCGACGAGGCAAGCTCCGACGGTATCTCCGACGATATGGAGAGCTCTTCGGACGACTCCCTCTCGTCGCAGCCTCAGCCGGTCTATCCGGACGGGAAGCCGGAAGGCCTCTAGGCCGAGGCGAAGATTGGTTACCGGAAAGGGCCTCCCGCGGGAGGCCCTTTTTCTTTGTTCGGCGCACGCCCTCGCGGACGCCGACATGACCGATATTTCATTTGGTCCCGCCGCCCGCCATGCTAGCTTTCTTCGAGCTTTTTCGCGCCTTTCGCCTGACGGCACGCGCGGGCGCGTCCCTTAAGGCCAATCCCTCAAAGATGGAGCAACCCTCGCGCCCATGACCTTGCTACGCCTGACCCTTGCCACGGCACTCGCCAGCCTGCTGCTCGGCCCGGCCTTCGCCCAAGACTCGTTCGCCCAAGACGGCGCCACCCGGCATCACGCGCTTTCCCTGATCGGCGAGCCGAAATATCCAGCCGACTTTACCCATTTCGACTATGTGAACCCGGACGCGCCCAAGGGCGGCGTGGCGCGCCTGGCTTCGATCGGCGGCTTCGATAGCCTGAACCCTGTGCTCTACAAGGGTGAGCAGGCGGCTGGGCTCGGCCTCGTCAACGAAAGTCTGATGAGCGACAGCATCGACGAGCCGTCGACGTCCTATGGGCTAATCGCCGAATGGGCATCCTATCCGGAAGACTACTCCTCGGTGACCTTCAAGCTGAACGACAAGGCCCGCTGGCATGACGGCAAGCCCGTCACGGTCGACGACGTGATCTACAGCCTCGAGGTGAACAAGACGGCGAACCCGCGGCTCGGCCTCTATTACAAGAACGTGTCGCGCGCGGAGAAGACCGGCGACAATGAGGTGACCTTCTATTTCGACACCAAGGGCAATCGCGAACTGCCCATGATCATGGGTCAGCTCACCATCCTGCCGAAGCACTATTGGACGGGCACGAACGCGAGCGGCGAAACGCGCGATCCGATGAAGACCACGCTCGAGCCGCCGCTCGGCTCCGGTCCCTACCGCGTGAAGAATGTCCGGCCCGGCCGCTCCATCACCTATGCGCGCGTGGACGACTATTGGGGCAAGGATCTGCCGGTCAACAAGGGCCAGTGGAACTACGACGAGATCCGCTTCGACTCCTACCGCGATCAGACCGTGGCCTTCGAGAGCTTCAAGGCCGGCAATCTCGACTATTGGCAGGAGTCGAGCGCAAAGAACTGGGCGACGGCCTACGACTTTCCGGCCGTGCGCGACGGCGACGTGAAGCGCCAGGAGGTGGAAATCGAGCGCACCCAGCCGATGCAGGCCTTCGTGCTGAACCTGCGCCGTCCGCAGTTCCAGGACCGGCGCGTCCGCCAGGCGCTCAATCTCGCTTTCAACTTCGAGTTGGCCAACAAGAACCTGTTCTACGGACAATATGAGCGCGTCGGCAGCTACTTCCAGAACTCGGAGCTGGCGGCGGAAGCCGCCCCGCCCACCGGGCGCGAGTTGGAGTTTCTGAACGAAGTGAAGGGCCAGGTGCCGGAGGAGGTGTTCACCGAGGTGCACAAGAACCCGGTGAACGAGGACCAGACCGAGATGCGCAACAATCTGCGCAAGGCGGTGAAGCTCCTCAAAGAGGCCGGCTGGACGGTGAAGAACGGCACGCTCGTCAACGAGAAGACGGGTCAGCCGATGACCATCGAGTTCCTGCTGGTATCGCCGCTGTTCGAGCGCATCGTGCAGCCTTATCTGCGAAATCTCGAGCGACTCGGCATCAAGGGCTCGATCCGGCTGGTGGATTCCGCCCAGTACACCCGCCGGCTCAACGGCTTCGATTACGACGTGATCGTCGGCAATTTCGCGCAGTCGGACTCGCCAGGCAACGAGCAGCGCGACTTCTGGGGCTCGGAAGCCGCCGACCGCGAAGGCAGCACCAACCTGATCGGCATCAAGGATCCGGCGATCGACAAACTCGTCGACAACATCATCTTCGCCAAGGACCGCGAGGAGCTGATCGCGGCGACGCGCGCGCTCGACCGTGTGCTCCTGTGGCACGACTTCGTGGTGCCGCAGTGGTTCTCGCCCAGCGTGCGCATCGCCTATTGGAACCGCTACGGGCAGCCCGATAAGCTACCGGGGCTGACGCCTGGCTTCCTACAAGTCTGGTGGTACGAAAAGGGCAAGGCCGGGACGTTGCAGGAGCCGTCGTAGAAGTCTTGATGGGATTGGCACGCGCGAGTTTCTGCTCTTTTGCTACGGCCCTCGTCGCCCTGGCGTTGATGGCGTCGCAGGTGGAGGCCGCGGAGCGCACGCACGGTCTCTCGGCCTTCAACGATCTCGCCTACCCGCCGGACTTCGCGCATTTCACCTACGCCAACCCCGATGCGCCGAAGGGCGGCACGCTTTCGCTGATCGGCTGGGGGGGCGTCACCACCTTCAACAGCCTCAATAACTTCATTCTCAAGGGCGACGCCGCGCAAGGGTTGGACCTCCTGTTCGACAGCTTGATGGTCCGCGCGGCGGACGAGCCCGACGCGGTCTACGGGCTCGCGGCTTCGAGCGCCGAAGTCGCTGATGACGGCATGTCGGTGACCTTTACTTTGAGACCCAAAGCGCGTTTCTCCGATGGGAGCCCCATCACCGCGGACGACGTGGTGTTCTCGTTCGAGACCCTGAAGGAGAAGGGCCATCCGATCTATCACCAGACGCTGCGCGACGTGACCAAGGCCGAGGCGATCGACCCGCAGACGGTGCGCTATACCTTCCAGGGCGATCTGGTGCGCGATCTGCCGCTGACCGTGGCGGGGCTCCCGGTCCTGTCGAAAGCCTATTACACCGAGAAGCCGTTCGAGGAGACGACTCTCGACCCTCCGCTCGGCTCCGGGCCTTATCTCATCGACGATTTCGCCCAAGGGCGCACCATCGTCTACAAGCGCAATCCCGACTATTGGGCGAAGGATCTGCCGGTCAACAAAGGCCGCTGGAACTTCGACAAGATCCGCTACGAGTATTTCCGCGACCGCACCGCCGGCATGGAGGCGTTCAAGGCCGGCACCTACGACTTTCGCGAGGAGTTCACCTCCAAAGTGTGGGCGACCGAGTACGACTTCCCGGCGATCCGCGACGGGCGCGTTAAGAAGGAGGTGCTGCCCGACGAGACGCCGTCCGGCACCCAAGGCTTCTTCATCAATACGCGGCGCGACAAGTTCAAAGATCCACGGGTGCGCGAAGCGCTGGCGCTTGCCTTCGACTTCGAGTGGACCAACCGCAACATGTTTTACGGTCTCTATGAACGCACCCAGAGCTTCTTCGAGAACTCGCCGATGAAGGCGGAGGGTGAGCCTTCGGATGCGGAGCGCGTGCTGATCGAGAGTCTCGACGTAGAGGTCCCGGAAGGTGCGTTGGAAGCCGCGGTCATGCCGCCCAAGAGCGACGGCTCGGGCCAGGACCGCAAGCTCTTGCGCGCCGCCGGCAAGCTCCTCGACGAGGCGGGATGGACGGTCGAGAACGGCAAGCGCGTCAACGGCCAGGGCGAGCAGCTTTCGGTGGAGTTCCTGACATTCGAGCCCACGTTCGAGCGGATCCTCGCGCCTTATGTGAAGAACCTGACGCAGCTCGGGATCCATGCGCGCATCCGCCGGGTCGACCCCGCGCAGTATCAGCAGCGCCTCAAGGATTTCGATTTCGACGTCACCACTCAACGCTACGTCATGCGCAGCACGCCGGGCGTTGAGCTGCGCAGTTATTTCGGGTCTCAGTCGGCAGACCTCGACGGGTCGCTCAATCTCGCCGGCATCAAGGACCCGGCGGTCGACGCGCTGATCGAGAAGGTGGTCGCCGCTAAGACCCGCGAGGACATGACCATTGCGGCACGCGCGCTCGACCGGGTGCTGCGCGCCGGTCATTACTGGGTGCCGCACTGGTACAAGGGCTCCAACACAGTGGCCTATTGGGACAAGTTCTCCCGCCCCGAGACCAAGCCGAAATACGACCGCGGCATCCTCGATACGTGGTGGTTCGACCAGGCCGAGGCCGCGAAGGTCGAGGCCAGCAAGACGGCCTCGGCGAGCACGGCCGCCGATGAGACCGCAATCGCCGATGAGACAGAGGCCGACGGTTCGCGCCTTTGGCTGATCCTTGGCGGGGTGCTGCTGGCTATCCTTGGGATCGCGCTCTACTTGCGTGGCCGGCGCAAGGCGCAAACTTAGACCAGACGCTCGAAGCGCTCGATCTTGCGGAACACCGGCGCGGGATTGACCCCAAACGTGTCGCGGAAGGCGTGGCTGTAATGGGAGGCGTCGGCAAAGCCGCATTCCATGGCGGCCATGGTCATGTTGTCGTTCGCATGCAGGAGCTCCGTGGCAAGCCAGAGGCGCTTCCACATGCGATAGCGCCGGTACGGCACGCCGATCTCGCTGCTGAAGAGATGCAGCACGCGCGACGGCGACAGCCCCAGCGCTTCGCCAAGCTCGCCTTGCGAGTAATTGCGGTCGGGCTCGCTGCGGATGAGCGCGAGGACTTGCGCGATGCGCGGATCGACCGTTGCGCCATCCTCGGCCGGCAATAGACGATCGAGCCGCGCCTCTACTTCCGGCTGACGCGGGTTCTCCTCGAAGATCCAATGGAAGCAAGCGACGATCTCGGGATCGCGGAAGGTGCCGACGAGGCCCTTCTCGTAGGGGAACCGCCGGCGGAAAGCGGAGGCCGAGGGGCTGCTGCGCGACGTGAACGGACTGATCGCCACGGAGATCGACCGCTTTGCCAACCAAGTGCCGGCGCCCGAGGGCTGGGAGTATCTCTGGTTCATCGGACCGTCTGAGATCTACAAGGACTGCGACGGGTACGGGCGCGACCACGCGATCTGCTGCCACAGCGAAAATAATGGCGCGATCTTGATCAAGGACTGCGAATTGCCGTTGCAGCCCGGCACGAAGCTCTCCTGGGCGTGGCGCATGGAGAAGCTGCCCTCGCAAGTCGCCGAGGATACGTTTCCGACCCACGACTATCTGAGCGTGGCCGTGGAATTCGATAACGGCCAGGACATCACCTATTTCTGGAGCTGCGAGCTGCCGCTCGAAACCACGTTCCGCTGCCCGATCCCGACCTGGACCCATCGCGAGACCCACGTCGTCGTGCGCAGCGGGCTCGAGGATCTCGGCAAGTGGCTGACGGAAGAGCGCGACCTCTATGCCGACTATGCGGAGCGGATCGGCGGGCCGATGCCTGCGAGGATCGTGCGCGTGTGGCTGATCTGCGTGACCGTCTTCCAGCAGACCGAAGGCAAGTGCCAGTTCGCCGATATCGCCGTGGAGACCGAGAACGGCACGGTGCCGGTTCTCTAGGGGCACCGAAGGCCGGTCTACCCGGCATCCAGCTGCAAGAAATGTCCCGCCCGGCGCCCTGCCCGGACAGCTTTCCGCATGGCCAGGGCCCGCCTCATCCTTACCAGATTGCAATGATTCCAGGACCCTGTGTCGGGTTCCACTCGCCGCCAGAATCCAGTAAGCATCAGGGCTCAGGCACGAAATCCGGACCGCCAAGGCGGGGCCGCGGCCGGACCGAAGAGCAACAGGAAACCTAGCGACATTGGCCGCCTATATCCTTCGGCGCATCCTTCTGATCATTCCGACGATGCTCGGCATCATGTTGGTGACGTTCATCATCGTCCAGTTCGCGCCGGGCGGACCCGTTGAGCGGCTGATCGCCCAACTCGCCGGCACGGACCCCGGCGCCACGGCCAAGTTCAGCGGCGGCGGCGGCGATTTTTCCGGCACCGGCGGCGGCCAGCAAGGCATGCCCGGCGACGTGTCCGCCGCGCCGTCCAAATATCGCGGCGCGCAAGGCCTGGACCCGGAGTTCATCGCCAGCCTCGAGAAGCAGTTCGGCTTCGACAAGCCGGCGCATGAACGCTTCGGCATGATGATCTGGAACTATCTGCGCTTCGATTTCGGCGAGAGCTATTTCCGCGACACCAGCGTGCTGAAGCTGGTCGCCGAGCGCATGCCCGTGTCGATCTCGCTGGGCCTGTGGATGACGCTGATCTCCTATTCCATCTCCATTCCGCTCGGCATCCGAAAGGCAGTGCGCGACGGCACGCGCTTCGACGTGTGGACCTCGAGTGTCATCGTCATCGGCTACGCGATCCCCGGCTTCCTCGTCGCCGTGTTCCTGATCGTGCTGCTCGCGGGCGGGTCGTTCTTGCAGATCTTCCCGTTGCGCGGGCTGGTGTCGGAGGATTTCTGGTCGCTCCCCTGGTACGAGAAGATCCTCGACTATTTCTGGCACCTGGTGCTGCCGCTGTTCGCCATGGCGCTAGCGGCCTTCGCCACCACGACGTTTCTGACCAAGAACTCGTTCCTGGAGGAAATCCGCAAGCAATACGTCATCACAGCCCGGGCCAAGGGGCTCACGGAACACCAGGTGCTCTACCGGCACGTGTTCCGCAACGCTATGCTGATCGTTATCGCCGGATTTCCCGGCGCGTTCATCGGCGCGTTCTTCGCCGGCTCGCTGTTGATCGAGACCATCTTCACGCTCGACGGGCTGGGGCTGCTCGGCTTCGAATCGATCGTGAACCGCGACTATCCGGTCGTGTTCGCCACGGTCTATATCTTCTCGCTGCTCGGGCTGTTCATCAATCTCCTCTCCGACCTCACTTACACTTGGGTCGATCCCCGCATCGACTTCGAGACGCGGGAGGTCTGATGGACGCACCGACCGACGTCAGCGTTACCGAAGAGGTCGCCGCAGGAGGTATCCCGCGTCCGCGCGCCTGGGTCTCGGCGCTCAACCGGCGGCGCTGGCAGACGTTCAAGGCGAACCGGCGCGGCTACTGGTCGTTGTGGATCTTCCTCGTCCTGTTCGGCATCAGCCTATGCGCCGAGGTCATCGCCAACGACAAGCCGATCCTCGTCGAATATGACGGAAAGCTCTATTGGCCGATTTTCGAGGCCTATCCGGAGACCGATTTCGGCGGCGTGTTCGAGACGGAGGCCGATTATCGCGATCCCGTGGTGCAGGAGCTGATCACGGAGAACGGCGGCTGGATGCTGTGGCCCCCGATCCGCTTCTCCTTCAACACCCAAAACAAGAATCCGCCCATGGCCTTTCCGGTGAAACCCACCTGGCTGCTCACGGACAAGGACTGCGCGCTTGCGGTGGAGCGGGGCTTTCACCCTTGCGACGCCTCGCTCGAATGGAATTGGCTCGGCACGGACGATCAGGGGCGCGACGTGGTTGCCCGCATCATCTACGGCTTCCGCATCTCCGTGCTGTTCGGGCTCGTCCTGACAGTGTTCTCCTCGATCATCGGCGTCGCGGCGGGCGCCATCCAAGGCTATTTCGGCGGCTGGACCGATCTCCTGTTCCAGCGCTTCATCGAGATCTGGACCAGCGTGCCGCAGCTTTATCTGCTGATCATCGTGGCCGCGGTCATCGAGCCGAATTTCTGGATTCTGCTCGGGATCCTGCTCGCCTTCTCCTGGGTGGCGCTGGTGGGGGTGGTGCGCGCCGAGTTCTTGCGCGCACGGAACTTCGAATATGTCACCGCGGCGCGGGCGCTGGGCCTGTCCAATCTCAAGATCATTTTCCGGCACTTGCTGCCCAATGCCATGGTGGCGACGCTGACCTTCATGCCGTTCATCCTGAACGGCTCCATCACCACGCTGACCTCGCTCGACTTTCTCGGGTTCGGCCTACCGCCGGGCTCGCCCTCGCTCGGCGAACTCCTGGCGCAAGGCAAAGACAATCTTCAAGCGCCCTGGCTTGGCTTGACCGCGTTCTTTGTCATCGCCGTGATGCTGAGCCTTCTGATCTTCGTCGGCGAGGCCGTGCGCGACGCGCTCGACCCGCGCAAGACCATGGCCTGAGGCGGGACGATGCACGGTTCACACGATCACGGTCCCGGCGACGTCAACGCCAAGAACGAACGACGCATGGGGCTTGCGGCGCTGCTCACCGGCAGCTTCATGTTCGTGGAGGTGGTGGGCGGTATCGCCGCGGATTCGCTGGCGCTGATCGCCGATGCCGGTCACATGCTCACCGATTTCGCCTCGCTGGCGCTCGCCTGGTTCGCCTTCCGGCTGGCGCGGCGGCCGGCGGATTGGAAGCGCACCTACGGTTTCGACCGATTCCAGGTGCTGATCGCCTTCACCAACGGCCTGGCGCTGTTCGTGATCGCCGGATGGATCGTCTACGAGGCGATCGAGAGGCTGATGGGCACGCCTCACGTCGACGGCGGGATCATGGTCGGCGTGGCGATCGCCGGTCTCCTGGTGAACATTGCCGCCTTCTGGCTTCTGCAAGGGGCGGACCGCGAGAATCTCAACGTGCGGGGCGCGGCCATCCACGTGCTCGGCGACCTGCTCGGCTCCGTGGCGGCGCTCGTCGCCGGCGCGGTTATCCTGCTGACCGGCTGGATGCCCATCGATCCGCTGCTCTCCCTGCTCGTCGCGGTCATCATCGTGCGGAGCGGCTGGCAAGTGGTCGCGGCCTCCGCTCATATCCTGCTCGAAGGGGCGCCGAAGGAAGTCGACACGCGCGACATCGCGCCGGACCTCGTTGCCAATGTCGAGGGCGTGGAAGCGGTGCATCACGTGCATGTGTGGTCGATTACCCAGTCGCGGCGCATGGTGACCCTGCACGCACGGATCTGCGATACGGAGGATTCCGACGATGTGGTGCAAGGAATCAAGGCGCGGTTGAAAGAGAAGTTCAACCTGGATCACGCCACGGTTGAGATCGAGCGGGGCGCTTGCGCCGACGAGGAACCAAAGGCAGCGAGCGCATGACCGGCAAGGACAAGCTGATTACCGTAGATGATCTGTGCGTCGATTTCCGCTCGGGCGACAAGGTGACCCATGCGGTCAAGAACGTCTCGTTCGACATCGGTTACGGCGAGACAGTGGCGCTGGTGGGAGAGTCCGGCTCCGGCAAGACGGTGACGGCCCTGTCGATCCTTCAGCTCCTCCCCTACCCGGCCGCTTCGCACCCCTCCGGCGCGATCACCTTCAAGGGCGAAAATCTCTTGGCGCTGCCGCCGGACGGCTTGCGCCATGTGCGCGGCAATCAGATCTCGATGATCTTCCAGGAGCCGATGACCTCGCTCAACCCGCTGCACACGATCGACCAGCAGATCGCCGAGGTTCTGAAAATTCATATGGGCTTGTCGGGCGCCGCGTGCCGGGCGCGCGTCATCGACCTCCTCACCAGGGTGGGCATCGATGACCCGGAAAGCCGGCTTGGCTCCTATCCCCACCAGCTTTCGGGAGGGCAACGCCAGCGCGTGATGATCGCCATGGCGCTTGCCAACGAGCCGGACCTGCTGATCGCCGACGAGCCGACTACGGCGCTCGACGTCACCATCCAGGCGCAGATCCTCGAATTGCTGCTGGAGTTGAGGGCCGAGTTCAACATGGCGATGCTGCTGATCACCCACGATCTGGGCATCGTGCGCAAAATGGCCGACCGGGTGTGCGTGATGCATGAGGGCGTGATCGTCGAGCGCGGGGCGACCCATGACATCTTCGACCATCCGAAGGACGACTACACCAAGCACCTGATCGCCTCGGAGCCCAAGGGCTCCCCGCCGCCGGCTAACGCCAAGGCCAAGACGATCCTCAAGACCGACGACTTGAAGGTGTGGTTCCCGATCAAGCGCGGCTTCCTGCGCCGAACCGTCGGCTACATCAAGGCGGTGGACGGCATCGACGTGGACGTGAAGGAAGGCCAGACGCTCGGCGTCGTGGGCGAGTCCGGATCCGGCAAGACGACGCTCGGGCTTGCCATCCTGCGCCTTATCTCGAGCGAAGGGCCCATCGTCTATCTCGGCGATCGTATCGACGGGTACGACTCCAAGAAGATGCGCCCCTTGCGGAAGGATCTGCAGATCGTCTTCCAGGACCCGTACGGCTCGCTATCTCCGCGCATGTCCATCGGCCAGATCATCGAGGAAGGGCTCGATATCCAGAGCCCGGGACTGTCCCGCGATGAGCGCGACGCGCGCGTGACGCGTGCGTTGAAGGAGGTGGGGCTGGAGGCTTCGTTGCGTGACCGCTATCCGCACGAGTTCTCAGGCGGGCAGCGCCAACGCATCGCCATCGCGCGAGCGCTGGTGCTCGAGCCGAAATTGCTCATTCTCGACGAGCCGACCTCGGCGCTGGACGTCTCAGTGCAAGCGCAAATCGTGGACCTGCTACGCGACCTGCAGAAGCGCCACAAGCTCGCTTATCTCTTCATCAGCCACGACCTCAAAGTGGTGCGCGCGCTCGCCAACTCGATCATCGTGCTGCGTCACGGCAAGGTGGTGGAGCAAGGCCCGGCCCAAACCGTCTTCGCGAGCCCGAAGACCGATTACACCAAGGCGTTGCTCGCCGCGGCCTTCGAGCTGGAGGCCGTGCCGGGCGACGCCGTATCGACCTAAGTTTTTAGCGGCAGGCGCCTTGCGCCGGTTACCTCGAAGCCCGCCGCCTTGATGCGCGCGCGGGCTTCGTGGAACCGTTCCAGCACAACGGCCATGTGATACGCATTGGCGTGGAGGAAGTTTTCCCCGCTCGTCATGATGCCCACATGCCCGTCCCAGAACACAAGGTCGCCGCGTCTAAGCGCGCCGTTCTCTTGCCACTCGACGGGCTCGCCGGCTTCCGCCGCCTGCATGTCCGCGTCGCGCGGCACTGCATGGCCGGCGGCGGCGGCGGCAAGCTGCACCAGCCCCGAGCAGTCGAGACCGACGCTGGTCCGTCCGCCCCACAGATAGGGCGTGCCGAGAAAGGCTTCGGCCACGGCGACAAAGTCTTCCGCATGTTGTTCTAGAGGCACGACATGGCTGGCATAGACGAAGCCGCCCCCTTCGAGGCGCAGATAGCGGCCCGCATGATCGGCGACCGCAATACGCGCATTGAGGCTTAGCATCGCCAGCGGCGGAACTTTGGAATCCGGTTCGGGAAAGACGTAGGTCCGCAACGCGGAGACGCGATGGGTCGGCGGCGCCGCTATGGGGACCAATCCCGCGCTCGGCAGGTAGCCCACATAGCCGTCGTGGTCGAGCTGGACCCAGGCCCAACCTTCGCGCTCCTCGTAGACGGTCACGGTTTCGCCGTGGAGCGCCTCGGTGTCGAGCGTTGCATCGAAGCGCGGCTCACGCCGCACGGGCAGAGACGCGGCACCGACCTGGCGGGGCTCGCCCGCGACGTAGCGTTCGGCATCAACGTGCCCGCGCAAATGCTCCGCGGCGAGGTCCGGGCGATGGGCGTGCCTGCGCGGGTCGTGCTTGCTCACGATCCGAGCTCTTGACGGAAGAACTGGAACAGCGCGCGGGCTGCTTGCGGCTCGCCGCCTTGCGGGCGCCCCGGCTGCTCGCGCGGCACCCAGCCATAGATGTCGAGATGCGCGAAGCGCTTGGCGTCATGCACGAACCGCTTGAGGAACAGCGCCGCGGTTACCGAGCCTGCAAACGGCCCGTCCGAGATGTGGCTGACGTCGGCAATGTTGCTCTTGAGCAGCTTGTCGTAGGGCGCCCAGAACGGCATGCGCCACACGGGATCGCCGACCGCACGCGCTGCGTTGAGCATCTTGCCGGCGAAATCGTCGTCGTCGGCGTAAAGCGGCGGCAGCTCGGGTCCAAGCGCGACGCGCGCGGCCCCCGTCAGCGTGGCGAAGGTGACGAGATAGTCGGGCGCCTCCTCGTCGGCGAAGCTGAGGGCATCAGCCAGAACAAGGCGCCCCTCCGCATCCGTGTTGCCGATCTCGACCGTCATGCCGTTGCGGCTGGTCAGAACGTCGCCCGGGCGGAAGGCGTTGCCGGCGACCGAGTTGTCGGCGGCCGGAATCAGCACACGCAAGCGCACCGGCAGCTTGGTCCGCATGACCATGAGGGCGAAGGCGAGCGCCGATGCCGCGCCGCCCATATCCTTCTTCATCAGCCCCATGGAGCCGCCGGGCTTCAGATTGAGACCGCCGGTATCGAAGCAGATCCCCTTGCCGACGATGGTCACTTTGGGCGCGCTCTCCGCGCCCCAGTGAATGTCGATAAGTCGGGGCGCCCGGTCGCTGGCCCGGCCCACGGCATGGATCATCGGGAAATTGTCGGCGAGCAGGGTCGAGCCTTCCGTCACCTTGACCGTGCCGCCGAAGGCGTTGGCGAGCTCGCGCGCGGCGGCTTCGAGCTCGGCGGGACCGAGATCGCTTGCCGGCGTGTTGATGAGATCACGACCGAAATAGAGCGCTTCCGCCAGCGCCAGGACTTGATCCCGGTCCGCGCCCTCGGGGAGCACGAGGCGCCGCGGCGCCTTGTCGTTTCCGGATTTATAGCGGGTGAAGCGGTAGCAGCCGGCGAGGAAGCCGAGCGCGGCAAGCTCCGGGTCGGGCATGGGACCGGCGAAGCGATAGTCGCCCGCGGGCAACTTCCCCGGTAGGGCGCCGGTGAGCATGGGTGTGTCCTTCGCCCATTCGGCGCCGCCCGTGCCGAACAGCACCTTGCCGACAGCCCCCGTCTCGTCGGGCACCGGCAGCACCGCGCCTTGCGACGGTTTCCAGTCCCGCGCTCCGGCCCAGCGGCGTTCGAGATCGCTCAGCCCGGCGAGATCGTCGTCCGAGGCGATCAGCACGATGGGAATGGCGTCCGTGCCGCGCGCAAGCAGCAGATCTTCGAGGGTGTGGCGTGTGGCGTCGAGCGTCGTCGCTTTGGAAGGCATGAAAAGGTCCGGATGCGTCTTGAAGGAGCCGCGCATTAATGGCAGGGGAGCGGAAACATGACAATGGCGGAAGGCGGAACAATGACAGGGACAGGCTACACGCTGGTCATCGGAGACAAGAACTACTCGTCGTGGAGCTTGCGTCCTTGGCTCGCGCTCAAGGCCTGCGGGACTGCATTCGAGGAGGAGCGCATCCGCCTGCGGCAACCTGACAGCAAGGCCGAGATCTTCCGCCATTCGCCGTCGGGCAAGGTGCCGGTACTCAAGACCGATATCGGC
>NZ_JBPPND010000017.1:0-60792 GCF_051306395.1 Methyloceanibacter sp.
GCAACGACATGCTGGCCTATGACGTGGCCGTGTGCCTCAACGCCTGGTGCTTCGAGCCGGACACCTCGTTCAACATCACCAAGGCGCGGGCCATGTTGCAGGCATATGAGCGCGAGCGGCCGCTGACCGAGTCGGAGCTCGATGCGCTGCCTTTGCTGGCGCGCGGCGCGGCGCTGCGTTTTCTGCTCACGCGCACCTATGATCTTCTGAATACGGACGCGGGCGCGCTGGTGAAGACCAAAGACCCGAGCGAGTATTTGCGGAAGCTGCGGTTCCACCAACGCGTGACCTCCTATCGCGATTACGGCCTCGGGGCGCATTGAGCATGGCCGAGCGTCCCAAGGTGGTGATTCATACGGACGGCGCGTGCTCGGGCAATCCGGGCCCCGGCGGCTGGGGCGCGATTTTGGAGTCGGGGGCGCACCGCAAGGAGATCAAAGGCGGCGAGGCGCTCACCACCAACAACCGCATGGAGCTGACCGCGGCAATCGAAGCGCTGGAGGCGCTCAAGGGTGCCTCGGACGTCGATCTCTATACGGACTCGAACTATCTGCGCGGCGGCATCACCCGCTGGATCAAAGGCTGGAAGCGCAATGGCTGGCGCACCGCCGACAAGAAGCCGGTGAAGAATTTGGAGCTGTGGCAGCGGCTGGAGCAGGCCGAAGCGCGCCACACGGTGCGCTGGCACTGGATCAAGGGCCATGTGGGCCACGACGACAACGAGCGCGCCGACGAGCTCGCCCGTGAAGGCATGGCGCCGTTTCTCGGTGGACGCCGGAAGGCCTAGAGCTCTTTGAGGATCTCCTCAGCGGTCGAGACCTCGGCAACGCCGGGCGACTCTTCGGTATGCAGCACCTGGACCACCCCATCGTCCACGACCATCGCGTAGCGCTTGGAGCGCGTGCCGAGGCCGATGCCGCCGCCGTCGAAATCCATGCCGATCTTCTTGGTGAACTCGGCATTGCCGTCGGACAGGATCGTGACCTTGCCCTTGGCGCCGGATGTCTCGCCCCAAGCGTCCAGCACGAAGGGATCGTTGACGGCGACGCATATCACCTCGTCCACGCCCTTCTCCTTGAACTTGGCGGCATTCTCGATGAAGCCGGGCAGATGCTTCAAATGACAGGTCGGCGTGAACGCGCCTGGGACGGCGAACAGCACGACCTTCTTGCCGCCGAACACGTCCTTGGTGCTCATGTTGTCGACGCCGTCCGGCCCGACGGCCCGGAACGTGGCGTCGGGGAGGCTATCTCCTTTGGCGATGGTCATGCGGTTACTCCTAGAATGGGGAATGGCGGATTTAGCGGGCACCATACCGGCTCGGACGCACCGGGCCAAGGCGGCGAGCCTGTTGACCCCTCCTCCTTTGGAGAAGGAAGATTTACTCCGCCGTCCAGGTGGTCTCGGCAGAGCCCTTGTCCGAGACAATCGTGAGGGTCAGAGGCTTGCCCTTGATGGCTTCGGCCTCCGCGGGGGTCATGAAGGAAACGGCGAAGCGTTGCTTGCCGTCTTTGAGCGGTCCAAGCGCCTTCGGGACGGGCAAAAGCACGTGCGGGTTATCGAAGAACACATCGGTACCCTTGGCATCTTCGGGGAACAGCGCCTCGATCTCCAGCCCCGGGGCCTCGCCGTCGAACTTGGCCGCGATATTCGCGATCCGGGGCAACGTCTCCGCACTGGCCTCCCGCGGCACGCGGGACAGCGCCGTCTCAAGGAGCCGCCCATCGGCCTTGCCGAGATCGGGCGGCAGCACCGCCCGAAGCGCTGCCGTATTCGGGATGCAAAGGTCCTTGCACAGGCCGTAGTCGAAGGTCAGCGACAATGTGACGGGCTCGCCTTCCTGCTCCGGCGTGATCTTGACCGGAAACACCACCTCGCCGTCGTAGCCGATCGCCGTGCCGTTCGCGTCGGCGAAGCGATGGGGCGCGGGATAGAGGACCTCGGCGCTCTTGACGTTCGTGGAGCCGGACCAATCGAAGGTGGGCGGCACGCCGGAGTCCCCCGGGTTGCGCCAATAGGTCTTCCAACCCGGGTCCATGCGAAGCTGAACGCCGGCATAGAGCGCAGGTCCGCCGTTGCGGGCGACCGTGCCGCTGACAAGACGCGCCTTGGAGCTTGTCTGGTCGGACCAAGCCGATTGCCCCTTGGAGGCGGCAAGGCCAGCGGACCCGAAGCCAATGCCGCAAATCACGCCAAATGCCAACGCGGCGAGCAGCGTACCCGCGCGGCGTGCAGCGAAGAGTCTTTCGGCCTTGGCGTGCTGGTTCATGAATTGGTTGAGCATTGGACGCAAATCTAGCCGCGCCGAGGGCACGGCGCGAGCCTGTGCAGGGTCAACAAGCGTCACGGTTTTGTGAGGCCCTGCGGCGAGAATGGCACGGCCTGCCTTAATTGGCCGTTGCCTCTTCCCTCGCATTGGAACTGCTGTAGCATGGATGCATGCAAACAGGATCCCATTCCGAGGACGAAGGCTATCTGGATGGCCAGCTTCTGGTCGCCATGCCGGCGATGGGCGATCCGCGCTTTTCCCGCTCGGTGATTTATCTGTGCGCGCACTCCTCGGAGGGCGCCATGGGCATCATCATCAATCAGCGGGCGCCGAATATCAGCTTCACCGAACTCCTCGAGCAGCTGAACATCGCGCCGACGGAAGACCGTATCTCCATCTCTTCAGGTTTGAGCGCCATGGCGGTGCATCTCGGCGGGCCGGTGGAGACGGGCCGCGGCTTCGTGCTGCACAGCGCCGACTACTTCAAGTCGGAGAGCACGCTGCCCATCGACGAGAGCGTCTGTCTCACCGCGACGATCGACATCCTGAGGGACATCGCCAAGGGCAGTGGCCCGAACAAGGCGCTGCTTGCGCTCGGCTATGCGGGCTGGGCGCCGGGACAGCTGGAGGACGAGATCCAGTCCAATGGCTGGCTCAACTGCCCCGCCGATCCGGAGCTGATCTTCGATCCGGAGGTCGACCGGAAATACAACAAAGCGCTCGGCAGTATCGGAATCGACCCGATCCGTCTCGTCAACGATTCGGGCCACGCTTAAGCGGTGCTCGGTCCCGGCAACGCCGGCAGCGGCTCTTGGCTTTGCGACTCGATCTCAAGACCTGACGGCGCATCCGGTTCGGCACGGGCGCGTTCGCGCTGCCGCCGCTTGCGGTGGCTGGCAAGCGCCGCGAGAAGCGCAGCGACGTCCTTTGCCGACATGGGCTCACCGTAATAATAGCCCTGGCCGAACTCGCAGCCGATCGAGCGCAAATAGCTCGCGTCGGCTTGGGTCTCGACGCCTTCGGCGACCACCTCCTTGCCGAGCTCATGGGCAAGCGCAATGACGGAGCGGAGGATGAGCGGCGTCTGGCCGTTGAGCGAGCTATCGCGCACGAGCGAGCGGTCCACCTTGATAACGTCGAAGGGAAAGCGGTGCAGATAGCTCAACGAGCTATAGCCTGTGCCGAAATCGTCGAGGGCCAGACTCGCACCGTAGGTCTTGAGCCAAGTGAGAATCTCGACCGCGCGCTCCGGGTTCTCCATCACAAGCGACTCTGTGATCTCGAGCTTCAGCGTGCCCTTGGGCACGGACTCCCGGGCGAGCACGAGCCTGATCTCCTGCACCATGTCCTGGCGGAAGAGCTGGCGACTCGAGACGTTCACGCTGACGAAGAGCGGGTCGCGGTCGCGCGGCAATACCCGATGCCAGCTCGCGGCTTGTTCCAGAGCCTGGTTCAGCACGTAGCTACCGAGATCGACGATGAGCCCGGACTCCTCGGCTAGCGGGATGAAGTCGTCCGCCGCAAGGCGCCCCCGGGTCGGGTGGTCCCAGCGCAATAGCGCCTCGAAGCCTGCAAGCTGATTGGAAGCGAGCCGCGTGATCGGCTGGTAGAGGACGGTAATCTGCTGCCGGTCGAGCGCCATACGCAGCTCGCTCTCGAGCGGCAAATGGCTCTCGTCCTCGGTCCGCATGGCCGCATTGAAGATCTCGATGCGGTCCGCCCCGCCGCGCTTGGCGCGCAACATGGCGATCTCGCCGTCACGGAGCATGTCCTGCGACGTCATATGCGTCCCGTCATGGACGACGATGCCGATCGAGGCGGTGAGGATGATCTCCTTGGCGCTGATCTTCATCGGCGTGCGCAAGGCCCGGCGCACGCGCTCGGCCAAGGTCGCGACGTGATGGGGATCGCTGTCTGAGATCAGCAAAATGGCGAATTGATCGCCACCAAGACGCGCGAGCGTGTCTTGCGGATTGAGATGACGACCGAGGCGGCGGCCGAGCGTCAGCAGCATCGAGTCGCCGATGACGAGTCCGAAGCTCTTGTTGACGTTCTTGAAGCGATCGATGTCGATGAACAGAACCGTGGGCCGGTTGGATTGGCCTTCGGCCGCCCGGGTGATGGCGCCTTGCAGGCGATCCATGAACAGCTCGCGATTGGGGAGACCGGTGAGGCTGTCATGCACCGCATCGTGCATCAGCCGCTCATGGGAGCGCTTAAGTCCGGTCACATCGCGCAGCAGGCCGACGCAGCGCAGCAACCGCACATTCTCGTTTGGCGCCGCATGGGCCCGCAGGTCGTACCAAAGATAGGTGCCGTCATGACGGCGCAGGCGGAAGTCGGTCTGAAGGTCTCCGCCCTGCCTCTCTTGAAGCGACCAGAGCATGAGCCGGAAGCGCTCGCGATCCGAGGCGTGCATATGCTGGAGGAATTCATCGACCGTGACGTTGAGCGCGCCCGGGTCGAGCCCCAGCTCATTCTCGATGTCGCTGCCGACGGTGATGACATCGCGGCCCGCGTGCCACTGGAAGACGTGAGTGCCCGAGCCGTCGACGGCGAGCGATTTCATCTGCACGAGGCTGGGGGGGCCGAGGCTCACGGCGCCGCCGCCGGTGCGGAAGGCGAACTGGGTCACGGTGAAGCCGAGCAGCACCAAAATCAGCACGAGGCCCGCGACCAGGCCGGAGACGACCACTTCGCCGGAAAGCTTGCCGAGCACGATCATCGATGCGCCCAAGAGCCAGACGATCAGCAGCATCCAGCTCGGGATCAGCGACATGGCGCGGTCCTGACCGCGCAAGGCGAAATAGGCGATGAGCACGGTGCCCACGCCGGCGAGCAGCAGCGTCGAGGCGCGCGCGAGGCCGGAGGCGGTCTGCGGATCGATGATGGCGACGACAATCAGCGCGAACTGGGCGGCGATCCAGCCCCAGAACATGGTCTTGATCCACACATGCCACAGGCCGATGCGCAAGAACGTGTAGAGGAACAGCACGAGGCTCGCGGCGAGGCCGGCTTCGGCGGCGGCGCGATAAACGGCCGTGCGGTCGGGACCGACGGGGAACAGCTTGTTCCAGAATCCGAAGTCCACGCAAAAATAGACGAGCGCCGCCCAGGCGACGAGCGCGGTGGCCGGGAAGATGGCCCGGTGGTTCGCGGCGAAGATCGCGGTGAGGAAGATGGCGAGCAGGCCGGTGATGCCGAGCAACACGCCGTTGAACAGCATGCGATCTTGTTGCTTGGCTTGATAAGCGTTGGAGTTCCATAGCGTGAGCCGCGGCACCCTCGTGGAGGCGAGCTCGGCCGCGTAGGTCACGGTCTGGCCAGGCTCGATATTGAGCCGGAACATATCGGCGCGGTCGCTTTTTAGCGGCTCAGGCCGGAAGCCGAGCGACGGCGTGACCGCGGTGATGCGCGGTGCGTCGAGCTCGGGACGGAACACGCCGGAATTGGCGAGCGTATAGCGCGGCGCCACAAGCCAGCGCACGATGCGCTCGTCCGTCGGGTTCGATAGGGCGAAGACCAGCCAGTTCGGATTGGTGCCGGGCGTGGAGGCCTGCACGGCCATGCGGCCGATATAGCCGTCGGGGCCAGGCGCCGTCTCGATTTGGAGCCGGTCGCCGCGGCCCTCGTAGAGCTCGCCCTTGACAGTGATGTCGGTCACAGGCGCGGCCGGGTCTACGGGGATGGCCTCGATGGCATGGGCAAGCCCCGGCAATAGCGTGACCGCCACAAGGAGCAGCGCCCAGGCAACCGCGCACGCCCCGCCCTGGCGTTTCAGCCAGGACGCAGCGCCCTTGGCGCAAGCTGAGGCGTTTCTCGCCACCATCTCTCCCCCGTCCCGATCCGCCCTAACCGCGCGGATCGGAATCAAGCAGCGCGTAGAGCAGATGATCCTGCCAGGCGCCGTTGATTCGCAAATACCGTCTCGCGAGACCTTCGCGCTTGAACCCTGTTCTCTCCAACAGCCGCATCGACGCGGCGTTCGTCGGTAGGCACGCCGCCTCGAGCCGGTGCAGCTCGAGCGAGTCGAACACAAACGGCACGACGGCCCGAACGGCCGCCGTCATGTAACCTTGATTGGCGTATTCGGTGCCCACCCAATAGCCGAGCGTACAGGACTGGGTCACGCCGCGGCGGACGTTGCAGAGGGTAAGCCCGCCGACCAGCGCATCGCTGTCCAGGTCGTGGATAAACAGCGCGTAGCCCACGTCCTCGCGCAGGTCGCGCAGGTAATGGCGCACGCGGCGGCGGAACGAGGCACGGGACAGCTCGTCCGGGGCCCAGAGCGGCTCCCACGGCATGAGGAAGTCGCGGCTCGATGCCCTGAGCTCGGCCCACGCCGGATAGTCCGACATTTGCGGCGTGCGCAACACGACCCGTCCGGACTCGATGACCGGCCCAAAATCACTTGGGGAGGCAGCTCGCAGCAAGGCCATCGATCAGCACCCTCTTCAGGCAGCTTTGCTCGCCGGAATGGTAAATTTCCCGGCCACGGCTTCGAATCTTGCAACATTAAGGATGGGCCCCACCGTGGCAAGGCTAAGCGGCGAGACAAGCACCCTCTGAAGCATCGCTTGCAGGTCGGCGACCTCGACCCTTTCGATCCGCTCGATCAGCTCGCGGGGGGACAAGATGCGGCCATGAAACAGAACGTGCCGGGCGAGTTGCTCGGCGCGGCCGCTCGAACTCTCGAGTCCCGCCAGAAGCCCCATCTTGAGCTGCGCCTTCACCCGGTCGACCTCGGCCTGCGCAAAGCCGCGCTCGGCCGCCTGTTCCAGCTCGCTCCGGATCACCGCGAACAGCTCGTCCGCCTTCTCGGGCGCGCCCGCGGCGTGGATGATGAACATCCCGCTGTCTGTGAGACCCATCGAAAATGCATAGACGGAATAACAAAGGCCGCGCCGCTCGCGCACCTCCTGGAACAGCCTGGAGGACATGCCGCCGCCGAGCGCGCCGGCTAGGGTCTGGGCGGCGAAATAGTCCGCGTGATGATAAGGCGGCGCCTCGAGGGCGAGCATGAGTTGGGTCTGTTCGAAAGGCTTGTCGGACTGCTTGGTGCCGCCGAGATAGATCGCCCTTTGGGGCTGCGGGGATGCCTGCTCGGGCAGCGCCGACAACCAGCGCTCCGCCTCGGCAAGGAGCTCTGCGTGATCCACGGCGCCGGCCGCGGCCAGGACCATGTTGGGTGCGTGATATTGGGCGGCGAGATAGGCGCCGAGATGGGCGCGGTCGAACCGGCTCACGCTCTCGGCGGTGCCGAGAATGGGCCGGCCCACGGGCTGGTCGGGGAAGGCCGCCTCGGAGATGAAGTCGTAGACGATGTCCTCCGGCGAATCCAAGCTGGCGGCGATCTCTTGGAGAATGACGTCGCGCTCGCGATGGAGCTCGTCGCTGTCGAAGCGCGGCTCGAGGATGATGTCGCTCAGAATGTCGAGCGCGAGCGGCACGTCCTTGGGCATGACGCGTGCGTAATAGCCGGTGGAGTCGACGGAGGTGGCGGCGTTGATATCGCCGCCGACCGCCTCGATCTCCTCGACGATGTCACGGGCGCTGCGCCGCGCAGTCCCCTTAAAGGCCATGTGCTCCAGGAAATGCGCGACCCCATGCTCGGCTTGTCCTTCGGAGCGGCTGCCGGCGCCGACCCAAATACCAAGCGACACGGTCTCGACCTCGGGCATGGTGTGGCTGACCACGGTGAGCCCATTCTTGAGGGTCGAGCGTTCCGCGCTCACGCCTGGACCTCCGTGGCGGCGGGTGCCGCGCGGCCGTGGCTAACGATGAAATCCGCGATGGCGGCGAACTCGGCGGGCAGCACGGTGCAGCGTTCGTCCTGACCGAGCTTCATCTTGAGCCGCTCCGGCTGCTCCGGCAGGCGGCCGCAAGCGCGTTTCACCGCGTCGGGGAACTTGGCCGGGTGCGCCGTGGACAGAACGACCATGGGCGTCGCGCCGAGTTCCTCGTGCTGAGAAGCGGCGATGCCGACGGCGGTGTGCGGGTCGACCAGCATGCCCGTCTCTTCGAAAACCCCCCGAATGGTCATCTCCGTCTCGTCCTCGCCGACCGAATGGGCGCTGAACAGATCGCGCAACTGGCCGAGCTCCCCTTGGCTCAATTGGAACGCGCCGGTCGCCCGCAGCTCGTCCATCAAGGCCCTGATGCGGGCCGCGTCCCGGCCGGCAAGCTCGAACAACAGGCGCTCGAAATTGCTCGCAAGCTGGATATCCATGCTCGGGCTTGAGGTAGCGATGACGCCTTGCGGCTGATACGTCCCCGACGCGAAAGCGCGAGGCAAACTGTCGTTGAGGTTCGTGGCGATAACGAGGCGCCGGACCGGCAGGCCCATGGCCCGGGCCGCGTAACCTGCGAAAATATCACCGAAATTTCCGGTGGGCACGGTAAACCCCACCGGCCGGTGGGGCGCGCCGAGGGTCACCGCGGAGGTGAAGTAGTAGGCGATCTGAGCCAGGATGCGGGCGAAGTTGATCGAGTTGATGCCGGTCAGGCCCAGCCGGCCGCTCAACACGCGGTCGCCGAACAGCGCCTTCACCATGGCCTGGCAATCGTCGAAGGTCCCCTCCACGGCGATGTTGTGGACATTGGCCTCCGTGGCGGTGGTCATCTGGCGGCGCTGCACGTCGCTGATACGGCCCTTGGGGTGGAGGATGAACACGTCGATGGCACTGAGGCCGCGGAAGGCCTCGATGGCCGCGGCGCCCGTATCGCCGGAGGTGGCGCCGACCACGGTGGCGTGGCCTCCCCTCCGCAGCAGCGCGCGCTCCATGAACCGCGACACGACCTGCATGGCGAGATCCTTGAAGGCGAGCGTCGGCCCATGGAACAGCTCGAGGACGAAGCTGTTGGGACCGAGCTGGCGCAGCGGGGCGACCGCGGGGTGGTGGAAGCCGTCATAGGCGTCCGAGAGCACCGCCTCCAGATCGTCCTGGCAGGGATCGCCCGCCAAAAACGGGCGCATGATCCGATCCGCCGCATCGGCATAGTCGAGGCCAGCGAGCGCGGCGATCTCATCCGGCGCGAGCCGCGGCCAGGCCTCTGGCATGAACAGGCCGCCGTCCGGGGCAAGTGCCGCCAGAAGCGCACCCTCGAAGGAGAGCGCCGGCGCCTCACCGCGCGTGGAAATGAACTTCAAGATTGGGCCTCTCGCCGGAAAAAGGGGGCTTTTCGGTTGACCCTAGCCGCCAGAGAGCGGCCTCGCAACAGAGGCTCGCCGGGCTCGTTAAGGCTGCTTTCCGCGGTAGGCACCCCAGACATAGACGCCATAGACGCCCGCCAGGCAGAGCGCCAGGCCGAACCAGGTGAGCGCGTATTGCAGATGGCTGTTGGTGAGTTTGAGCCTCGTCTGCCCCCCTTTCGGCCAACCGCCCGGAACGTCGCTCTCGGCCGCCTCCAAGAAAAAGGGGGCCACCTGGACCGTGCCGCCGGGGAACATGGAGCGCGTCATGGCGGCAAGGTCACGGCTGAACCATTGATTGGCTTGCGGATCGTTGTCGGGAACGAACAGAGCGGGCTCCTCCGGGGTGCGGATCAGCCCGGTCACGGCCACCACCTCCTGGACCTGTCCTTTAGGGCGGGTATTCGGATCGCGCAGCTTGTCCGGCACGAAGCCGCGGTCGACCAGGACGAAATGCCCATCCACGGTCTGCAACGGGGTGATGACGTGCCAGCCCGGCTCGCCTTCGAGGGAGATGGAATAGAGATAGCGCTCGCGCTTGTGGTGAAAGCGGCCTTCGGCGCGCACGGGAAGATAGCTCGGGTTGCCGAGTTCCTTGGTCAGCTCGATCGCACGCTCCAGAGTTACCGGCTTGCGCTCGGTCCGCGCCTCGATCCGGGCGATCAGCCCCTCCTTCCATTCGAGGCGCTGGAGCTGCCAGGCCCCAAGACCGACCAGAAGGGCTAGGCCAACGAGCGTGGCGACGGTGAGCTTGATGAGTGCGCTGGCCGGCATCGGGCGCCTACTCGCCGGAGGCCAGCTTGCCCTCTTCGGCCTTGTGCCTGAACTGGAGGGCGATGAGCACGCCCTTGAAGGACCGAAGCAGGAGGAGCGGAAGAATGAGCGCCAGGGCGCCCCAGACAAGGGCGTGCAGCCAATACGGCGGCTGGTAGAAGACTTCGACCAGCAGCGCCGCGCCAACGACGATAAAGCCGGTGATGAGGATGACGAAGACCGCGGGCCCGTCGCCGGAATCGGCGAACTCGTAGTCGAGGCCGCAGATCTCGCAACGGGGCGCGAGCGTAAGGTAGCCGTCATACAGCTTGCCCTGGTGGCAAGCGGGACAGCGCCCTATGAGGCCGGCCCAGATGGTCGTGCCGAGCGGGACGTGGGGTGCTTGCCCTGTGTTCTCCTCGTTCATCCGTCGATCCTAGCAGCTGAAATGAAAAGGGGCGGCCGACTGACCGCCCCCATCAACGACGGCGCCGCCGTTGTTAGTGTCCCGGGTTAGCCCCTGCGCCCCACACATAGATGCAGGTGAACAGGAACAGCCACACCACGTCGACGAAATGCCAGTACCAGGCCGCGGCCTCGAAGCCGAAATGCTGCTTCGGCGTGAAGTGGCCTTGCAGTGCGCGGAACAGACACACGAGCAAGAAGATCGTGCCGACGATCACATGGAAGCCGTGGAAGCCGGTGGCCATGAAGAAGGTCGAGCCGTAGATGTGGTTGGCGAAACCGAAGCCCGCGTGCATGTACTCGTAGGCCTGCAAAGCGGTGAAGATCATGCCGAGCACGACGGTGATAGCAAGCGCCCAGGCGAGCCCCTTGCGGTCGTTGTGCAGCATGGCGTGGTGCGCCCAGGTCGCCGTCGTGCCCGAGGTGAGCAGGATCAGCGTGTTCACCCACGGCAGGCCCCACGGATTGAAGGTGCTGCCGAAATAGCCGAGGCCCGCGACGCCGGTCTCATCACTCGGGATCGGCGGCCACTCGCCGCCAAGCACCTGTGTGCGTGCATAGGTGACCGCGTCGTCGGGGAACAGGGCCACGTCGAAATAGGCCCAGAACCACGCCACGAAGAACATCACCTCCGAGGCGATGAACAGGATCATGCCGTAGCGAAGATGGAGCTGCACGACCGGCGTTTCATCACCGCTATGAGCTTCGTTGATGACGTCGCGCCACCAGCCGAACATGGTGATGATGACGAGCGCGAGACCCGGCAGCATGTACCAAAGCTGGGGATCGCCAGCCTTCTTCGACATGAAGTACATGAGGACGCCAATGGCCAGCGTGAAGGCGCCGAGCGAACCGATGATCGGCCATGGGCTCGGATTGACGAGATGGTAGTCGTGTTCCGGTTTAGCGTGGGCTTGGGCCATCTTGGTGTTCCCCTTCCTCCCCAATCTGTCTCATCGGCGCCTCTTCCGCGCCACTTAGCTTACGATCCCGAGGCTCCGTCCACCGGCGCCGCAGCAACGTCCGACGGATCGTCGCTCCGGTAGAAGGTATAGGACAGCGTGATCTCAGGAATATTCTCGGTGCTCTCGTCCTCGACGAACTTGGTATCGACGAAGAAGCTCACCGGCATCTCGATGCTTTGTCCGGGGGCGAGCGTCTGCTGGGTGAAGCAGAAGCACTGCACCTTGGTGAAGTAACGCCCGGCCGCCTGCGGGGCGACGTTGAAGCCGGCGGTGCCGGTCACGGGCTTGTCGGAATTGTTGGTCGCCTTGAAAAAGGCGAGCGCGTTCTCGCCGATATGCACCTGCATGGTGCGCTGTTCCGGAGCGAAGCTCCACGGCAAGTTCGGATTGACGTTGGCGTCAAACCGGACAGTCACCATGCGGTCGAGGATATCCTTCGACTCAACGTCGGCTCTTTGGGTCGCGCCGCCATAACCCGTGGCTTGGCAGAACATGCGGTAGAGCGGCACGGCGGCAAAGGACAAGCCGACCATGCCCGCCACGAGGGCGGCAAGCGACAGAGCGACGAGGCCCTTCTTGTCGCGTGTGCGGGTCTGTGTGTCTTGCTCGTTCATCCGCTTCAATCAGATCGGCCGCACGGCGACGTTGCCGCCCAGCCTGACAATGGTGACAATGAAGAACAGCACGACGAGGCCTGCGAGGATCCAGGCGATGGCCAAAGATCGCTTGCGTTGGCGGCGTTTGCGTTCGTCATCCGCATCTTCCATCACAATGTCCAAGTAAGCGGCAGCGCGCCGCCTTCGAGCCCGAAGCCTTGCTCCACGAGAAGCGCGGCGAAGAGCACAAACAGGTAAAGCACCGAATAGGCGAACAGGTGCTTCGCCGCTCGATCGGCCTCCTCGCCTTCCCGGATGCGATAACAATCGACGGCGAAGACGACAAAGAAGGCGCCGAGGATCGAGGCGATGACCGTGTAGAGCATGCCGCCGAAGCCCATCACCGCCGGCACCATGCCGAGCGGCGCCAGGATGAGGCTGTAGATCAGAATTTGACGCCTGGTCTCGTCCGGGCCGTGGGTCACGGGCAGCATCGGTACGCCCGCGCGCTCGTAGTCCTTGCTGCGGACCAGGGCCAGGGCCCAGAAATGCGGCGGCGTCCAGATGAAGATGATCAAAAACATCACGAAGGACTCGAGGCTCACCGTCCCGGTGGCCGCGGCCCAGCCGATCATGGGTGGAACGGCGCCTGCGGCGCCACCGATAACGATGTTCTGCGGCGTCCAGCGCTTGAGCCACATGGTGTAGACGAACACATAGAAGCCGATGGTGAGCGCCAGGAGCCCGGCGGCGACCCAGTTCGCCATCAAGCCGAGGCAAAGAACCGAACCAATGGCGAGCACAGTGCCGAAAGCGAGCGCCTCGTCGGGCGCGACCGCGCCTTTGGGCAGCGGCCGGGACGCCGTGCGGGCCATGCGCGCATCGATATCGGCGTCGTACCACATGTTGAGGGCACCAGCCGCGCCCGCGCCCACCGCGATGCAGGCGAGCGCGGCAATGGCCAGCACCGGATGCATGGTGCCGGGTGCCACGACCAGACCGACCAGCGCCGTGAACACCACGAGAAACATGACCCGCGGCTTGAGAAGCGCGGCATAATCGGCGACGTCGCCCCCGGGGGCGACGTCGAGCTTGCCTAGAATCGATTGGATAGTGGCGTCGGACATCGAACTACTCACTCAAGCGCCTCTCGATTCGGCACCACGCTCACTTGATGCGCGGCAGCGTATTGAAGGTGTGGAACGGCGGCGGCGAAGGCAGCGTCCATTCGAGCGTCGTGGCGCCCGGCCCCCAAGGATTGTCCGCGGCCTTCTGCTTGCGCGCGAACTGAGCGAAAATTCCGTAGAGGAACACCAGGAAGCCCGCGAAGGCGATACAGGCGCCAATCGAGGAGACAAAGTTCCAGCCCGCATAGGCATCCGGATAGTCCGCGTAACGGCGCGGCATGCCGGCGGCACCAAGGAAGTGCTGCGGGAAGAAGGCGAGATTCGCACCGACGAACATCAGCCAGAAGTGGAGCTTCCCAATCGTCTCGGAGTACATGTATCCGGTCATCTTCGGCGACCAGTAATACCAGCCGGCGAAGAGCGAGAAGACCGCACCGAGCGACAACACGTAGTGGAAATGCGCCACCACGTAATAGGTGTCGTGAAACGAGCGGTCGACGCCGGCATTCGACAGCACCACGCCGGTGACGCCGCCGATGGTGAACAGGAAGATGAAGCCGAGCGCCCAGAGCATCGGCGCCTTGAACGACAACGAGCCGCCCCACATGGTCGCGATCCACGAGAAGATCTTCACGCCCGTGGGCACGGCAATGACCATTGTGGCAAACACGAAATAGGCTTGCGTGTTCACGTCGATGCCCGCCGCGTACATATGGTGTGCCCAAACGACGAAGCCGATCACGCCGATGGCGACCATGGCGTACGCCATGCCGAGATAGCCGAATACCGGCTTGCGGGAGAAGGTCGCGACGATCTGGCTGACGATGCCGAAGCCCGGGAGAATGAGGATGTACACTTCCGGGTGGCCGAAGAACCAGAACAGATGCTGCCACAGCAGCGGATCGCCGCCATGAGCGGAGTCGAAGAACGCCGTGCCGAAGTTGCGGTCGGTCAGCAGCATGGTGATGGCGCCGGCCAGCACCGGCAGCGACAGCAGCAGCAGGAAGGCGGTCACCAGGACCGACCACACGAAGAGCGGCATCTTGTGCAGGGTCATCCCCGGCGCACGCATATTGAAGATGGTCGTAATGAAGTTGATGGCGCCGAGGATCGAGGAGGCACCGGCCAGATGGACCGCCAGAATGGCGAAGTCCATGGCGATGCCGGGTGTCCCCGAAGTGCTTAGAGGCGCGTAGATCGTCCACCCGCCGCCGACACCGGTCGACCCCGGAGCACCGGGCATGAACAGCGAAAGGACAAGCAGCACGAATGCCATCGCCAGCAGCCAGAACGAGATGTTGTTCATGCGCGGGAAGGCCATGTCGGGCGCGCCGATCATCAGCGGCATCATCCAGTTGCCGAAGCCGCCCATGGTTGCCGGCATCACCATGAAAAACACCATGATGAGGCCGTGCGCAGTGACGAAAACGTTGAACAGCTCGGGATTGCCGAAGATCTGCATGCCCGGCTCCATGAGCTCGGCACGCATGCCCATCGACAGCAGACCGCCGACGATGCCCCCGATGATCGCCAAGACAAGGTACATCGTGCCGATGTCCTTGTGGTTGGTGGAGAACAGCCAACGACCCACGCCATATGGATGATCGTCGTGATCGTGATGAGCGGCTTCTGCCTGGGCGTTGTGAGCCATGACTGTCTTCCCTTATCGTCCTTGTCTTCTTGCGCTCTCGGTCGTCTTAGACCGCGTGTCGGTTAATGGGCCGCCGCTTAGTCTTGCGCGGCTGCCACCTTGCCTTCCGTATCGATTGCGGCCGTCTTATTCTCGGCGATCCAGGCATCGTACTCGTCTTGCGAGACGACGCGAACGGCAATCGGCATGAAGGCGTGATTGCGGCCGCACAACTCCGAGCACTGGCCGTAGTACCAGCCTTCCTTCTCGGCGCGGAACCATGTCTGCTGAAGGCGCCCCGGCACGGCGTCGAGCTTGACGCCAAAGGACGGTACGGCCCAGTCGTGAATCACATCGTTGGATTTCAGGCCGACGACAACGTTGGCGCCGACGGGCACGACCACTTCACGGTCCACGCTGAGGAGACGGGGCTGGCCGGGCTTTAGATTGGCCTCGGGCACCATGATCGAATCGAAGCGGATGCCCTCATCCGGGTACTCGTAGCTCCAGTACCACTGGCTGCCGGTCGCGGTGATGGTCACGTCGGGCTTCGGAAAGTCGTACTGGGCGAACAGCAGCCGGAACGACGGAATGGCGATGGCGACGAGAATGAGAATCGGGATCACCGTCCAGGCGACCTCAAGCGGGGTGTTGTGCGAGGTCCGGGACGGATCGGGATTGCGGCGCTCGTTGAAGCGCACCATCACGTAGATCATCAGCGCCAGAACGAAGAGCGCGATGATGGTGATGATGATGGTGACGTAGGTGTGGAAGTCGTTGATCTGCTCCATGACGGGCGTCGCCGCGCCTTGGAAGCCCAACTGCCATGGGGATGGCTGCCCCATGCCGGCGAAGGCAGAACCGCTTGCGGTGAGGCCGACAAGCGCAGCAAGAACCGTCAATCCACGATGGAAGATCGCCATCCCTTCACTCCTAAGCCTGCTCCCGGCCGTCCCTCCAGACGTGAGGGGCGGCGCGATTATAATTGGGTATGGGCAACCTCGCCCACACCGCTTCTCGCAAGGGCGGCGCAAATACTATAGGCGCAGAATTTAGGCGTCGCCCCCGCTGGTCCATTCTTTCTTCCAGCCCGCATCAGCGTTGTAGCCGGAGGTTCTTTTGTGTTTTTAAAATCATAAAGGATATAGATTGGCAACACTCATGATTCAGTTTGCCCGTGCGGCAAATGCACGCTTGACGTTGAGTTTCAAGCCCTTACCACGGCGCTTCCAGACCGTGGCAGATTTCCGTCAGAAGATACCGCCGAAATTTGGCCCCATTACTCGGCGATGGCCGTTTTCCATGCCGCACATCGCCGCTTCACAAGGACCCGGGCCGCGATCTAGTACTGCGGACTCGTATCCGCACTTGCAAACGCGAAAGTTGCCGGTCCTTCTGATGCCCATGGCCCTCACGCCCAGATTCGATTCACTAGGCCCAAAGCGCCGCACGCTCGCGATGCTCGGCCTGATGCTGGCGTTTCTGCTCGGGCTCGGCAGCCAAGTGAGTGCGCAAGGCGCGGCGCCGGACGCCTCCCCCGGCGCCACCGGACCAGGCAGCGTCGTGCGGGAGACCCACGGGGCGTGGCAGGTGAGCTGCCGCACGCCGCCGGGCGCCAAGGAAGAAAAGTGCGCGCTGGTGCAAAGCGTGACCGCCGAAGACCGGCCTAATGTGGGGCTGACGGTCGTTTTCTATGAGGCAATTGGCGAGAAGAAGAAGCTGTTGCGGGTTGTCGTGCCGCTCGGCGTGCTGCTGCCTACCGGGCTCGGCCTCAAGATCGACGATCAGGACGTGGGCAACGCCCCTTTCCTCAAATGCGGCAAGCGCGGCTGCGTGGCCGAGGTGGTGCTTCAGGACGAGGTGATCGCCAAGCTGAAGAAGGGCACGAATGCGATGTTCATCATTTTCGATACGCCCGAAGCCGGCATCGGCATTCCTGTCTCGCTCCAGGGCTTTACCGACGCCTTCGCCAGCCTGAAATAGCGGCCTTTCTCCCGACCTCAGACACAAAAAAATCGGCGGCAGAAAAGGAGAGATCTGCCGCCGATTCATCCGTCTTGGGGGACGGACAACGCCCTTCCGTGCAGGGTCGGAAAGGACGTGACTTGGTAAGTATATGGCTTGCCGGACCAGGCTTTCAAGTTTGCCGCTCCGGTACCGTAAACTGAAGCGACGACCGGGCCGGCCCAAAACGACATACAAGGATAAGTGACGCACTCCGGTTGATTGCCGAGAACGGCATCGCCACGTCAAGCGGCGACCCGGGGCTCCGATCTTTGGACCCTCTTGCCAGCACACAGATGGAGACCCGCAGTATGCAAGCCAAGCTTTTCACGCCCCTCAGCCTCGGTGACCTGACCCTGCCCAACAGGGTCGTCATGGCGCCGCTGACGCGCAACCGTGCGAAGCCCGACGGCGACGTTCCGCATGCGCTGAACGCCACCTATTACGAGCAGCGCGCGTCGGCCGGCCTGATCATCACCGAGGCCACGCAGATCACGCCGGAAGGCAAGGGCTATATCCAGACGCCGGGCATCTACAGCACCGAGCAGGTCGCGGGCTGGCGCAAGGTCACCGATGCGGTTCACGCCAAGGGTGGACGTATCTTCCTCCAGCTCTGGCATGTGGGGCGCATCTCCCACGTGTCGCTTCAGCCGGACGGGAAGCAGCCGGTCGCGCCCTCACCGGTCGCAGCCGAGGCTCAGACCTTCATCGCAACGGGCTTTGCCGAAGTCTCCGAACCGCGTGCGCTCGAGCTTGAGGAAATTCCGGGGTTAATCGAGGACTACCGCAAGGCGGCCGAGAATGCGCGCACGGCCGGCTTCGACGGTGTCGAAGTTCACGCGGCCAACGGCTATCTGATCGACCAGTTCCTTCGCGACGGCACCAATAAGCGGACCGACGCCTATGGCGGCAGCGCGGAGAACCGTACGCGCCTTCTCGCCGAAGTTTTGGAGACCGTCACGAAGGTCTACCCAGCGAAGCGGGTTGGCGTGCGCTTCAGCCCGTTCTCCAAGTTCAATGACATGTCGGATAGCGACCCGATGGAGACGTTCACAGCGGCCATCGCCCGCGCCAACGACGCCGGACTGGGCTATGTCCATCTCGTCGAGGGCGAGATGGGGCAGTCGCGCGACCTGCCTCCGGGCGCGGACATCGCGAAGCTGCGGGCGGGCTTCTCGGGCGCCTATATGGCGAATAACGGCTATGACCGCGAACGGGCGATCGAAGCCGTCGACTCCGGCGAGGTGGATCTGGTGGCGTTCGGGAGATTGTTCCTCGCCAACCCGGACCTCGTGGAGCGGCTGGAGAAGGACACGCCGCTCAACGAGCCAGACCAAGACACGTTCTATGGCGGCGACGCGCACGGCTACACCGACTATCCCCGCCTGGAGGAAGTCGCCGCTTGAGGCCCCAATTTGGACTTCCTGTGGGGTACACTCTGAGGCTGCGATCGGAGGGATGAGCGATGGGAGCGAGGCGCACCGGCGCCATAATCGCCTGCCTGGTGCTTGCTGCGGGCCTGGCGCCCTCCCCAAGCGCCGGCGAGGCGGTGCCGGCTCCCGGCCGGATCGTCGCGACCTATGACGCCGGTCTCGCCGGTATCAATCTCGGCGAATTCACGGTGACGGCGGCATTTTCGGCGAGCGCCTACAAGATGGCGGCCGACGGGCGCTTCTCATTGCTCGCCGGCCTGCTCTACAAGGCGACCGGCAAGACCACGAGCAACGGCAGGTTCACGGAAGAAAGCCCGCAACCGGCGCGCTACACCCTGTCATACGAAGACAGCAAGAAGAGCCAGCAGCTCCGCATGAGCTTCGCCCGCGGGTCCGTGAGCGACGTCAAGATCGTTCCGAGCAAGAAGCCGAACCCGCGCGACCTTCCCGTCACCGCGGAACAGTTGAAGGGTGTCCTCGATCCGCTGACCGCAGCCTTCCTCTCGGTGCGCTCCGACGCCCCGCCCGGCGACCTGAAGGTCTGCGGGCAGACGATCAAGGTGTTCGACGGCAGGCAGCGTTTCGATATCGCGCTCACGCCGAAGCGGACCGAGACGCTTGGCCGAAGTGCCCCGAAGGGACTTTCCGAGCGCGTCGCCGTGTGCCGGGTGCGCTACGAGCCGATCGGCGGCTACCGGCCCGATCATCCCGGCGTACAGTTCATGAAGAAAACGGACGCGGTCGAAGCCTGGCTTGTGTCCGTCCCGGGAACGGAATTCTACGTCCCCTACAAGGTCCTGGTGCCGACCGCCTGGGGCACCGGCACGGTGACGCTCACGGGCATGAAAGTGGCTGTTGGCGCGTCCCAACGCGCCGCGGCACCTTGAGAGCGTTTAAGCCGCTCAATAGGGCGTGCCTTCGGCGTCTCGTTGAGCCTTGAGGGCCTTCGCGTACCACATGAACTCATCGATGAACCGGGCGGCCGCCTTGCACGGGCTCGTGTCCGCGGGCTGCGAGCTTGTCGATAATGTAGCGCGCCGCCTTGATGC
This sequence comes from Methyloceanibacter sp., assembly GCF_051306395.1. GTDB lineage: Bacteria > Pseudomonadota > Alphaproteobacteria > Rhizobiales > Methyloligellaceae > Methyloceanibacter. The sequence continues at coordinate 19,484 of NZ_JBPPND010000017.1, forward strand.
CCTGGCGGTCGCGGCGCACGGAGCCGAGAATAACTGGGAAGAGAAGACCCATACCGTCTCCGATCTAGGCGCTACAGCGCTTCGGCCTCGAACAGTCGATCGATATCGCCCCCCCACGGCCCCTCATAGGCGGCGAGCAGGCGGTCGGACTGCGTGCGTCCGGTCTCGACCACCTCCATCAAGGCTTTGAGCGCCCCCGTCTCGTCTTCGCCGTCCGCGTTGAGGCGGGCGCGGCGCAGCAAGCCGCCTTCGGCCAGCGCCAGCATCTCGCGGGCGATCTCGCGCAAGGTGCGTCCGCGGAACGGCGTCTTGAGTCCGAGCCGCGGAACCTGGTCGCGCATGGTCTGTCGCTCCTCGACCGTCCAGCCGGCGATGAGGCCGGCGGCGGCATCGAGCGAGGTCTTGTCGTAAAGGAGCCCGGCCCAGAGCGCCGGCAGGGCCATCAGGAAATCGAAGGGGCCGGCGTCGGCGCCGCGCATCTCCAGGAACTTCTTGAGACGCACCTCGGGGAAGAGCGTGGTGAGGTGATCCGCCCAATCCTCCATGGTGGGCTTCATGCCCGGCAACGCTTCGAGCGAGCCTGTGAGAAAGTCGCGGAAGGAGGCGCCGGCCACGTCGATATAGCGGCCGTCGCGGTAGACGAAATACATGGGCACATCGAGCGCGTAATCCACATAGCGCTCGAACCCCATGCCGTCCTCGAAGGCGAAGGGCAGCATGCCGGTGCGGTCCGGATCGGTGTCGCGCCACACTTCGGCGCGGTAGGACTGGAAGCCGTTAGGCTTGCCTTCGGTGAAAGGCGAGTTGGCGAACAGCGCCGTGACCACGGGCTGAAGCGCAAGCCCCACCCTAAGCTTCTTGATCATGTCCGCTTCGCTGCCGAAATCCATGTTCACCTGCACGGTCGCGGTACGGAACATCATGTCGAGGCCGCGCGTGCCTCGTGTCGGCATGTAGCGCTTCATGATGCGGTAGCGCTCCTTCGGCATGAGCGGCAGTTCCTGAAGCGTCCATTTCGGCGAGAAGCCGAGCCCGATGAAGCCGATACCGAGTTGCCGCGCCACGCCGCCCACTTGGGACAGATGCTGGCGGAGTTCTTTCTCAGTCTCATGGATGGTCTTGAGCGGCGCGCCGGAGAGCTCGAGCTGCCCCCCCGGCTCGAGGCTGATGGACCCGCCGATGGGGCAATCGGTGCAGGACAGGGCGATGATGTTGCCGTCCTCGCGCACCGCGTCCCAGCAATAGCAATTGTGGTGCATCTCGAGCAGCGCCTGGATGCCGTGCTCGCCCCCATAAGGCACGGGCGAGTTGTCCTTGACGTTGAAGCCGAACTTCTCGTGCTCGGTGCCGATGCGCCATTCGCTTTCCGGCTTCGACCCGGCCTCCAGATAGGCAACGAGCTCATCCCGCGACTCGATGACGGGGCTCTTCGGCCCATTCACACGTGTCGACATTCGAGGGGAACTCCGCTTGGAGGACGTGGCTTGAGGGGGCTGGCGTCCCGGGGATACAGGGGAACTCTATATTGCGCCGGGCGTAAGGCGCGGCAAGGGGCAGTTCCGCACAATCACGAAAGCCTGACCCCGCCCCGTCCTCAGACCATCATGCGGTGGTAGAGGTCGAACATGATCCACAGACTGCCGCCGACCATGATGAAAATGAGCACGCAGGCGAAGGCGAGCGCGATCAGGTTCTCGCGCGGCATGGACCGGAAGTCGATATGCAGGAAGAAGCGCAAATGCACCAGGATCTGGATCACCGCGAAGACGGCGATGACGATCAGCGCGGTCTGACGCTCCATGGCTCCAAAGGCGACGATGCCGAAGGGGATCGCCGTCAAGATCAGGGCGAACACGATGCCAATCAGATACGGCTTGAGGGTCCGTTCGACCGGAATTCCAGAAGTGACATCCATCACAATAATCCCGGCAGATAGACGACGGAGAAGATCACGACCCAGATGATGTCGAGGAAGTGCCAAAATAGGCCGAGCCGCATCAGCCTGGAGGCAACCGGCGCGGTGAGGCCCTTGAACACAACCTGACCGATCATCACCAAGATCCAGAGAAGCCCCACGCTCACATGCAGCCCATGGGTGCCGACCAGCGTGAAGAAGGCCGACAGGAAGCCGCTGCGGTCGGGGCCAGCCCCTTCGGCGATCATGCCGGCGAACTCGCCGAACTCGAGGAAAATAAAGCCTGCGCCCAGTGCGAACGTGATGGCGAGCCACAACAGCACCTTGGAGCGGTCGCCCTGTGACAGGGCCACGGCGGCAACGCCGAACGTGGTGCTGCTGAACAGCAGCAAGGCCGTCTCCGCGGCCGCGCGCTCCAGGCTGAACAGCTCTTTGCCGGTAGGACCGCCGGCCGCGTTGCCGACCATCACAAGGTAGGTGGCGAACAGGCAGGCGAAGATGATCGCGTCGCTCATCAGATAGAGCCAGAAGCCGAACTCTTTCTCCTCGTATTTCTCCGCGTCTTGCGGCGTGACGGTCATGGTGTCGGCGGCGGCGGTCATGTGGAGGGCTCCGGCATGGGCTGACCGGCAAAGCCCGGATCGTCCGCCATTTCGTTCTTCGGCGCCTTGGCCAGCTGGGTGAAGCGCGCGTCTTCGATCTTCTTCACCTCGCTCGCGGGCATCACATAGTCGGTGTCGTCATCGGAGGCGCGGATGACGATGGCGACGAAGATCACGGCGAGAGAGAAAATGGCGAGCCACCAGATGTACCAGACCATGGCGAAGCCGAAGACGAAGCCGGCGCCGCCGATCACCGCGCCGATGAAGGTGTTCTTCGGAATAGCGATGTCCTCGTATTCCTCGGGCCGCTGATAGGCCACGCCGCGTGCCTTCATGTCCCACCACGCATCGATGCTCTGCACCTGCGGCACCACGGCGAAATTGTACGGCGCCGCCGGCGAGGACGTCGCCCATTCGAGCGAGCGGCCGTTCCAAGGATCGCCGGTGAGATCAAGCGCGGATTTGCGGTCGCGGATGCTGACGACGAGCTGCACGCCCAGGCAGACGATGCCCAGGAAGATGATGAAGGCGCCGATGGCCGCGACGATGAGATGCGGCTGCCAGGCGGCGATCTCGTAGTGCTCCATGCGGCGCGGCATGCCGAGGAGCCCGAGCACATAGAGCGGCATGAAGGCGAGATAGAAGCCGACGATCCAGCACCAGAACGATGCCGCCCCCCACCATTCGTTCAGCTTGAAGCCGAACGCCTTGGGGAACCAGAACATGTAGCCGGCGAGATAGCCGAACAGCACGCCGGGAATGATCATGTTGTGGAAGTGGGCGATCAGGAAGGTCGTGTTGTGCATCAGATAGTCGATCGGAGGCAGCGCCAGCAGCACGCCGGACAGGCCGCCGATGACAAAAGTCACGAGGAAGCCGAGCGTGTAGAGCATCGGCGGTTTGAAGATGATGCGGCCGCGATACATGGTGAGCAGCCAGTCGAACACCTTCACGCCGGTGGGCACGGCGATGATCGTGGTCATGGTGCCGAAGAACGAGTTGACCCGCGCGCTCGAGCCCATGGTGAAGAAGTGGTGCAGCCACACGGTGAAGGACAGGATGCCGATGGCCATAGTGGCGAGCACCAGCGAGATATAGCCGAACAGCCGCTTTTGGCTGAACACCGCGACGACTTCGGAGAACACACCGAAGGCGGGCAGAATGAGGATGTAGACCTCCGGATGACCCCACAACCAGAACAGGTTGATGTAGTTCATCATGTTGCCGCCGGCCTCGTTGGTGAAGAAGTGGAAGCCGAGCGTGCGGTCGAGCATCAGCGCGCCGCAGGCGACGGTGAGCGCGGGAAACGCGAAGATCATCAATATGCTGGTGACGAACACGGTCCAGGTGAACAGCGGCAGCCGGAACATGGTCATGCCGGGCGCGCGGCGTTTGACAATCGTGACCAGGAAATTGACGCCGCTCATGGTCGAGCCGATGCCGGAGATCAGCACCGCCCAGAGCCAGTAATCGACACCGACGCCGGGCGTGAACTGCGAGCCCGAATAAGGCGGATAGCCGGTCCAGCCGGCTGTCGAGAACTTGCCGATCACGAGCGAGATCAGCACGAGCCCCGCGCCCGCGGTGGTCAGCCACAGGCTGATCGAATTCATGAAGGGGAAGGCGACGTCGCGCGAGCCGATCTGCTGCGGCATGATCAGATTGATCAACCCGGACAGGAACGGCCTGGCCATGACGAAGATCATGATCGTGCCGTGCGACGAGAATATCTGATCGAAATGGTCCGGTGGCAGATAGCCTTCGTTGTTGTAGGCGATGGCCTGCTGAGAGCGCATCATGGCGGCGTCGATGAAGCCGCGCATCAGCATGACGAGCGCGACCATCACATACATGATGCCGATCTTCTTGTGGTCGATGCTCGAGACCCAGTCGAACAGCACCAGGCGCCAAGCGCCGAAATACGTGATGACGCCCGCGACCGACAGCGCGCCGAGCACGGTCACGCCCGCGCCCGAGGCGGCGATGGCGCTGTAGAACGGCAGCGAGTCGAGGGTCAGTCGTCCGAAAAGTTCCACGGGTCCTATTCCGCTGGTTCGGCCGCGTTATCCGCGTGCGCGGCGTGCGGCTCTCGATCCACGTCACCGTGGCTGTATTTGGCGGTGATCTTGTCGAACAGGCCGGGCTCGACGCCCGAGTAGTAGGTCACCGGCACTTTCTCACTCGGCTTGGCGAGCTTCTCGTAGGTGGCGGCGTCCAGAGGTTGCGAGGATTGCTTCGCCTTTTCCATCCAGGCGTCGAAGTCTTCCTTCGAGGTGGCCAGAGTCTGGAACTGCTGATTGGCGAAGCCCGTGCCGCTATATTGGACGTTACGGCCCCAGAACGTGCCCGGCTTGTCGGCCAGAAGATTGAGCCGCGTCTGCATGCCGGCCATGGCATAGATCTGGCCGCCGAGCGCGGGGATGATGAGCGAGTTCATCACCGTGTCGGAGGTAATGGTGATGCTGATCGGCGTATCGACTGGAATGGCCAGCTCGTTGACCACGGCGACGTCGTGCTCCGGATAGACGAACAGCCACTTCCAGTCTTGCGCGATCGCCTGAACCTCGAGCGGCTTCACGCTCGGGTCGATCTCGTTATAGGGATCGTATTTGTAGGTGTTGTGCCACAGATGCAGGCCAAGCCAGACGATAATGACGGCAGGCACGCCCCAGACGAGAACCTCCGCCGGCCAGTAATAGGCGAGGTTGGGCGTATAGCGGGCGCTCTTGTTGGTGCCGCGATAGCGCCACATGAACAGCGCGGCCATCACGAAGACCGGGACGATCACGATCATCATGATGCCGATGGCTTTGAACAGGAGATCCCGCTCCGCGAGCGTGATGGGGCCTTTCGGATCGAGCACCGGACCGTCGATGACGCTGCAGCCGGCACACAGCAAGGCCGCGCCGAGGGCCAGCGCCAATGATCGATAAGCAAGAGCCGGTCTCACGATCACGCCTTGCGGTTCGATTTGCAGTCGGACATCCAAAAGCCGAATCAAAACCTAGTCGTTTCCGGGCGATTCGGCGACCTCAAAGGCCCGAAAGCAGGCCTATTGTGAAAAATGCGTCAAACTTGTCTCAGGCATTTGTCAGTGCCAGTCCCCGAGCACGGCATTGACCAATGCAAGACAGGCAACGGCTGCCGTATCGGCGCGCATGATGCGCGGGCCGAGCGATACCGGAACAACGAAACGCTGACGCAACAGCAGCGCGCGCTCCTCCGGCTCGAAGCCGCCTTCGGGTCCGATCAGCACGGCAAGCGGACGCGGGGTCTGAGCCGCCAGGGTTTCGAGCGGCGAGGCCGTCGGCGCGGCCTCGTCGGCGAAGATGAGAAGCCGATTCTCATCCCAGCCTTCGATCAGGGCTTCGAGCTTCGCGGGCGCCCGCACCTCGGGCACGCACAACATCCCGCATTGCTCCGCCGCCTCGATCGCGTTTGATTCGAGACGTTCGATCTTGACCCGCTCGGCGACCGTGCGGCGGGTGATGACAGGCTGAAGCAGGCTCGCGCCCATCTCGGTGGCTTTCTGTGCCATGTAGTCGAGGCGCGCGCGCTTGATCGGCGCGAACAGATAATGCAGGTCGGGACCGTCTTCTTGCGCGCGCGTCTGGTGTTCCGCGGCGAGCGTCACCTTCCTCTTGCCGACGGCGACGGCGCGCGCGCACCATTCGCCGTCCACGCCGTTGAAAACGAGGACTTGCTCCTGCGGCTTCAGACGGAGCACGTTGGCCAGATAATGCGCCTGGTCGGGCGCGAGCACGATCTCGGCGCCGGTGCGCAACGGAGACCTGACGAAGAGTCGCGGAAGTTTAGAGGGCATGGGCGACACAAGGCGAAGCGAGCAGAGGCGAGCGACACGAGACATGCCACGTCCGGTATCCCAAGGCAAAGCAGGCAATGTCGCCGATGCGAGCACGGCTAACTGGGTGGACCGCTATGCGCCCGCCTGGCTCCTGCCATTCTTGCGGCTGGCGCGCGCGGACCGGCCTATCGGCTTCTTCCTGCTTGCACTGCCCTGCTTCTGGTCGGTGGCGCTGGCAGGGCTCAGCATCGAGGCCCCCTACCCGGACCCGTGGCTGCTGTTCCTGTTTGCCGTGGGCGCTATCGCCATGCGTGCCGCCGGCTGCACCTATAACGACATCGTCGATCGCGAGATTGACGCCCAAGTGGCGCGCACCCAATCGCGGCCTCTGCCGAGCGGACAGGTGAGCGTGACGGCGGCGGTTCTGTTCATGCTGGCGCTTTGTCTCGTCGGGCTCGCAGTGCTGCTGAGCCTCAACAGCTTCTCTATTCTGCTCGGGCTCTGCGTGATCCCCATCGTGGCGCTCTATCCTTTCATGAAGCGCATCAGCCATTGGCCTCAGGCAGTGTTGGGGCTCGCCTTCAATTGGGGCGCGCTGATGGGCTGGGCGGCAGTGCTCGGCCGGCTCGACGCGGCCCCGGTTCTGCTCTACGCGGGGGCAATCGCCTGGACCATCGGCTACGACACGATTTACGCGCATCAGGACCGCGAGGACGACGCGCTGATCGGCATGAAATCGACCGCGCTCAAGTTCGGCCGCGCCACCAAGAGGTGGCTCAGCGCTTTCTATGCTTTTGCATGGAGCGCGATGCTGGTGGCGGGGGTGCTCGCCGGTGCTGGCCCCGTCTTTTTGATCGGCATGGGAATCGCCGGTGCGCAGCTCGGCTGGCAGGTGGCAACGCTCGATATCGACGACGCCGACAACTGCCTCAAACGCTTCCGCTCCAATCGCGATTTCGGATTGCTTATTTTTGTCGCAGTCGTGGCCGATATGGCGCTTGCATCTGGCGGCTAGAAGGCCGATTTGACGGTCCTGGAGAAGTGGTCCGAGACATGCAAGAGAGCCGGAGGCCAAAGACCCAGTGACCAAGGGTCCGGAAAGCAAGAGGGCCTCGGAGCATTCGCTCTCGAGGCCCGGTGACGCCTTGCTGTTAGCTTCCTTATTGGCTGCCTTGAGGCGGCCTTGATTGAGACGATGGTGCCACGGAAGCTTTCCCGGACGCTTAATGGACGTAATTAACGACCAGTAGCTTCCACCATGGTTTAAAGAGTGTTCCTTCCGACTTATGACCGCAATTACACCGACAAAGAAGCCTGAGATCCTGCCTTCGCTGGAAGAAGATTACGAACTTCTGAAGCGCGCGGTGCGCGATGCAGGCGCGCTGGCCAACAGCTATTTCAAACAGGACGTCCAAGTCTTCAAGAAACCGGACGGCTCGGAGGTGAGCGACGCTGACCTCGCCGTAGACGCGGCCATGAAGCTCGATCTCACGACGCGCCGCAAGGATTACGGCTGGCTGTCGGAGGAGAGCCCGGACGATCGCTCGCGGCTCAAATATTCGCGGGTGTGGATGATCGATCCCATCGACGGCACCAACGCCTATCTGCGTCACATTCCCGAATGGACCGTGTCGGCGGCGCTGGTCGAGGACGGCGTGCCGGTGTTGGGCGTCGTCTACAATCCGGCTAAGGACGAGTTTTTCCACGCCATGCGCGGGCACGGCGCCTTCCTCAACGATGAGCCGATCCACGCCACCGACAAGGCGATCCTCGAGGGCGCAAAGATGATCGCCAGCGGTGGGCTGTTCCGGAAGAAGATCTGGCAGGAGCCCTGGCCCGAAGTGACGGCGGAGTGGGTGAATTCCGTGGCCTACCGGCTGGCGCTGGTCGCCTGCGGCCGGGGCGACGCCACAATCTCGCTGACAGCCAAGGCCGAGTGGGACCTGGCCGCCGCGGCCGTGATCATGGACGAGGCCGGCGGCGTCACCACCGATCATCGCGGTAACGCGCACACTTACAATCGCGAGAGCCCCAAATTTCCGAGCCTGGTCGCGAGCGGCAAGCCGCTGCATCCCCTTCTCATCGAGCGCACAAGCCGCATAGACCTTTAGGGCGCAATTCGGCAAGGTGCCCGGCGTTCAGGGGAGAGAGGGGGCGGGCGCATGGCGTCAAAGGACAAATCGAAGAAAACGGGCGGCAAGCAATTGCTGCATCTCGTGTTCGGGGGCGAACTGATGGATCTCGACAAGATCGAGTTCAGCGACCTCAAGAAGCTCGATATCGTCGGCATCTACCCCAATTATGCCCAGGCGTACGACGCCTGGAAGGATGCCGCTCAGCGTACCGTGGACGATGCCCATATGCGCTATTTCATCGTCCATCTGCACCGGCTTCTCGATCCCGAGCACGGCGCGGAAGGCAGCGCCGGCTAGGCGCGCGCGGGCCCAAGCATTTCGCCTTAAAGGGGACGGGAAGCCCGTGCTAGAAGGGGACCGATAAGGGAGGGCCGCGCCGCCGGCCCCGGCTGAATCGGGGAAGTCTTTGAAAGACAATGTGTTCATAGATGCGCGCGTGATCTCCCGGGGCGCCGACGAGCTTTCGACCCACCGTTACACGACGAAGGAGATCATCCAACGCATCTGGCGGGAGCATCTGCGCCCCCATGTGTATCTGCTGGTTTGCGCCACGATTGCCATGCTGGTCACCGCGGCCACAACGGGCGCCATTCCCTTTCTGATTCAGCGCACCGCCGACGACGTGTTCGTCGCCAAGAACGCGGACATGGTCTACTGGATCACCGGGGCCATCGTCATCGTGACGGTGCTCAAGGCGATCTCCGAATATGTGGCCAATGTCACCGTGGCTTATTTGGGCCATCGCTTCATCGCCGATCTCAGACTGCAGATGTTCGACAAGCTGGCCAAGGCCGATCTCGGCTGGATCCAAACGGTGCATTCGGGCCGCATTCTCTCGGGCTTCCTCAACGACGCCAATCTGATCCGCGCCACGGCCAGCCGCACCATCGTCACGCTGGGCGAGAACCTCTTGAAGGTCATCATCCTCGTGGGCTCGATGATCTACATGGATCCGCGCTTCTCGGTGCTGGTCCTCATCTTCATGCCGTTCGCTTGGTTCATGCTGTCGCGGCAGCGGCGCAAGATGCGAAAATCCACAACCAAATCGCTGCAGGAGACGGGAGACCTCTCCGCACTGGTGACGCAGACTTTGCGCGGCATGCGCGTGGTGCGGGCCTACCGGCAAGAAGGGCAGGAACGGGAGCGCGCGGCACAAGCCACTAATCGCGCGCTCGAATTCACCATGCGCGGCACGCGGGCGCGGGCCGCATCGAGCCCGGCCATGGAGCTTCTGGTCGGCCTCGGATTCGCGATCGCCATCTATTTCGCCGGCACCCAAGGTGTGCGAGGCGACCTCACGCTCGGCCACTTCATGGGGTTCATGACGGCGGCGCTGCTCATCTACAGCCCGCTGAAGAGCGTCGCCACGTTGCAGACCCAACTGCAGGAAGGCGTGGCGGCGGCAAGCCGCGTGTTCGGCATCGTCGACCGCGAGACCAATCTGGTGGAGGCGCAGGACGCCAAGCCGCTCGCGCTCACAAAGGGCGAAATCGAATTCCGCGACGTGACCTTCGCCTACAATCCGGACACCGTGGTGCTGAAAGGCGTGAGCCTGACGGTGCCGCCGGGCAAGACCGTGGCGCTGGTGGGCCCATCTGGCTCCGGCAAGAGCACGTTGATCAATCTGGCGTTGCGCTTCTTCGATCCGGAACAGGGCCAGGTTCTGATCGACAATCAGGACATCAAGCAAATCACTATCGGTTCCTTGCGCGACGCCCTTGGGCTCGTGACCCAAGACCCGGTGCTGTTCGACGATACGATCCGCGCCAATATCGCCTATGGCGCCAAGCCCCTCGTCGAGGAGGAGGTCGTCGCGGCAGCCAAGGCGGCGGCGGCACACGACTTCATCATGAGTCTGCCGAAAGGCTACGAAACGCGTGTCGGCGAGGCCGGCGGCCTGCTCTCCGGCGGCGAGCGCCAACGCATCGCCATCGCCCGCGCCATTTACAAGAATGCGCCGATTCTCCTGCTCGACGAGCCGACCAGCTCGCTCGATTCCGAGGCCGAGGCCAAGGTCCAGACGGCACTCGAAAAGCTGATGCAAGGACGCTCGGTGCTGATGATCGCCCATCGCCTGTCGACGGTGAAAAAGGCCGATCTCATCTGCGTGCTCGCCCAGGGCCGCATCGTCGAGATCGGCCGCCACGACGAGCTTGTCGCCAAGGGCGGGCTCTACACCAGACTGCATCGCTCGCAATTCGGCATCGCCGGAGGGTATGCGGCGGAGGCTGCCGACGAGGGCGCCGCCTTGGCCGTGCCCGGCGAATAGCGGCGGCCACGGGAATGTTGAAACGGCTGCTAGGATCGGAGCCCGCCGTCGCTTTTATCAGCGCGCTCGCCTCCGGTTACATCCGCCTCGTTTTCGCCACGAGCACCATCAAGCGCGAGCCGGCCGACACCGACGCAGCACTGTTCGAGCAGCACCCGCAGACCGTCGCCATGTGGCACGGGCAGTTTCTGCTGTCGCCGAAAATGCCTCCCAAGCGGGGGGCGGATGTCAGAGCCATGGTTTCGCGTCATGGCGATGCGGCAATTCTGGGCGCCGTGCTCGAACGCTTTGGCACAACGCTGATCAGAGGCGCAGGCGCAGGCAAACGACGCCGCGATCGTGGCGGGGCAACCGCAATGCGGGAGACGTTGCGCGCGCTTGAAGCCGGCGCGTCCGTGGTTATGACGGCAGACGTGCCGCCGGGCCCGGCGCGGCGCGCGGGCGAAGGCATCGCCACCATCTCGGCGCGGTCGGGGCGACCGGTGGTCCCTCTCGCGATCGCCACGAGATGGTTCTTCAAGCTGCCGACCTGGAGCGCCTTCACCATCAACTTGCCGTTCTCGACAATGGCCATCGTTGTCGGCAGTCCGGTGCAAGTGCCTGCGACCGACGACGCCGGTACGATCGAGGCGGGACGGGCGGCCATCGAGCGCGCACTTTCCGAGACGACGGCGCGTGCCTATGCGCTTGTGGGCGCGGCCGATCCTTTGAGCAAGGCGGAGACCTCGAAGCCGGGGCTTTCACTCAAAGCCTATCATCTGGCGACGTGGCTCGCGGCGCCAGTGGCGCCGCTCCTGCTGGCTTGGCGCGCGCGACGCGGCAAAGAGGAGCCCGACCGGCACCCGGAACGCTACGGGCTCGCGGATAGAGCGCGACCGTCCGGCTTTCTCGCCTGGTTCCACGCGGCGAGCGTCGGCGAGGTCAACGCGGCGCTGCCCGTGATCGATGCCATGGCCAAGACGCGGCCCGACATCCGCATCCTGCTCACCACGGCGACGGTGACCTCGGCGCAACTTGCCCGCGTGCGCCTGCCCAAGACAGCCATGCATCAATATGTGCCGCTCGACCGGCGAGGCTATGTGCAGCGCTTTCTCGACCATTGGCGCCCCGACCTCGCCCTGCTCGTGGAGTCGGAGATCTGGCCCAACCTGGTGCTTGAAACGAAAGCACGGAAGATCCCGCTTCTCATCATCAACGGCCGCATGTCGGCCTCCTCGTTCAAGGCCTGGCGGCGCCGCCCGGGCATGAGCCGGCCCATCTTCTCCGCCTTCGACCTCGTGCTTGCCCAGAACGATGCGCTGGCCGAGCGTTTTGCCCAGCTTGGCGCGCGCGACGCGCGCGACGCCGGCAACCTCAAAGCCGACGCACCGCCGCCGCCCGTGGACGAAGCCGGCAAATCGGAGCTGGCCAAAGCCCTTTCGGGGCGCCCGGTTTGGCTCGCGGCGAGCACCCATCCCGGCGAGGACGAGGTGATCGGCACGGCCCACAGCCTGATGAAGAAGGCCCTGCCCGACCTCGTGACCATCATCGTGCCGCGGCATCCGGAGCGCGGCGCGCCGATCGGCGAGACGCTGCGCGCCAAAGGCTTGAGCGTGACGCTGCGCTCCGGCGGTGGACTGCCTGACGCTACGACGGATGTTTATGTGGCCGACACGATCGGCGAGCTCGGCCTGCTCTATGCGCTGGCGCCTGTCGCCTTCATCGGCGGCTCGCTCGTGACCCATGGCGGGCAGAACCCGGTGGAGGCGATCAAGCTCGGCGCCGCGGTGCTCACCGGTCCCAACTTTCAGAACTTCCGCGACTCTTACGGCGAACTGCTCAAGGCGGGCGGCGCCAAGGACGTCTCCGACGCCGATAGCCTCGCGGTCGCCGTACTTGGCCTCCTGCAAGACGAGACGGCGCGGAAGCAGATGCAAACGCGCGCGGAAGAAACCGTGGCGGCCATGGGCGGCGCGCTGCCGCGCACGCTCCAAGCCATCGAGCCTTATCTTCCGGCGAAGGCGACGTTACAGCATGCCTCTTGAGACGCCTTCTTGGTGGTACCGGAAGACGGGGGCCATCGCCTCCATGCTGTCTCCGCTCGCCACACTTTACGGGCGGGCCGCCGCCTCGCGCCTGGGCGCTAAGCCCACGTACCGTTCGTCGCTGCCGGTGATCTGCATCGGCAATTTCACGGCGGGCGGCGGCGGCAAGACACCCACGGCGCTCGCGGTGGCTTCGCTTTTGAGGGGAATGGGCAAGCACCCTGCCTTCCTCACGCGCGGTTATGGCGGCAGCGCCAAAGGCGTGGTGCGCGTCGACGGGCAGGACGCGACCGAGGTAGGAGATGAGGCGCTGCTGTTGGCGGCGGCGGCACCAACCTTCGTGTCGGCGGACCGGGTCGCGGGCGCAAAGGCCATCGAAGAGACCGGCGCCGACATCATCGTCATGGATGACGGATTTCAGAATCCGTCGCTGGCCAAGGACCTCTCCCTGATCGTGGTGGATGCCGCGTCCGGTCTCGGCAACGGACATGTGATGCCCGCAGGCCCGCTAAGGGCGCCGCTCGACGTTCAATTGACCTTCGCCGATGCGCTGCTGGTCATCGGCAAAGGCAAGAAGGCCGATAGCCTCGTGGCGGCGTTCAACGCCGCGGGCAAGCCGCTGCTCCGCGCCAAGATCGCGCCCAATTGCGATTCGCGCTGGCTCTCGGTGCTGCCGGCGATCGGCTTTGCCGGCATCGCGCGACCCAGCAAGTTCTTCGCCACGCTGAAAGCAAATGGCGCACGGCTCCTGGCAAGCCACGCCTTCGGCGATCATCATCGCTTCACCGAGAAAGAGGCGAAGCGTCTCTTGCAGGAAGCGGACGACAAGTCGGCGATGCTAGTGACGACGGAGAAGGATTGGGCGCGGCTCACCGACGGCGAGGAAGACAGCGCGGTCACGGAGCTGAAGCACCGCTCACGGCCGTTCCCGATCGTCGTGACATTCGAGGACGAAGAGAGCGCGAAGGCGCTGCTCGAAGGCGCGGCGAGCCGTTAGCCGGCCTCGGGCATAGGATGCATCTCCCGGTAGCGCTCGAGGGACGTCGCCGCGTCGACATAGGCCTCTTGCAGCTCGACGCTCCAATAGCGCAGCTCATCGAGCGGGATGGTCTTGCCGGTGACGGCGCAGCGCACGAAGTCGCCGGGCGTCATCACCTGGACCTCGCCGTCGAGATATTTGAGCTTGGCCTCGCCCTTGAAGCCAAGATTGCGTTCGAAGCGGTTCATCAAATCGGTGGCACTCTCTCGTTCGTCGCTAGCTTAGCGTCATGGCCGTGGCGTGGCCAGCGCACTAAAGAAGACTCCCCTGCTTTTCGTCCGGCTTGCGGCGCGGATCCTTGGCGGGTGTCTCCTTGACCGGCTTCTCCAGCCTCTCCCTCTCCTTCGCACCGCGCGGATCGGCATGGGCACCGATATGGCCATCGGCAAACTCGATCTCCAGCGCCGCGCCCGGTTGGACGGCCGACGCGCTGCGCACCATGGCGCCCGCTTCATTGCGGATCAGCGCGAAGCCGCGCGCCAGCACGTTGTGATAGCCGAGCGTGGAGAGCAGCTTCGCTTGGTTGTCGAGACGGCGCCGGGCGCGATCGAGACCCGCGTGAAGCGCGCGCGCCTTGGCGCGGTCAAGGCGGATGAGCTTCTCGCGGCCCTCGCAAGCGGCCCGGGTGAGAATATGCGGACGTAAGCGTGAGCCGGCGCGTTCCAGGCCCGAGCGATGCGCCGCCGCGTTTGCCAGCAAGGCGCGGGGTAGCTTGTGGCTCGCCGCATCGAGACGCTGGCGCGGCAGGCCCAAGAGATTGTCGCGTCGCGGCAGCCCACGGGCCGACGCCAGAAAGCGGCTGCGCCAGTTTTCCAGGGCGCGGCGCAGGGTGCCGGCGCCACGCACGCCGAAGGTGCTCACGGCGATCAAGAGTTCCGAACGCACCGGCACGGCGCGCTCGGCCGCCGCCGTCGGCGTCGGCGCGCGATGATCGGCGACAAGATCGATCAGCGTCCAGTCGGTCTCGTGCCCCACCGCGGAGATCAGCGGGATCGCGCTCGCGGAGGCCGCGCGCACCACAAGCTCTTCGTTGAAGCCCCACAAGTCTTCGAGACTGCCGCCGCCCCGCGCCACGATGATCAGATCGGGGCGGCTGAGAATGGAAGACGCCGCGTTGAAGCCCGAGATGGCGGCGGCGACCTCGGCCGCGCAGGTCTCGCCTTGCACGCGCACCGGCCAGAGCAGAACATGGGAGGGGAAGCGGTCCTCCAAGCGATGAAGAATGTCGCGGATGACCGCGCCCGTGGGCGAGGTCACCACGCCGATGATGCGCGGCAGGAAGGGCAGCGGCTTTTTTCGCGCCTCGTCGAACAGGCCTTCTTCCGCCAGCTTCTTCTTGCGCTGTTCCAAGAGCGCCATGAGGGCGCCGACGCCGGCCGGCTCGATGGAATCGATAACGATCTGGTACTTGGAGCGGTCGGGATAGGTGGTGATCTTGCCCTTGGCGACGACCTCGAGCCCTTCCTCGGGCTTGAACTTGAGGCGGGCGAACGTGCTGCGCCAGACCACTGCCTCGATGCAGGCCTTCTCGTCCTTCAGCGTGAAGTAGCAATGGCCGGAGGCATGCGGGCCGCGATATCCGGAGACCTCGCCGCGCAGCCGCACCAGTCCATACGCGTCCTCCACCGTCTGCTTCAGCGCGAAAGCGAGCTCGGAGACGGTGTACTCGACGAGATTTGTCTGCGTGGCCTGTGGACTACGGCTTGCCATTCTCATGTCATCTGTTTTCGTGGAGGCGCGTTCTCGTGCTAAGAGCGCGCCTGGTCGTCAAAAGGGCATACAGGCCCTAGAAGCGGCGAACAAGCTCGGCGAGGACGCAGGGAACAGGCGCGGTGAATGTGCTTCTGATCGGTGGTGGCGGACGCGAGCATGCGCTCGCCTGGAAGCTCGCCCAAAGCCCCCTGCTCGATACGCTCTATTGTGCGCCCGGCAATGCGGGTATCGCCGAAGTGGCCGAGTGTGTGAGCCTTGAGGTGGACGACCACACGGCCGTCGCGGCCTTCTGCAAGGATAAGGCTATCGGCCTCGTGGCTGTGGGGCCCGAGGCACCGCTCGTCGCGGGTCTCGCCGACGATCTCGAAGCGCAAGGCATCAAAGTCTTCGGGCCTTCGAAGGCGGCGGCCGCGCTCGAAGGCTCCAAGGGTTTCACCAAGGATCTCTGCGCGGAATCCAACATTCCGACCGCGGCCTACGGGCGCTTCACCGAAGCCCCGCCCGCCAAGGCCCACGTGGAAGGCCAAGGGCTCCCCATCGTCATCAAGGCGGACGGGCTCGCGGCCGGCAAGGGCGTGATCATCGCCAACACCCATTTCGAGGCCCATAGCGCGATCGACGCTTGCTTCTCGGGCGCCTTCGGGGAGGCCGGCGCCGAGGTCGTGATCGAGGAGCATCTCACCGGCGAAGAGGCGAGCTTCTTCGCCCTGGTGGACGGGGAGACCGTCCTGCCGCTTGCGACAGCGCAAGATCACAAACGGGCCTATGACCGGGACACCGGCCCTAACACCGGCGGCATGGGGGCCTATTCGCCGGCCCCGGTCATGACGGACGCACTATGCGCCCGCGTGATGGACGAGATCATCCTGCCCACGGTCGCCGCCATGAAGGCGCGCGGCATGCCCTTCAAAGGCGTGCTCTACGCGGGGCTGATGATCAAGGACGGGGCGCCGAAGCTCATCGAATACAATGCGCGCTTCGGCGATCCGGAGGCTCAGGCCTTGATGCTGCGGCTCAAGTCGGACTTGCTGCCGGCGCTGCTGGCCGTCGCGGAAGGGCGGCTCGGCGGCCTCAGCCTCGATTGGCACGACGACGCGGTGCTTTGCGTGGTGATGGCGGCGAAGGGCTATCCCGGCAGCTACAAGAAGGGCACCGAGATCAAAGGGCTCGACGCGGCGGGCGCCGACCCGGAGGTAGAGATCTTCCATGCGGGCACAACGCGCGAAGGGAATCGCATCCTCGCCACAGGCGGCCGCGTGCTCGGGGTCACGGCGCGAGGGCCGGACATCGGCCAAGCAAAAGACCGCGCCTACGCGGCGGTAGACAAGATCGCCTGGCCTGGCGGCTTCTGCCGGCGCGACATCGGCTGGCGGGCGGTTGGGCGCAAGGACTGACCGGCGCCGAGTCACTGCGTATTAGTGAGAAATTCACCCCGGAACCCTAGAAATGATGACGAACACGGTTTTGCCGTGGTTTTGTCTCCATTAGGCGTTGCCTTTTCACGATGGCGTCACTATTTGCAAGTCATCTGACGCACGCATAGAGAAATCGAGATTCGCATGACTTACGACCTCCCCGTTTCCAAAAGGACCGTGTCCGGTGTGGTAGGGGTTGCTGCGATTCTTTTCTATCTCTGGCTGCTCATCTGGGCCGGCCCCGCAAAGGCCATGACGGGCGTCATCGCCGCCCCGCCGAACCCGGACGGCCAAGTCCAGCAGGCCAAGATCTATCAGCGCGGCCGGACCCCCGTTTACCCCTATGTGGCCAAGGGCCCCGGCCCACGCGGCTGGAGCTCTTATTTCGGTTTCGTGCCCTACACCAAGGGCGAGATCGAGAACCAGGCCATCCAGCGGAATTTCTACCCAATGGACAGCTGGCCGCACGATCCGAACGCACCGGTCCCCCAGCCCTACGGCTTGGGCGAGTAGCTCTTTCCACATCCGTTTCTTTTGGTTGACCACGCCTGTAGGTGTCGGGCATTCCCGTTCGCCTGTTATCTTAGGTGTACGTGGCATCCATTGCTGTTGTCTAAAATTCTCGTAGAAATACTTCGCCTGTATTTCATGCGCGTCAATTTTTAAGTCACTGATTATTCACCGCTATACTCAACCTGCTGTTAGGCCGCCCAGGGAATACTTTGCCTCTACCCTTGGGAGGCTCACATGAAATCGTCTTTAATTGCCCTATGCCTGATCTTCGTCTCGACCGGCTTCGCGCTCGCCACGGAACCGAGCGCCGGCCAGCGCTGGGAAAACTCGCTGCTGACTCACAAACGCAACGGCACGCTGGCAGGGCCCCGCTCCGGCCAAAAATGCCTGTGGTCGGCGCAGCTCAATGGCTGCCTCTATTACACGCCCGGCAAGTGGGACCTGTACTTGCGCGATTTCTAGGCTGACGGCGCGCCTGGCTCGGAGGCGCGCCGCCTGGTTTCTACCACCGTGCCTTCAAGGTCGCGAAGGCCTGGGTGGGAGCGCCGTATGAGATGTTGTTGTTGTTGTGGGACGAGATCCAATACTCCGTGTCGAACATGTTCTCGATGTTGACCTGGGCAGACCAGTGCTCGTTGAAGTCATAGAAAACGGCGCTGTCTACCCGCGTGTAGTCAGGCACCTTGACGGCGTTGTTCGCCTCGGCAAACCAGCCCGCCTGGTGGATGATGCCGAGACCAACGCCCCATTTCTTGGTGAGCTGGTACTTGTTCCAAAGGGAGAAGGTGTCGACCGGCACCGATTCCACGGAGTTGCCCACGAGCGCCGTATCGTCCCCCGCGAACAGAATCTCCGAATCCGTGTGGGCATAGCCGCCGAAGACCTGCCATTTGTCGGTGAGGTAGCCGCTCGCCTCAAGCTCCAGACCCCGTGTCCTGGTCAGGCCACGCGCGAACGTGTCGGGACCAATGGTAACCGGCTGATTGTCGCGATCGAGCCGGTAGATCGCCCCCTGTAGGAGCAGGCGAGGCCGAAGCGTCCACTTGAAGCCGGTCTCGTAGTTCTCGAAAGTCTCGGGCTCGAGCTCCTCCGCAGTGACGGACAGCGCACCGAAATTGTCGCCATTCGCCGGCAGGAAGGATTTGGCATAGCTCGCATAGACGTGGAACTGCTCCCAAGGCTTGAGGACGCCGCCGACACGCGGCGACCAAACGTCGTCAACCCGCGATGTCTGGAAGCCGTTGAGCCTGTCCTCGAAGTTGACATCGAAGCGGTCAAAGCGGATGCCGCCGATCAGCTCGAAGTATTGCGTGATCTCGAACTGGTCCTGAATGAAGGCGCTGGCCGTGTCGAGATCGGTGAAGCGGCGCCGGTTGGGCCGGCTGTACATCGTCGGCGTAAAGACCGTCGGATTGAGCGCCGGCACGTCGATGGTGAAGATACCGGAGCCCGGCGCGCCGAACACCGGCAAATTGCGGAACTCGTCATTGCTCTGCACGCCGAACTCCAGGCCTCCGACCAGAGTATGGCGGAGGTGCTGTCCTTGCGCGAAAGAGTAGGAAAAGTCGGTCTGGTTGACGAAGTTCTGGCGCGCGCCAATGCTCTGATAGCCGTCGAGTTCCACGAGGCCCGGCCCCGGTCCATTGACCGGGGAGTCCGCGAAGATGTTCTGATAGAGCTTGTCGTAGTCCGCGAAGAACGTGTGGTTACGGATTTGTAGACCGCCCACGGTCTCGTGCTCGAATGTCGCCGTCGCGATGTGTCCGTCGAACGTGGTGAAGCTTGCGAAGGGCTGGCCAAAGAACGTCTCGATGGGATATTCGAATGGCGCGCCTCCGATCGAAGGGCCGCCGCGGTCGACGTTTTGATCGTGCGTCTTGTACTCGTAGCTGAAGTGAAGCGTCGTCCTCTCGCCGAGCTTGAAGCCCAAGGTGGGGTTGATGCCGTAACGCTCGAGCCAGGAGAAGTCCCGGAAGGTCTCCGAGTCTTCATACATGGCATTGAGACGGAACGCGGCGTTGGGCGATATTGCCTGACCGACATCCGCCGTACCGCGGGCGCGGCCCCAGCTTCCAAGCTGAACCGTGCCTTCATAGATGGGAATGCCGTCGGCGCGCTTGGTCACGCGGTTGATCACGCCGCCGCCGCCACCGCGACCGAAGATCATTGCATTCGGCCCTTTGAGCACCTCGATCGTCTGAACATTGTAGAGGTCGCGGAAGGTCTCGATGTCGTCGCGCACGCCGTCGACGAAGAAATCGGCCGTCGTCTCCTGGCCGCGAAACGTCAGCTGATCGCGATGTCCCTCGCCCTGCTGGACAGCGATGCCCGGAACGTAGAGTAGCGCCTGGCCGAGCGTATTGGCGCCTTGATCCTCGGCGAGCTCCTCGGGGATGATCGACACCGATCCCGGGATGTTCATGATCAACGTGTTCGTCTTGGTCGCAGACGACGTGCCCGCCGCGTAGTAGCCATCGACCCCAGATGAGCCGCGATTGAGCGTGCTACCGTCTACGGGCAAATCGAAGATCGCCTCTTCGATGGCTTCCTGCGAGGCAAAGCCGCCATCCGCGGTGGACGCCGACGGACCCGGTGGAACGCTGGCGATGCTCCGCGGCACAGGGCGCGGTCTTGGCTGGGGGGCAGGCTTAGGCTCGGCCGTGGCGACCGGAGGCGCAGGTTCCAGATCCGCCTCCTGCTCGACGATCACAGGGGGAACGTCGGCGGAAGAGGCTTCACCGTTTGCCGTAGAGTCCGGCTTGCTATCGCCGCTAACTTCTCCTTCCGAGCTTGCGGCCGCTTCTGCCGGCGCACCATTCGTCGCTTCTTGTGCCCTGGCAATCTCGCCGGGCAACAGCATGAAGGCGGCCGAAGCCGAAAGGGCCAAAAGGCTCGATCTATATGTAGAAAAATAGCTGGAAGAGCGCGCCGGCGTCGCCGCCGCGTGCGGAACACGAAACTCCATTAAAGTCCCCCTGTCAGTCCAAACAGACCTGGGGGCGCGCTCCGTCTAACGCGAAACTGCTCCCCCACCCCAACCCGCGCAGGTTGCGCGGAGGGCGTCACGATAGCCGGAGTGCAACGATGCAATTAGTGAAAGATTCTCATCAAAATATGTGAGCAGAATTCATTTCCTGCTGTGGGCCGTTTCGAACCGACCCCCCCTAGCGGCGGGCGGCGAAGAAGTCTTTGAGCAGTGCAGTGGCGGCGGTCTCGCCGATACCGCCATAGACCTCTGGCGCGTGGTGACAGGTCGCTTGCGCGAAGAAGCGCGGTCCGTGCTCGACCGCGCCCCCCTTAGCATCGGCCGCGCCGAAATAGAGCCTGCGGATGCGGGCGAACGAGATGGCCGCTGCGCACATGGCGCAGGGCTCCAGCGTGACGTAGAGATCGCAGTCCACTAGCCGCTCGCTTGCAAGCGTGGCGCACGCCTCGCGGATGGCGAGCAGTTCCGCGTGCGCCGAGGGGTCGCGGAGTTCCAGCGTCCGGTTGCCGGCCTTGCCAAGCACCGCGCCGTCTGGACCCAGCACGACCGCGCCCACCGGCACTTCGCCGCGGCCGGCTGCGGCTCTTGCCTCGTCCAGCGCCAGGTCCATGGGGCGCGTCATTGGACGCTTGCCGGAACCGTCCGCATCTGCAAGCTTCGCCGTCATGGGCGGCAAGGTGGGCGAGAAGACGAGCCGGGGTCAAGCATTCCGGACGGGGCGCGATGTGCCCCCTGCCCCAATGGAGCCCATGCGCATCGCCAAGGCCATGGCCCATGCCGGGCTCTGCTCGCGGCGCGACGCCGAGAAATGGATCGAGGCGGGGCGCGTCTCGGTCAACGGCGAGATGCTCAAGACGCCAGCCCATGTGGTCTCCGCCGCCGATATCATCACCGTGGATGGAGAGCCGCTGCCACAGGCGCAGACCGCGCGGCTATGGCGCTACAACAAGCCCAAGGGCCTGGTGACAAGCCACAAGGACCCGGAAGGCCGGCCGACCGTCTTTGCGAATTTGCCGGAGGGCTTGCCACGCGTGGTCTCGGTGGGGCGGCTCGACATCAACACCGAGGGGCTGCTGCTCCTCACCACGGACGGCGCCCTGGCGCGGCATCTGGAACTGCCGAGCACCGGGTGGGTGCGGCGCTACCGGGTCCGCGCCCACGGGCATGTTAGCCAAGAGGCGCTCGACCGGCTCAAGAAAGGAATCACCATCGAGGGCGTGCGCTACGGCCCGGTGGAGGCCCGCGTCGAGCGGCAGCAAGCCAGCAATGTGTGGCTGATGATCGGCTTGCGCGAAGGCAAGAACCGCGAGGTGAAGCGCATCGCCGAGCATCTCGGGCTCACCGTGAACCGGCTGATCCGCGTTTCGTTCGGGCCGTTTGCGCTCGGCGAGCTCACGGCGGGCGCGATCGAGGAAGTGAAGCGCAAGGTCCTGGTCGAGCAGCTTGGCATGACGCTTTCCCGCGAGCTCGGGCTGAAACGCTGATGCGCATCATCGCCGGGCGCTTCAAGGGCAAGACGCTCGACGCGCCGAAAGGCTTGAACACGCGGCCGACCTCGGACCGGGTGCGCGAGGCGCTGTTCAACGTGTTGGAGCACGGCGCGCCGGCCCTAGACTTCGAGGGTGCGCGCGTGCTCGACCTGTTCGCGGGATCCGGCGCGCTGGGCTTGGAAGCCTTGTCACGCGGCGCGCGCTACAGCCTGTTCATCGAGGACGATGCGGGCGCGCGGGGCGCGATCCGCCGCAACGTGGAGGCCCTGGGGCTCACGGGCATCACCAAGATCTGGCGGCGGGACGCCACAAAGCTTGGCCCCGCCGGCAGCCTCGCGCCCTTCGATCTGATCTTCTGCGATCCCCCTTACGGCAAGGGTTTGGGGGAACGGGCGCTCGCCAGTGCCGTTGAAGGTCAATGGATTGCTCCAGAGGCTATCGCCGTGCTGGAAGAGCGCGCCGGATCCGCGCCCGCCTGGCCCGCACCTTTCGAGGAGATCGACCGGCGCCGCTATGGCGACACCGAAATCGCCATCGCCAAGGTTTCCGGCTAGGCCTTTTTCCGCGGGGCCCGCTAAATCTGTGCTTAGATGCGGCCATGTCGTTGCGCGCAGTGCTGTTCACGCCGTTAGTGTTGGCGGCCGTCGCCGCGGCTGACCCCACGCCGGGCCGTTTCAGCTCGGGCGTGTGGCAGGGGGCCGCCAATTACGACGACGAAGGCTACTTTTCCGACTGCACTATGACGGCGGAGGCTCAGTCGGGCGTCCTGCTCGGCTTCGTCATCAGCAAGGATTTCGACTGGGGCCTGGTCATCGCCGACGAGACGCGAAGCTTCGACGTGGGCACCCGCAAGGCCGTGCTGCTGCTCGTGGACGGACGCGAGCCGATCGCCGCCATAGCCAAGGTGGTGGACGCGCACGGCATTCTCATTCCACTCGAGAATTCCGATGAGGTCGTCGAGGCCATGCGCGCGGGCAAGGCGTTGCGCATCGCCACGGACGGGACGGAGTTCCGCTTCGAGCTGACCGGCACAAGCGAGGCCATCGCCGCGCTCGCCCAATGCGTGACCGAGCACGAGGGGACCAAACGGGTCGAGCTTTGAGCGTCTCAGCGGCGCTGAAACAGTTTCTCGATGTCGGTGAGCTTCAACTCAACATAGGTGGGTCGGCCGTGATTGCACTGGCCGGAGAACGGGGTCTGCTCCATGTCGCGGAGTAACGCGTTCATCTCTTGCGGCGAGAGGCGCCGTCCGGCGCGCACGCTGCCGTGGCAGGCCATGGTGGAGAGCACGTGATCCAAGCGCTCGCTTAGGGTCCGGGCGCCGTCGCCGTCCTCGGCTTCCATGAGCGTGCCGGCGAGATCATTGAGGAGCCCCTTGACGTCGCAGGTTCCGAGCAGCGCCGGCACCTCGCGCACGGCGATGGCCTGGGCGCCGAACGCCTCGATGACCAGGCCCAGGCGCTCAAGTTCGTCCGAGGCCGCAAGCAACGCCCCGGCGGCATCCGCATCGAGCTCGACGACGTCGGGGATGAGCAGCATCTGCCGGCTTATGCCGCCATTGGCGAGCGCGCTTTTGAGCCGCTCATAGACGAGCCGCTCATGGGCCGCGTGCTGATCCACGATGACCAGCGCATCGCCCGTCTCGGCGATAATGAAGGTGTCCTGCACTTGCGCCCGGGCCGCACCCAGCGGGTAGCCAGACGGCGTCTCGTCCTCGGTGGCTGCGCCGCGCATGTCGGCCGACGGCGCCGCGACCCCTTCGAACGGGGCTTGCGCCCGTTCCGCCAGCCCTGCATGCGGGGGCCGCGCATAGCTCTGATAGCTCCGCGCGCCTGAGGGCGGCGACGGCATAGACGAAGGCGGCGCCATACGGTGCAGCGCATCTTGAGCGAGGCTTCCCGTGGCGCGGTGACCTGCGGCGCCCAAAGCATCCCGGAGCGCGCCGATCAGTAAGGACCGTACGCCGTTGGCGTCGCGGAAACGAAGCTCGGTCTTAGCGGGATGGACATTCACGTCCACCTCGTCCGGCGGCACATCCAGGAACAGCGCCAGCATGGGATAGCGGCCGCGCGGCACCAAATCTCCATAGGCGGCGCGCACCGTGCCAGCGATGAGCTTGTCGCGCACCGGGCGCCCATTGACGACGAGATAGATGTTGAGCCCGTTCGGACGGTGCAGCGTCGGCAGCCCGGCAAAGCCTTCGACGGTGACCGCGCCGCGCGATGCCGAAACGGGAAGCGCATCCTCCACGAAGTCCGCACCGAGAATACGCCCAAGCCGCGCCAGCCCATGGTCGAGCAGACCCGGCGGACTCGCCTCAAGGCGCAGCGTGGTGCGGTCTCCGGTCGAGAGCGAAAACGCGATCTCGGGATGGGCGAGCGCCAGACGCTTGACCTGATCGGAAATCGCGGCGGCTTCCGCGCGCTCGGACTTCATGAATTTGAGTCGCGCGGGCGTGGCATAGAAGAGATCGCGCACCTCGACCTCGGTGCCGGCCGCGCGCGCAGCGGGTTTCCGCGGGCTCTTGCGGCCGCCGTCGACGGAGATTTGGAAGGCCTCGTGGGCGTCCTTCGCCCGGCTGGTGATGACGAGCCTGGCCACGGCGCCGATCGAAGGCAGCGCCTCGCCACGGAATCCCAAGGTCAGAATGTGCGAGAGGTCGTCGCCGGCGAGCTTTGAGGTGGCGTGGCGCTCGATCGCAAGTTCGAGGTCCCCGGCGCTCATGCCGGCGCCGTCATCGGCTACGCAGATGAGCTGCAAGCCGCCGGCCGTGGCGGTCACGTCGATCCGGGACGCGCCCGCGTCGATCGCGTTCTCCACCAGCTCCTTGACGACGCTGGCCGGCCGCTCCACCACCTCACCCGCGGCAATGCGATTTATGAGGTTCGGCGGCAGCTGACGTATGGCCATGCCCTGCCTCCGTTCGCCGCCGGGCCTGAACGCCGGCGGAACCGCCACTTTAGCCGATTCTGCCGAGAGACGCGCCCTAGCCGGGGGCGCCGGTGGGGATGATTTCGGCGGGCTCGACGGGCTTGCCGACAATGGTGGTGATGAGCTGGTCGGCCGCCAGCAGGCGCTTAGCCACGTGCTTGATGTCGTCCATGGTCACCGCCTCCACCAGCGCGTTGCGCTTGGTGATGTAGTCTATGCCGAGATCCTCGATCTGGATCCACAGAAGCTGGCTGGCGATGCTCGAGGAGGACTCGAAGCGCAGCGCATAAGCACCGGTGAGATAGGCCTTGGCGCTGTCCAGCTCCTCATCGCTCGGCCCTTGCTCAGCAAGCCGCATAAGCTCGTCCTGGATCACGGTGAGCGACTGGCCGACCGCCTCGTTCTTGGTGGCGACGTTGCCGACGAACACCGCGCCATGCCGATAGGGATAAAGGTTGGAATAGACCGAATAGGCCAGACCGCGCTTCTCGCGCACCTCCTCCATCAGCCGCGAGGAGAAGCCGCCGCCGCCGATGATGTAGTTCAGCACGTAAGCCGCAATGAAATCATCGTCGTCCCGGGCGATGCCGCGATGGCCGAACTGCGCCACCGATTGGGGAACGTCCATGACGATAACCTCTCGTGTCGGGCCAAGCGGCGGGCGCGCCTCGGCCACCTGCACCAACTCCGAGCGCTCCGGCAGATCACCGAACAGCTGGTCGAGCGCCTTGCCGAGCTCTTCCGCGGTGATGTCGCCGACCACCGAGACCACCAGCTTGTCCCGGGCGAAGACGCGGCGGACATAGTCGTGCAGATCCTCGGAGGTGATGGTGGCGATGGAGGCCATGGTGCCCTTCACGGGGCGGCCATAGGGGTGATCGTGGAAGGCGAGACGGTCCCAGGCGAGCGAGGCCACGGTCTCCGGGTCGTTCTCGTCGAACTTAAGCCCCGCCAGAATCTGCGCACGCACGCGTTCGAGCGCGTCCTCATCGAAGCGCGGCTTCGACATGGCGAGCCGCACGAGATCGAAGACCTCGTCCTTGTTCTCGGTGAGCGTCTGGATGTTGCCGAGCATGACGTCACGGCCGGCATCGAAGTCCATGCGCATGGCGAGCGCCTGCTCGCGCTCCTGGAAGGCGGAGGCATCGAGCTCGCCCGCGCCCTCGTCCATCATAGAGGTCACGAAATAGGCTTGACCGTCCTTACCGGACGAGTCCTGAGAGGCACCTCCGACGAAGGCGAACCGGATAGCGATCAGCGGATTGACGTGGCTCTCCACGAGCCAGGCCTTGATGCCGCCGGGGCTCGTCACTTCTTGGATCTTCATTTTACTCCCTTGAGCCGCAGCGGGCGTGGCCCCGAGCGCAAACGCCGCCAGCAACGCGCACAGCCCCATGGTGCCGGCAAAGAGCGAAGAGCGAACCGTCATCCGCGTTTGCCGCCGCCGGCCGCCGCTTGCGCGGGCTTGTCGCCGATGCTGCTCGTATATTCGGGTTCCGGCTTGAGAATGCCTGTGACCGAGTTCTCCTCGACCAGATATTTTCGCGCCACGGCGCGAATATCGTCCACGGTGACGGCCTTGAGGCGCTCGGGCCAGTCCTCCACATCCTCGACGCTCATCCCGACCGCGAGACGCCAGCCATATTGGCGGGCCATGCGGGAGATGGAGTCCGAGTTGTAGACGAACTCGGCGATCTGCGAGGCGCGGGCGCGATCAAGCTCGTCCTGGGTGACGCCCTTCTCGCGCAGCTCTTGCACGACGCCCTCGATCGCCGCCTCCATGTCCTCGGCCGTGTGGGCCTCGCCGGCGATGGCGTAGAAGCCGACCCGGCCGGAATCGCGGCCGGAATCGCTGTACCAGCCGCCGGCCGAGGCCGCCGACTTCTGCTCCATGACGAGCCGCTTGTAGACGCGGCCGGTCGCGCCGTGGGCGGCGATCCGCGTCATGAGATCGAGCGCCTCAGCTTCGCCGGGCTCAGCGGAGGCATAGCTCGGAACCACATAGTAACGCTGCACGGTGGTGCGTCCGGCGCGCGGGTCTTCCAAGGTCACCTTGACCGCCGCATCGTGCTTGGGTTCCTGCGGACGCTCGCGCTTGATGGCCGCGCCATGGCGCGGAATCTTACCGAAGGTCTTCTCGGCGAGCGCCTTCACCTCGTCCGGCTGCACGTCGCCGGCGACGATGAGGATTGCGTTCTCGGGCGCATAGAACCGGCGATAGAAGGCGAACGCGTCGGCGCGGTCGAGTTCCTTCATCTCGTGCTCCCAGCCGATGATGGGGATGCCGTAAGGATGGTTGCGGTAGAGCGCGGCCATCATCTGCTCTTGCAGAATGCTGCCCGGGTCGTTGTCGACACGGGAGCGGCGCTCTTCAAGGATGACATCCCGCTCGGTGCGCACGTCCTCTTCGGTGAGCCGCAGATTGGCCATGCGGTCAGCCTCCATCTCCATCACAGTGGCCAGGCGGTCCTTGGCCACGCGCTGGAAATAGGCGGTGACGTCGTGATTGGTGAAGGCGTTATCGTCGCCGCCGTTCCGGGCGATTAGCTTGGAAAACTGTCCGGTGGGAATCTGATCGGTGCCCTTGAACATCAAATGCTCGAGGAAATGGGCGATGCCGGAGACGCCGGGCGGCTCGTCCGCGGCGCCAACCCTGTACCAGACCATCTGAGTCACCACAGGGGCGCGGTGGTCCGGGATGACCACGACATCCAGGCCATTGGCCAGGGTGAACTCGAAGGCTTTCTCCGAGGGGGCTCTTTCAGCGGCAACAGCAGCAACCGACATTATTAGGCTCATCAAGGCTACGACCAGGCCAGTCCGGAAACGGAGCACAGCGGTCCATTGATCTAGCATCCATACCACCATTCAGCGAGGCCAGAGGATTGGAGATGCGGGCATCGGGCGCGCGGGACGCTAAGCTTAACAAGCCGCTACCCTATGCGCCAGATGTCGGGCCTCGGGCCAAGTTTTTCAAGAAAAATGGAGGTGCAAGATCGCGGCCAAACGCCGGAGCGGCCTCTCCGTGCCGGAGGCTTGGTTAACGGCTTCCCTAGAATCCGGTGTTCCGATTCTCGCCGGCCGAGATGCTGTTGTAGCTGTCAGGTGCCGCAGGCCTGAAGGCGTCGTCGTTCTGGTCAGGCAAGGGCGCCTCGGGAACATGCGGCGCCGGGCGCGACTGGGCCACGCTGGTACCGGGGACCCGGTCTGAGGCGTCCGGTTCCGGCACATCCGGGACGGGCTCTTCGACCGTCTTATCCCGGCCCAGCCACTTATCGAGCAGCGTTTCCTTGCCCGCATAAGGATTGATGGGGTCGGCCTCAATCTCAACCTCGGCCTGCTTGGCCTTCTTGTCCTCGAGGATTCGCTTGCGCACCTTCTCCGGATCGTCCGGCCAATCTTGGCGGTTCGCAGCCACGGAGACGCCCTCTATGGGCTGGGGCAGTTTCTGGAGGTTCGGCGGCACCAAAAGCGGCGGACGCTCGCTCATGCGCACATCGCCTTCCTGGCGGTCGCCGGAGACGCCCATATAGTCGAAGACCTTGCCTTCGAACTCGACGCCGCCGCAGCCGCCAAGAAGCGCCACGCAGCCAAGCATGGCGGCGAGCTTTACGGCCCGGTCTGCAGCGGTTCTGGCGGTGACGTGCCCCAAAATTCCCCCTAGAATCCGGCAAGGCCCGGATTTATTTACATTTTGGAGAGGTTTCCGGCCTTTTTGTGACCCCCGAACATTGAGTCATACAGAAGTCCGATAACCCCGGCAACTATGGCCACGTCGGCGATATTGAAGACGTACCATTCGAAGCCGAAGGCGTGAAAAGCGTAGAAGTCGGCCACCGCGCCATAGACCGCCCGGTCGATCGCATTGCCCAAAGCCCCGCCGATGATCAGCCCGATGGCAATGGCCGTCAGAGGCGCAGTGACGCGGGCGAGCCAAACAATGAGCGCCACACTGGCGAGGACGGCAAAGGCGATCAGCCCTAAGCGGCCCGCGGAGCTGTCCTGGGGCAAGAGCCCATAGCTGATGCCCTTGTTCCAAACCAGGACGAGGTCGAAGAACGGTGTCAGGGTAACCGTCTGCTTGGCGCCGATATCATAGACATAGAGCATCCAGGCCTTGTTGGCCTGGTCGGCCAGCAGCGTGAGCAGAGCCACAATGAGCCCGAGCGGCGAACATGGTCCCCAAAGCCAGTGACGGAGCATGGCGCTATCCGGTCCGGCCGGCGCGCCGATCGTACTGGCGTACGGCCTCGGCATCGCGGGGCGAAAGCGTGGGGAACTCCGGATCGGCGCCCACGTCGGATAGAACCTTCCAGGAGCGGGCGCATTTCTTGCCCTTGGCGCGCGCGAAGACCACGGCCACGTCCGGCACGTCCTCCAACCGGAAGGCGTCTTGCGGCCCCTCCTCCGGGACAAGCGTAGCGCCGCTGGTGATGGCGATCTCGGCGAGATCGACGCCGCCAAGGGCCTCGCGCAAGTCTCGATCCGAGACATACACTTTCGGCGCCGCTTCCAGGCTCGAGCCCATGCGGCCCTCTCTGCGCTCGATCTCGAGCGCGCCGGTGACGGCCCGGCGCACCTGGCGCACCTTCCGCCACTTATTGGAGAGCGCCTCGTCGGCCCATTCACCCGGCACCTCCGCGAACCGGCTCAAGTGCACCGAGCCCTTGTCGCCGGGGAACCGGGTCAGCCATGCCTCTTCCATGGTGAAGCAGAGCATGGGCGCGAGCCAGCCGGTGAGCGCGGCGAACAGCCGGTCCATGACGGTGAGCGCGGCGCGGCGCGTCACGCTGTCATAGGCGTCGCAATAAAGCGCATCCTTGCGTATGTCCAAATAGAACGCGGACATGTCGTTGACGCAGAAATTCAGCAACGCGTGGAAGATGCGCTTGAAGTCGTAGTCTCTGTAACCCTCGCGCACGAGCTCATCGAGCTCGGCGAGCCGCGCCAGCATGTAGCGCTCGAGCTCTGGCATGTCCTCATACGGCACGGTGAGATCGTCGCGGTAATGCGCGAGATTGCCGAGCAGGAAGCGCAGCGTGTTCCGCAAGCGGCGATAGGAGTCGACATTCGCCTTGATGATGTCCGGGCCGATGCGCAAATCCTCGGCATAGTCGGAGCTCATGGCCCATAGCCGCAGGATCTCGGCGCCGGACTGGCGGATGACGTCGTGGGGCGACACCACGTTACCGAGCGATTTCGACATCTTGCGGCCGTCCTCGTCGTTGACGAAGCCGTGGGTCAGCACCTCCTCGAAGGGCGCGCGGCCGCGCGTGCCGCAGGCCTCGAGCAGCGAGGACTGAAACCAGCCGCGATGCTGGTCGGACCCTTCGAGATAGAGCGAGGCGGGCCACTTCAAGTCCGGCCGCTGCTCCAGCACGAAAGCATGGGTGGAGCCGGAGTCGAACCACACATCGAGGATGTCGTCGACCTTCTCCCAAGCCTCCGGGTTGTCGACCAGCCCATCCAGAAAGCGCTGCTGCGCGCCATCCTTAAACCAGACATCGGCCCCCTCGGACTCGAAGGCCATCACGATCCTGTCGATCAACTCCGCCGATGCGTTGAAATCCTGGCGTGGAATGACCTCTCCGGTGTCCTTGTTCACGAACACGGTGATGGGCACGCCCCAGGCGCGCTGGCGCGACACCACCCAATCCGGCCTTGTATCGACCATCCCCTTGATGCGCTTCTCGCCTTGCGGCGGCACGAAGCGCGTGTCGTCGATGGCGTCCAGCGCGCGGGCGCGCAAACTCTGCCCACCGTCGAGCTCGCGGTCCATGGCGATGAACCATTGCGGCGTGGCGCGGAAGATCACCGGCTTCTTGGAGCGCCAGGAATGTGGATAGTCGTGCTTGTAGCGGGCGCGCGCGATTAGTGCTTTCGCCTCCTGTAGCGCCCGGATCACCGCCTCGTTGGCATCGCCGAACTTACCCTTGTCGTCGACCACGCGCTTACCCTCGAAGCGCGGCGCCTCCTTGGTGAAGAAGCCGGCCTCGTCGACCGTGAAGGGGATCGCCTTGTCGATATTGCGCTCGGCCAGAAGGCGTTCGTTGGCGCTCCACACTTCGAAGTCGTCCACGCCGTGGCCGGGGGCTGTGTGCACGAAACCCGTGCCGGCCTCCTCCGTGACGTGGTCGCCGGACAACAACGGCACCATGAAGCGATAATCGCTCTCGCCGCGCAAAGGATGCGCGCTCATGGACTGGCGCAACATCTCGCGCGAGACCTCACCGAGCCGCGACCAGCCTTCGATGCGCGCGGCTTGCTTGACGGTCTCGGCCAGGGAGTCAGCCAGGATCAGCCGCTCGCCGACCCTCGCCCAATTGTCGTCCGGCGCCTGGGTGACCTCGTAGAGCCCATAGGCGATGGACGGCGAATAGGAGATGGCGCGGTTACCGGGGATGGTCCAGGGGGTGGTCGTCCAGATGACCACGGAAGCATGCTGCAAGGTTTGCGGGTTCGGATTGTCCTCGCTCGCGAACAGCACCGGAAACTTCACATAAATCGCCGGGCTCTCGATCTCCTGGTACTCGACCTCGGCTTCGGCCAGCGCGGTGCGTTCCACCACGGACCACATCACGGGCTTCGAGCCGCGATAGAGCAGGCCGTTCATGGCGAACTTCATGAGCTCGCGGGCGATGGTCGCCTCCGCCTCGTGACTCATCGTCGTGTAAGGATGCGCCCAGTCGCCCTCGACGCCGAGCCGCTTGAATTCCTCGCGCTGCACGTCGAGCCATTTCGCGGCCTCGTCGCGGCACTCGCGGCGGAAGGCGATCAGCGCGGCCGCGTCGGAGAGGTCCGGCTTGGGCCGGCCCTTGGCGCGGTAGTTCTCCTCCTCGACCTTCCACTCGATGGGAAGTCCGTGGCAGTCCCAGCCCGGCACGTAGTTGGCGTCCTTGCCCATCATGGACTGAGACCGGGTGATGACGTCCTTGAGGATCTTGTTGAGGGCGTGCCCGATATGGAGGTGACCGTTGGCGTAAGGCGGCCCGTCATGGAGCACGAACTTCTCGCGGCCCATGGCGGCCTCGCGCATGCGATCGTAGAGGCGCATCTCGGCCCAACGCGCCAGCAACTCCGGCTCGCGCTGCGGCAGACCGGCCTTCATGGGGAAGTCGGTCTTGGGCAGGAACAGCGTCTCGCTCCAGTCGCGCTCGGCTTGCGGCTGAATGGCTCTCGGCTTCGCCGTGGCGCTCGTCTTGGGCGCGGTCGTCTTGAGCACGGTCGTCTTGGGCGCGGTCGTCTTGGGCGCGACAGCCTTTTTGGCAGGCGCCACCTTCTTCACGGCCGCTTTTTTGGGGTTCGTGACGCCCTTCTTCGGCGCGGCGGCTTTTTTCGGTTTCGCGGTCTTGCGGGCCTTCGACTGGGCCGGGGCCTTTTTGGCAGGCCTCTTCGCTTTCGTCTTGACGGTCTTGCGTTTGGCGACCGCCTTCCGCTTCGAAGATGTTTTGACAGCCTTCTTCTTGGTCACGGCACGCTTTTTGGCCGTGACCTTTTTGGATGGAGCCTTCTTGGCCGTCTTTTTCTTGGAGACAGCCTTCCTGGCCGCGGGCTTCCGCTTGGCAGCCGTCTTGCGCTTCGCGGCCTCACGCTTGGCCGTCTTCCTCTTGGAGACAGCCTTCTTGGTCTTGGAGACAGCCTTCTTGGTCTTGAGCGTCTTTGGCTTGACCGCGCGCTTTGTCTTGCGGGCAGCTTTGCGCGCGCTCTTGGCGGCCGGTTTGCCGCTCTTCGTTTTTCTCACCATGATCCTGTTTCCGCCCCGAGGCCTCGATTCGATGTGCGAGGCGTTCTAGCAACCGGCCTTACCACAATCCAGTGCCCGGTTGGCGAGTACTGCGCCCAGGGTGAAACGCCGCATGGGATCATCGGCATCGACCGCCGCCAACACGGTGCGGGCCGTGTCGCAGTCCTTGGCCATCTGGGCAGCAAGCGCCTCCGGTGTGTCGAAAGCGTGGTCCGGCCTCAGGAAATCGATGAACTCGACCTCGACCTCGTGGCCGTAGAGGTCGCCGGAGAAGTCGAGCAGAAACGCCTCCAGCACCGGCTCGTCGGCGCCGAAGGTGGGGCGGAGGCCCACATAACCCGCGGCATCGTAGCGCTCGCCGGCGTGATGGACGCGCATGGCGTAGATGCCGTGCCGCACGTCCTGGCCCGGCGCGAGCTTGAAGTTCAGAGTCGGGAAGCCGAGTTCCTTGCCGCGCCCCGCACCGTGGCTGACGCGACCGCGCGCACGCCACCAATAGCCGAGCTGTTCTGCCGCCTCCCTCACCTCGCCTTGGCGCAAGTGATCGCGGATCGTGCTCGATGAAAATGTCACGCCGCCTGCAAGCGTCACCGGCGCGACCACGTCGACGCCGAAGCCTTCCGTCTTGCCGATCGCCGCCAGATGCTCCACGGAGCCGGTTCGGCCCTTGCCGTAGGTGAAGTCGTAGCCGACCACCACGTGGCTCGCGCCGAAGCCCTCCCCCACGACCTCTCCGGCGAAGGTGTCCGCCGACAAGGAGGACAGCGCGTGATCGAAGGTGAGCACGAAGGTGACGTCGAGGCCGAGGGCCTCGAGCAGCTCGAGCTTCACCGGCAACGGCGTCAGCCTGAAAAACGGCTGGTCGGGCGCGAAGAGCTCCCGCGGGTGCGGCTCGAAAATGACGGCGCCGGCGCCGCGGCCTTCCGCGGCAGCGATCCGCTTCACCTCATTGAGCACCGCCTGATGGCCGCGGTGAATGCCGTCGAAGTTTCCGATGGCCAAGACCGCGCCCTTGCGAGCGGGCGGTGTGTCCCGCCAGGAGCGGACGATGTCCATCGGAGATCCTTCGCGTCCTCGGCTATTGGCTCGTGGGCTTGCGGTCGACCATCATCAGAGCCTCGCCCTCGAGCACGGTCTTGCCGGCGATGGAGCAATCGCAAGCGAGCGTGACCCGGCCCTTCTCCGTGTCGACGGCGCTGATGGTGCATGTCGCCACCACTTCGTCGCCGATATAGACCGGCGCCTTGAACTTCATGGTCTGGGACAGATAGATGCACCCGGGGCCCGGCAACTTGGTGCCGAGCACGGTGGAGAACAGCGCGCCCGTGAGAAAGCCGTGGGCGATGCGCTTCTTGAAGATGGTGCTGGCCGCGAAGTTATCGTCGAGATGGACCGGATTGACGTCGCCGGACAGCGCGGCAAAGGTCCTCACGTCCTCATCGGTTATTGTCTTGGAGACGCTGGCCTCCATGCCGGGAGACAAATCTTCCAAGTAGTAGCCGTGGCCCAGGCTCGTCTGACCGTTCGCGGTGCTCGTCATTGCGTTTTCCCTGCTTGTTTGTCGGTGTGATGAGCTGGGCAAAATAGCGAAGCCATTGCTGCACTGCAATAATCTTGGCGGCCCTAATTCTGTGAGCAGAAAACCCGATAAATCCGGGATTTAACTCTCCGTTCATGGCCTAACACTTAAATTTACTGCGGTGAATTCTCCCCGTTTCGGGCTGGCCGGGACGGGAACGCATCCTTCGGTGCTTTGAAGACTTGCGCAAGAGAGCAAGCGGGGCCGAAGGCTGAGGCAGACGGAGGAAGGTTATGGCACTCGATCCCAGCACGCCGGTGCTCGTCGTCGACGACTACAAGACGATGATCCGGATCATTCGGAATCTTTTGAAGCAGCTCGGTTTCGCCAATGTGGATGAGGCGAGCGACGGGACCTCGGCGCTCAACATGATGCGCGAGAAAGACTACGGGCTCATCATCTCCGATTGGAACATGGAGCCGATGACCGGCTACGAGCTGCTGCGCGAGGTGCGCGCCGACGACCGCCTGTCGCGCACGCCTTTCATCATGGTCACCGCCGAGTCCAAGACCGACAACGTGATCGCGGCGAAGAAGGCCGGCGTGAACAACTACATCGTCAAGCCGTTCAACGCCGCCACGCTGAAATCGAAGATCGACGCCATCTTTGGCGCGGCTTCCTAAGAGGCCAATCAGAACGTTCAGTCAAAAAAGACATCTTTCGATAAAGGGCCTTTTCGATGGGTAGCAAGGTTGGGGGAACCAAGGCGAAGCGGACGCCGCCGCGCCAGAAGGCTTGCGGTTGCGAGTCGCATTCGGTCGCGGCAGAGATTACCGCTCTTGTGAACACGCTGCGTGAACTCGCGGCCATCCGCGCCACCGCCGAGGACGCCGCGGCGCGTATCCTCGATTCCGCGGAAGGCTTGCTCGCGCTCGCTGACAAGGAAGAGGCCAAGAAGGCCGAGGACGCGATCCTATCGATCATGACGGCGTGCGGCTTCCACGATCTCGTGGGTCAGCGGGTGACCAAGATCACTCAAACCTTGGACCAGGTGATCGCCGGACGCCTGAATGACGATCACACGCCGGGTCCAAGCCGAGCGCCGCACTCCGACATCGCCCTGGAAGGTCCGGCGCTGCCCGCCGGCAAGGCGGATCAAGCGCATATCGACGCGCTGTTCAGCGAGAAAAGCTAGCCGCTCACCATTGAAGCCCGCGTGTGGCCGCGATCGGCCGCCTGCCCTCCTGCCCGAACAGTTCGGCCAGATGCGCCGCGTCGAGCGCCTCGCCGCCTTCCCCCGGCGCATGGAGTCCGCTCGCCACGAAGACCGCATCGATGCCAAAACTGCCGGCCCCGGCGATATCCGTCTTGAGGCCGTCGCCGATGGCCAGCACCCGGTCCCTGTCGAGGGTCTCGCCCGCGAGCCGCCCCGCGGTCTCCAACGCCAGTTCATAGACCGGCACATGAGGCTTGCCGGCGTAGATCACCTTGCCGCCCAACGTTTCGTAGACCGCTGCCAGCGCACCGGCACAATAGACGAGCCGATGCCCCCGCTCGACCATGTGATCTGGGTTGGCGCAGATCATGAGGAGCCCGCGCGCGGCGAGCGCGCCCAAGAGACCCGTGTAGTCGTCGGGCGTCTCGACGTCGTCGTTGAACGGGCCCGAGCACACGATAAGCTCCGCCTCCTCCGGCCCGGTGAGCGTGATGTCGAGCCCGTCGAAGATCGCCCCGTCGCGCTCGGGCCCGAGATGGAAGACCCGCGCGCCGGCATGCTTGCCGAGCTCGTAGCGCGTCAGATCGCCGGAGGTCACCGTGGCATCGTAGGCCCCATCCGGCACGCCGAATTCGCGAAGCTGCTCTTGTACGGCGGGGCTCGGCCGCGGCGAGTTGGACAACAGCACGACGATACCGCCCGCCTGACGAAAAGCGCGCGTCGCGGCTGCGGCCTCCGGAAAGGCGGTTCGCCCATTGTGCATAACGCCCCAGATATCGACGAACCAGGCGCGGTAGCCTTTGCCGATGTCTTGCACGGAATCGACGATGGGGACGGCGGAAGAGGCTGCGGTCATGACGCCCGGTTAGAGGCTTGCGGGATCGGGGTCAAGGACGCCGCTGGTCGCGCTTTCCGTCGCATCCGGGGCGAGGCGCGTGTAAAATTCGCGTCACGCCGAATCAGGGTGAAGGCATCGGGCCTCGCGCCTCGGCGATGGAGACGGAAATGCGTCATCTCATACTGAAGATTGGTGTGGCGAGCGTGTGCGCTCTCGGTTTTGTCGGTCTCAACCAGCCTGCGAAGGCCTTCTCGCCGCCTGCCCTGGATCAAACACGACCGCTCGTGATCCAGGTTCAAGACATGGAAGACGAAGCCGTCGAGTCGGACCTTGAGTCCGATATCTTGCCGCCGGGATCGGAAGACGAGATGTCCGACGAGCCGATGATGTCGGATGAGATGGACGAGAAAAATGGCGACATGGAAGACGAGATGATGGACGAGCCGGAATAGGCGTTCCTTTCGCTCAGGCACCCAACGGCGCGTCCTTGCGGGCGCGCCGTTCTTGCTTAGTGCGCGCCGGCGTTTTCGAGTTCCTTCGAGAGCGCCGCGTTCATGGGCTGCGGCTTCCCAAAAAGATGGCCTTGGGCGAACTCGACTCCGTGGTCGAGCAGGTCCGCGACGTCGCCTTCCCTCTCCACCTTCTCGATGATGAGTTGCATGCCGAGCCCATCCAGATGCCGCTTCAGATCCGACGCTTTCCGGCCCGGCCCACCGAGGAAGCGCTCGGCGCCCACCTTGACGTAGCGGAAATAGCGGTCGCTCAAAGCGCCGAAATCGGCCTCGATGTCGGCCACGTTGTCGAGGCAGAACGTGTAGCCGAGCGCACCCAAAGTATCGAGACAGCTGAGTTCGGTCTGGGTCAGGCCGAGCATCTCGGTCTGGCTGATCTCGAACACCAGATTCTCGCTGAGGCTGTTGTTCTCCTCCATGAACTCGATCAACTCGGGGTAATAATCGGAGTCGAGCAACGAGTGCATGGAGACATTGCTGAACACGCCCTTGATCCGCGTGTTGGGCCCAAGCCGGCGCAACACCTGGACGCTCCGCACCAGCAGCACGTTGTCAATCAGCGGCATCAAGGCTGAGCGCTTGGCCACGGGCATATACTCGCCGGGCAAAACCAGCGTGCCGTCCGCTTGCCGGATCCGCGTCAGCGCTTCGAAATAGCGGATCTTACGGTCAGGCAGGATCACGGTCGGCTGAAGATAAAGATCGACCCGGCCCTCCTCGATGCCCTCGCGGAGGATGTCGAGCATCCGCTCGTCGTCATCGTCGTCGCCCTGGAAGCTCGTGACGGCGGCGGCAATAGGTTCGGGTTCTGGTTCGAGCCCGGGTTCCGGCTCGGGCTCGGCCTCGAATTCGTCGGCAATCTCCTCCACCACCACGGCGGCGGCCAGGAACCCTCCTCCGGCATCGAGACGGTTGTTGTCTTCTTTCGTCTCTTCTTCCTCCTCTGCGGCCACGTCCACCAGTTCTTCCGGCTCTGGCTCCAGCTCCAGTGTGACAGCCTCGGGCACCGGCTCCAGGACCAGCTCTGGCTCTGGCTCTGACTCTGGCTCCAGCTCGGAGAAAGGCTCCGGCTCAGCCTCGATCTCGACTTCGAACTCTTCCTCAACCGTGACGAGCGGCGGGGCGGGCGGCAGGTCGCGCAATCCGGCCTTCTCCATCCCCCCCGTCCCCGCCAGCGCGGGGGCCGCAAGATTGCCGGAGAGAGACTTGATCAGCCCTTCGAGGACACCGAGATCGTTGGCGATCCTGTCGCGCTCGGTGCGGTTCTCCGCCTGAACCTCGGCGCGCAATGCTTCGATCCGCGCATAAACGTTCTCGAGCTCGCCGGCGAAGGCCGTATTTGCCTGGCCCCCAGCGACATCTCCCAGCGCGTCGCCGGCAACGGCCTGGTCCAGCCGCTCCACCTTGTCGGAGAGACCGTCAAGGCGCGAAAGATTGTCCTCGACCCGATCGAGACGCTGCAAATCGGTGTCGATGATTTCGAGGGCTTCTTCGAGCTCGCCGAGGCGGTCGCCGCCAGCGCCGCCGCCGCGCGATCCGCGCCCCGTCCCGAGGAACGAGGCGGCCATGACCAGAAACAGCGCCGCCGTGCCGATCAGAACCGGCAAGAGCGGCAGGCCGGCCTGAAAGGTCAGCCCGGCGGCAAAAGCGGCCGCGGTGATGGCCATGGCGATCAGAACGATCACGTCAAGCATGGCGAGCCCTCCTGAGGCGGCGCCCTGCCCAGAAGACATGGTGATGCCGGTTTGCATGATCGCGCCGCCCCTCGCGCGGAAATCATGAGCGACAGGCTATTGCAACGCAACATCAAATTGGCCGCCGCACCCTGTGATACCAGCCAAGCGCTTCCAGGCCAAGGCGGCGCGGCTCCAGGATCACAGTAAAGGGCGCGTGCGGGGCTGGCCCAGATCGAACTTGGCGAGCTCGGCGAGCCGCGCGATGTCGGGAATGAAACACCAGCCGTGCTCCCACTGGATCAGGCCGTCGGCCCAGAGCTTCTTCAAGGTCTTGTTGGTGTGCACCAGGGAGAGGCCGAGCGCGTCGGCGAGATGCTCCTGCGTGAAGGGAAAGCGGACTCTGCCTTCGGTGACGAGGCCGACGTCGTGGGCCCGCAGATAGAGGTGCAAAATGTAGTAGGCGGCGCACTCGACGGCGTTCCTGCGGCCGAGGCTCAACAGATGCTCGTTGAGGATCGATTCCTGCCGCGCGGCGAGCCAAGTGATATCGAAGGCGAGGCTCGAACAGTTCTGGTACAGCTCCCAAACGCGCTTCCTGGGGAAGCTGCACAGCACGGCCGGGGTCAGCGTTTCGACCGAATGATCCATGTCGCCCAGCATGGAGCCTTGAATCCCGATGAAGTCGCCCGGCAGGACGAAGCTCGTGATCTGCCGGCGGCCATCGTCCAAGGTCTTGTAGCGGAAGGCCCAGCCCTCAAGCAGCGTGAACAGCTGATCGGAGGGCATCCCCTCCTGGAACACCGTCGAGCCTGGCCCGGTGCGCAGCTCGCCCGCCTTCAACGCGGAAATGAAGTCGAGCTCATCGTCACTAACGGACTGAAAGACCTCGCACATGCGGAGCGGACATTGCGGGCACGGAATGTCGTAACTGAAGGGGATGTTCGCCT
Organism: Methyloceanibacter sp.; assembly: GCF_051306395.1. Classification (GTDB taxonomy): domain Bacteria; phylum Pseudomonadota; class Alphaproteobacteria; order Rhizobiales; family Methyloligellaceae; genus Methyloceanibacter. Next base: position 58,773 of record NZ_JBPPND010000017.1, read on the forward strand.
GCATGACCGCTCACCTGGGCTCAAACCGGCAATGTGTCAAAGTTAAAAGACAGGGTGCAAGAGAGCCGCGTAAGACTCCAACATCGTCCCCCGTCGCCGTCCCAATACGCGGCCAGAAGGCAAGAGTTACGGCCTACATTTCTCCCAGCTCCCAAATGTCGAAAGCAAGCACCGGCCCCAGCCACCTGGTTGGGGTCAACCTCTTTCTGGCCGACCCCGGGCGGCTGGTTCGCGCCGTGGAGGCTGCCGGCGCAGGTCTTTGGGAATGGGATCTCGGCAGAAACGTCGTCCATATGACTTCCAGCCTCGCCGCGCTTCTCGGGCTCGCGCCCAGAGCGGTGCAGGTCCCTGCCGCAAGCTTTTTCGAGCGCGTCCATCAAGACGACATCGCGCTCTTCCGGGTTTCCTTGAGCGAGGCCCTGCGCGACGAGAAGCCGTTCACGCACGAGTTCAGGGTCGCCCCTAAGGACGACGGCGGAATGCGCTGGCTCAGCTTTCGCGGTCAGGTTCTCGATCGTGCCGAAGACGGTGAGCCGTCGATGCTCGCCGGGCTCTGCTTCGACGTGACCGACCGGCGGCGCACGCAGGAAGCCTATGACCTCCTGAACCGCGAGCTGTCGCACCGGATGAAGAACCTGTTCTCGGTCGTGAGCAGCCTCGTCAACATGACCAGCGAAACTCGGCCCGAAGCACGGGACTTCGTGACATCGTTTCAGGCGCGGCTGAATACCTTCGCCGCCACACACGAGGCGCTCGTGAAGGGGACGTGGCACGCGGTCCCACTGGAAAGCCTCGTGGAGAAGGCGCTCTCGCCGCTCGGCGTCTGGGACCGCATCGATATCCAAAACGCCAATATCTCACTTGGCTCACAAGACTCGCAGACGATCGTGCTCGTGCTGCATGAGCTTGCCACCAACGCCATCAAATACGGCGCGCTGTCCAACGGAACCGGGCGGGTCGACCTCGAATTCCGCTCCCAACCGCCCTCCGAGGACGCCGGGCCGACGCTGATTATGGTCTGGACGGAGAGGGGTGGGCCGATAGTGTCGGCCCCGAGTACGCGGGGCTTCGGCATCAGCCTGATCGAACGGCTGACCAAGCGGCAGACCCACGGGGAGACGGTGCTGAACTGGCGCCCGGATGGCCTGCGCTGCTGCATCGAGCTTCCGATCGCGCCTGCGGAACTCTAGCCCTCGTAACCCATTTCTTAACGTCGTTCGGGCATCAAGCGGGGCTTCCGGCACCGCTTGATGTTCGCGGCCATGCGCCTGTTGACAGCGCGCAAGGCGCGCCCTTACAAGCGGCGCTATTGGCACTCGCATTGACTGAGTGCCAAGCAGCAGCGTTCCAGCGAATAAGGAGCAGAAATCCATGAAATTCCGTCCCCTGCATGACCGCGTAGTGGTCAAGCGGCTCGAGGAGGAGCAGAAGACCAAAGGCGGCATCATCATTCCCGATACCGCGGCCGAAAAACCGCAAACCGGCAAGGTCGTTTCCGCAGGGCCCGGCGCCCGTGGCGAGGACGGCAAGCTTCAGCCCCTGGGCGTGAAGGCCGGCGACAAGGTACTGTTCGGCAAATGGTCGGGCACCGAGGTCAAGATCGATGGCGATGATCTCCTGATCATGAAGGAGTCCGACATCATGGGCGTTCTCGGCTAACGCCCCTCACCCCTTCGAGAAACACCCGCCCGTTAAGATGCCGGCCAAACCGGCTCCTTTAGGGCGTGACCCCATAACGGAGAACATCACTGATGGCAGCTAAAGATGTGAGATTTGCCGCCGACGCCCGCGAGCGCATGCTCAGGGGCGTGGACGTGCTGGCCAACGCGGTCAAAGTGACGCTCGGTCCCAAGGGCCGCAACGTCATCATCGAGAAGTCGTTCGGCGCCCCGCGCTCGACCAAGGACGGCGTCACCGTGGCCAAGGAGATCGAGCTTGAGGACAAGTTCGAGAACATGGGCGCGCAGATGCTGAAAGAGGTCGCCCAGAAGACCAACGAGACCGCGGGCGACGGCACCAC
>NZ_JBPPND010000018.1:0-8174 GCF_051306395.1 Methyloceanibacter sp.
CGAGGTAGCGTGTCAGCCCGCCGTGGGCGCTCACGCTCGGCAAACTTCTGGCGGCCATGGAACCCGTCTCCGGCAGCCTCAAACGGCTGCACTCTTCCCGTTCAACCTGCCCCCCGGCACATTCGTCTATAAAACCTTTGCCATGCGCGGAAAAGGCGACTCGGTATCACAGTTGCTTGAATGTAACCGCAATCTCGGCGAGATCCTCAGGTAGCGGACTATTAAATTCCATTAATGTGCCGGTCACGGGATGCACGAAGGCAAGCCGTGCGGCATGGAGCGCTTGGCGTTCGAGGCCCGCGAGCTTCGTCTGTGCGTCCCCCGCCAATTTCCCCAGCTTTGACTTAAACCCGCGGCCGTAAAGCGGATCGCCGATCAGGGGGTGCCCAATATGGGCCAGGTGCACGCGCACTTGGTGGGTGCGCCCGGTTTCCAGCGTGCACTCAACCAGCGCGGCGAGGGGGCCGTCCTTGCTGTGCCCGTAGGTCTCCGCCACGCGCCAGCGAGTGGCGGCCTCACGTCCTTTCTCCTCGGAAAGCACGGCCATCTTGGTGCGGCTTGTGGGGTGGCGTCCGATCGGCGCCACGATACGTCCGTGCGGCCGCGAAGGCGCGCCCCACACCAGCGCGAGGTAGCCGCGCTCCATCTCGCCGGTGCGGCCATGGTCGGCGAATTGCTCGGCGAGGGCGCGGTGGGCCTGGTCGGTCTTGGCCACGACCATCAGCCCGCTCGTATCCTTGTCGAGGCGATGCACGATGCCGGGCCGCGCCACGCCGCCAATGCCAGAGAGGGACTTGCCGCAATGGGCCACCAGCGCGTTGACGAGCGTGCCGTCGGGCTGGCCGGCGCCGGGATGCACCACGAGGCCGGGCGGCTTGTCGATGACGATGAGCGCGTCGTCCTCGTAGACCACATTGAGCGGGATCGCCTCGCCGGCGATCGTGGTGTCGGCAACGGGCGGCAGGCAAAGTTCGAAGCTCTCGCCCGGTTTGACCCTGTATTTCACGTCCTCTATGGTCGCGCCGCTTGATGCCACCTGGCCGTCCCTGATGAGGGCCTGTACCCGCGTGCGGCTCAACTCCGGGAGCACGCCGCTCAGGAACCGGTCGAGCCGCATATTCGCGTGGCTTTCCTCCGCTTCGGCAGTGAGGCGTTCGACAGGCGGTTGATGTGATTGCGGCATTTCAGGACCTTAGACGATGGCGGTGACGAGCGAGCCTGACAATACGCCCCTGCCGGGCACGGTGTTTACGCCGCGCCAGGTGCGCGGGCTCAAGATCGCCGTGATCGTCATGGGCATCCTCTTGGTGGGCGGCTTCGCCTTAGTGATGGCGGCTATCGTTTATCAGGCCTCGAAGCTGGGGGATAAGAAAGTGCAAGCGCCAGCCGCCGGCCAAGCCTCGGCACCGGCTGAGGCCTCCGGCTCCGCGCTCGCCCTGCCGCGTGGCGCCACGATTGCCTCCATGGCCCTTGATGGCGACCTGCTGGCCCTCCATCTTCAGACCAGCACCGGGCCGGAGATCGCCGTCATCGACGTGACCACCGGCAGGGTGCTTTCCCGCATCAAGATCGACGCCGATTAGCCTTGATCGCGATCCAGGCGGCAAGCTATAGCTTCTCGCTCGCGCGCTGGCCCCGTTCGTCTAGCGGCCTAGGACGCCGGCCTCTCACGCCGGAAACAGGGGTTCGATTCCCCTACGGGGCGCCATTTTTTTCGAGCTCACTATACCATAGACACACCTTGGGAGTGGTGGAGGCGCTAGGAGCCCCGTAGAGCGCCGTATTCTCCGTCGGTACAGAAGGCCGACCAACGTCCAACGCCGGGCCTCACCTGACTTGGTGCGTTGCTAGGCCGGATATGTCCGAGTGGAAATGATCGGTGTCGCTCGCTCACTGGGAAGAGCACTGCCGCAGACGGAGCGCCGTAGTTGCCCGAATTGCCCCGCTCAGGTCTCGGCACAGGCGCCGGCAACGCCTCAGAAACTCAATTCCATCCTGTGTGAAACCGAAGATCAGGCCATGGCCTTCGCCTCCGCCATGACCTCCGGAAAGACCGAGCCGATCGCCATCAACCTGGTCAACAAGGCCGCGGGCGCTGAGGTTTGCGGCCGCTATATCGGCTACGCCGTGGTCGAGACGGCGGGCTTTTCATCCTGGCGGGCCTGCGCTTTGCCGAAGACGGCCGGCTCGGTTGGACCGCGAACTGGATGGCACCCTTCAGCGGGTCGAACTTGGCGCGCGGGATCTAGCGAAAATTGCCGTTATCTTGAGCAATTACGCGCGGCAGTGGCGAAGTCCTTGCCAATCATCTGATCTCTGTTGCCGTCCTGCTCTATCGGGTGCGCATCGATAGGCGTAGGCTGTTGACAGTCTTGCGAATCACTTTTTTGCGGTGCAGCATTCATTTCGAAGACTGGTCAAGGGGCTAACGCTGCGCGTCAGGTCTTCGCACCGGACAATGGGACTTCGAAATACGACGCGAATCCACCGACTTAGAGGCACTCTGCCGCAGGGCGTTTACCTTGCATGAAACTTGCAGGAGGCATACTAAGTGGGTGGGACCAAGCAGGCGAATGTTGCATTGCAGCATGAGCCGGAAGCGCAAAGACAGGTTCCAGCCGGTCTAGGGGAATTTGGGAGGTATCGGTCCGCAAGGATCCCGAGGAGTGGCGTTCGTGCAACCTAATTGAGGGGGCCAAAATGCCTACGACACTGACCCTAGCCGTGATGGCGAGCCTTTTCCTTCCGGTCCAGGCCGTGAGACAGCCGCCGACGGCACCACCACAAAAGCTCAACGCCGTATTGTGCAAGTCTGAGGTGCAGGCAATCGCGCTTGCCCGGAGCATGGCCTACGTCGCGGTGGAGGTCGAAAAGACCACCAACGACCATGGCGGCTTGTTCATGCTCGCGGGCCTGCGGTTCGCGGAAGATGCGGCGCTCGCCTGGACGGCGAGCTGGTTCGCCCCGTTCGAGGGCGCCAATCTAGAGCGGGGAGCTTAAGCCATGCCCGTACCCATGCCAGCAGCTGTCGTCCTGATCGTCTGCAAGACGGTCATTGCCGGGCCCGCGGATCAGAACGCGCCCTATACTGGCTACGAAAACCGGGAATGGGCCACGGAGCACTCCATGATGGTATGCCGCCGCCAGGAGGTTCAGCTCTTCGATCAGGCGGAATCCCTGGGAGCCGCGGCCCAGCCATTCAACCTGCAACGGTGCCAAAGATCGGGTATCATGCTCGGGACCCAATGGGACGCCGGGCATCGCGGCTCGAGCTACCGTTTCTGGCGCGTGGCGTGCCCGGTTCCGATCGTCGATACCAGGACCGGAGACATCATTGCGTGGAAAATGCCCGAATGCGGTCACCGCGATACGGTACGCTGTGAGGTCGATGCGGAGATTTAGGGCGATACCGTCCTAGACTCTCGTTCGCTGGAGAGCTCCGTCAGGGCATCTCCGCGGTGGAGGACTTGGCCATGCCACTTTGGTCGAGGGTTGCGGCTGGCATAGCGATTGCCGTCACCTTGCTCGGCTTTGCGGTCTTCAAGGCCTATTCCGAGAGGCTCGGCCCGATCATCCAGGCCTACGGAATCACCTATTACAACGATGACGGCCCCAAGGCCGTGGCGCCGCCATGCAAATCGGAGAGCGAGATTCGTTCCGCGATCGCCCGGGTGCACGCCAAGTTCGATCATTTCGGCGGCGCGCCGCTTCGCGCCTTCGAGCAGCGGGCCGCGCGATTGAAGGGACTGCCGCCGCTCGGCATCGACACGCTCTACGTCATCACGGAGGACGACAAACTCCGGGACGGGCAGACGGTGCTGTTCATCGGGCTCACGTCGAACTGCGTCAGCACGGTCTTCAGCTTCCCGGCGCGGCTCTATCGCGAGCTCGCCGCCGTACCGAGGGACGCCTCGTGAAACGGTGAGCGCGCACGTGCCGGAGGGCGAACTCGTTTACGCCGTCGGCGACATTCACGGCCGGTCCGACCTTTTGGCAAAGCTGCTGCGCCAGATCGAGGCGGACGCCGCGCGGCAGGATGCGGCGAACAAAACTCTCATCTTTGTCGGCGACTATGTGGATCGCGGGCCCGACAGCCGCGGGGTGGTCGAGATATTACTGAACGCGTTGCCCGAGGGCTTCTCCGTTCACTTCCTCAAGGGCAATCACGAACAGCTCCTGCTCGACTTCCTGGACGATGCCGGGCGGCTCCGTCATTGGCGGGTCAATGGCGGTGAGGCGACCATGGCGTCCTATGGGGTCGACGTGGACCAGCTCGACAAGACGGGCGCGCCGCCCGAGAGCTGGCGCGAAGCCTTCATGGACAAGCTGCCGCCGGCGCATTTCGACTTCTTCCGGCACCTCGGTCTTCAGGTGCCGTTGGGCGACTATCTGTTCGTGCATGCGGGCGTGCGGCCGGGCGTGCCGCTTTACGCCCAAGACAATTTCGATCTCATGTGGATCCGGGATGCGTTCCTCGATGAGATCGAGCCGTTCGGCAAGGTGGTGGTGCACGGGCACACGCCGACTTCCGAGCCGGTCGTACGCTCCAACCGGATCGGCATCGACACCGGCGCCGTCTTCAGCGGGCGCCTGACGGCGCTAAGACTGAAGAACGGGAAACGGAGCTTTCTGCAAACGTGAGGCTTTAACCACGGGTCTGAGTGTTGTCGGCCACGAGGCCACGCAAGCGGCTGGTCAGGCTGCCGCCGCCTGCCTTGTCCTCACTGCGCTTTGCTCTACGCGCGGCGAAGCGCTGCGCCAAGCTACTTTTTTGCTCTGGCTCTTCGGCGCCCTCTTCGACGTGCTCGTCTTCTTCGACGTATTCGTCCTCGCGGTAATCTTCTTCGTGTGGCGCCTCGCCGTGCTCCTCGGAGTAGTGCTCTTCCTCATCCGCCTCGGCGTAGGCACTCTCATGCTCCTCCACGCCGGCTGCTTCCATCTCCATGGGGGTCCGCTCCATGGCAGGCTCCGGCGCAGCGCCGTTGCCGGCCCGCGCTTCATGCCAAGCGGCCTCCTGGGCCATTACCCCCTCGGTAATCTCGGTCTCGGCGTATTCACGCTGTGGCGCGGCGTGCCCCTGCGCACCCTGGCTCCGCGCGGCGGTGAGAATCTGCGAGGCGAGGCGGCTCAACTCGCGGCGGAGAAAGGCATTCTCCTCGGCGCTCATCTTGGCGCGTTCCAGGTCCTCCTGCGTGCGCGACAGCTCCGCGGCAAGACGCTGGCTTTCGGCAGCCGCGCGACCGTCCGACTTGGCGGAGCCGCGCCCGGAGGCGCTGCCGCTCTCAAGCGACATGCGCAAGCGGTCGATATCGGCGCGCTGATTGTGAACCGTGCTGCGCGCGATTTTGAGCGCCTCGGACTGGGAGGCCACCGTATTGCGCAGCTCGGCGTTGACCGTTTCGAGCTCCGCCAGCGCCTTCTTGGCCGCCTTGAGCCGTGCGTCTAGGTCGGGCAGGCGCCGCTTGATGGTCTGCTGGAGCACGCGGTTGGCGTTCTGGCTTTCCTGAAATTGACTTTTGACGCCGGTCAGGTCGGTGTTCAGCAACTGAATCTCGACGCGGCGCTTGTTGGCCTCGATCAGCTCGCGCGCGGCCTTCTCTTTGGACTTCTCAAGCGCGACCTCCACCTTGCGCAGCTCGATGGCGAACTCGGCGCGCTGCTGATCCTTATCAGCCTGAATGTCGGCCAGGGACATGGGCATCGTCGCTTCAAGCTTGCGCGTGGTCAGCTTGACGGCGCGGTTCCACAGCGGGGGGGCAAGCATGAGGGCGAGCAGGCATCCCAAGAAGAAGCCCAACGCCGCGAACATGAACCATTCGATCATCAAGGCCAGCGTTCCCGAAATTAGCGCCCACGCGCCACCTTCTCCGGCGCCTCTCGGGCAAGCTCAAGCGACTTCGGCCGCCACCCGGGGCGTGAGCCGCGAAGACCTTGGCTTCAGCTTCCTTAGCGCCAATCTAGAACGGATTCCAGGTGGGCTGGCGGGTATATTTCAGGTAGCCGATGTTTGCGCCTAACCTAAGGCCGACGCCGGAACGGATTGGCGCCAGGACAAGGTCGTTTCGGGCCAGATATGTGACGCCGACGCCGCCGATGAAATAGGCGGATCCGTCGACCCCAGCGAATCTGTCGTAAATCTGACCCGGGCTGTTGAGATTGTAGACCAGCACCATGGTCTTCGACCCTGCGGCACCGAAATCGTAGCCGACTGACGGCCCCTGCCAGAAAATTCGGTGCTCGCCGGCGTCCTTCGTGTGGAGCACGCCTTCGCCGTAGCGCAGACCGGCGACGAAGGCGCCACCCGCTTCCTCGCCCAAGATATAGCCGTTGGGCCGGCCAGAGCGCTGAAAGGCATATTCCACCACCTTGGCGAAGCCGACCGAGACCTTGCCGAAGAAGCGATGCCCGGTGCCTTTGATCTCCTCCATGGAGAACGTGCCCTCATCGTTGTCGGGAAGCTTCTCCGAGGCATAGCCTTGGCCGGGCTGGTAAGACTCCGCCGCGTTGCCGCTTTGAGGGTAAGCGCCTGGAGCATAGGGGCTCGTTGCGCCACCCACGGAGGGCGGGGGCAGCGTCTTCGGCTCGGTGCCGTTGACCATATCGGCGTACGACTCCGGGGTGATGACCATGGTGTCGTCCTGGGCCGATGCTGGCGATAGAGGAAAACAGTACAAAAAGATCGCCGAAACCACGGCAATTGCGGTGCTGGTGGAACGCATGACTATGCCCTCGGGCTCGAAGCCGGCGTACCCGGCCGGCCGGCGGGGCACACGGCCCCGACCGCTATGGTTTACCGAAACAGTTACCAAACGGTGGAAGGGTTATCGGGGCGTTAAGACCGTGCGACCCCAAGCGACGAAGCTTCCGTTGCGCAATCCCTCTTGCGTCTTGCCGTAGCGGAAGCGCGCGCCGTTCGCGTCGACCACATGGCCGCCGGCGGCTTCCAGGACGGCTTGGCCCGCGGCCGTGTCCCACTCCATGGTCGGTCCGAAACGGGGATAGACGTCCGCGCGTCCCCGCGCGATCTCCAGGAACTTGACCGAGGAGCCCGCACCGGAGCGCTCCGAAATGTTGAATCCTTCCAAGAACTTCTCCGTCTCCTCATCGAGATGGGAGAGGCTCACGAGCGCGGTCAGCCCGCTCGGGTCTCCTTGCCGCGCATGCAGGCGCTTGCGATCGAGCGTCTCGAGATCGGCGCCATTCGCGTCCGGCGTCATCGCCGCCTCGATCGCAACACCGTCGGCCGTGGTCACGGCTAAAAGCGCGCGCGCCGGGGCGTAAACGAGCCCGAAGCGGGGGACGCCTTCCTCGATCAGGGCGACATTCACGGTGAAATCCGTGCGTTTTTTGATGAATTCTTTCGTGCCGTCGAGCGGATCGACGAGGAAAAACCGTGCGCCGAGCGGCGCCGAGCGGTCGGCTGCGGTCTCTTCGGAGACGATCGGAACATCGGGGGCCAAATCCTTCAGCGCGGCAAGAAGGACGACTTCCGAGTCACGGTCAGCCTTGGTGACGGGGGAATCGTCGGCCTTGGTCTCGACCTCGGTGGGGCCGGCGCAATGCGCCATGATCGCCGCGCCGGCCTTGGCGGCGGCGCCGGTAAGAATCTCGGCGGCGCGGCCGAGATCGAAATCGGGCTTGGGGTCGGGGGCGAGCGCGGTTGTATGTCTTGGTGCTGACAAGGCAAGATGCTCCAAAGGGATGCTGATTCGTTTCGCGCTTTCGCGCGCGTCTTAGGTGAGCCCTTCCTGTAACAGAAATTCGTGCGCGGACCACGTGATCTCCGCAAAAAGCCTGCGGAGGCGAAGGGAGGAGGCCATGACAGAGCCCACGGCACTCGGCGATCTTGATCTGGCGGCGCTCGTATCGAGCCGTATCTGCCATGATGTCATCAATCCCGTTTCGGCGATCTCCAATGGTTTGGAGATGCTGGCCGAGGAACCGGACGATGAGATGCGCGAGGCGGCGATGGACCTCATCCGCAAGAGCGCTGCGCAGGCCTCCGCCAAGCTGCAGTTTGCGCGCCTGGCTTTCGGGGCTGCAGGCTCAGCAGGCGCGGAGATCGATTTGCGCGACGCGGAGAAGGTGGCGCGCGAATTCGCCCAAGGCAGCGGCAAGCACGAGGTCGTGTGGAACGGGCCGCCGCTGACGGTGCCGAAGAACAAGGTCAAGCT